>JAHBXB010000003.1:0-300000 GCA_019636655.1 Phycisphaeraceae bacterium | reverse complement strand
GGAATGTCGACGCGGGACGCTGGCGACGTTCCGCTCAGGATGACGAGTTCGTTACGGTTTGCCGGCGCCGCCACGGATAGTTCGCTCTGCACGTGTGTTGCGACTGGGCCAATCGGTCCTGGCACGGGGAGGTAGGCGGGCGCGTCGTAGAGCCAGGCGGGCGGGAGGGCGTACGGAGCCAGCGTTGGCAGAGCGGCGTCTGGTCGATAGGCGAGCAGGAGCCACGGGGTCCGGTCGGGGTAGTGGCCGACCAGATCGTGGGCGGCCGAGGAGTCGAGCTCTCGCGCCCAGAGCACCTGCTGAGCGTCCGGGTCGGCGCCGTTGTAGATCCACTCCTCGTGGGGAAGGCAGTCGCGGCCGTGGCGCAGCAGGATCAGGTGCTTCCCGCCCTGGGCGGTGAGCGAGTCGATGAGGTGTTGACGATGCGCGGGCCATTCCAGGTTCCGGTAGACATAGGGAACGGCTCCGAGCGAGAAGGCAAGAGAGACGACCTGTGTGACGACGATGGCGCGAGCCACACTGGGTCCGCGCGGTCTATTGGCGGCAAGTCGCCGCAGGCCGGCGACAACAAGCAGAAACAGCAGGGGCGCCGAGGGGGCCATGTAGTGCGGGTTGAACCAGACCGTGAGTAGAGTGGCCGTGAAGCAGAAGCCGATCGTGCCGAGTGCGAATCGCACCCAGCGATCGGGCGTGACCGAGAGCCGCCACGCGCGGCGCTGCAGGAGACCCGCGAGCGAGAGGGACAGAGCGGGGCCAAGGTAAAAGGCCCAGTAGATCCGCTGCTTGTCGGCGGAGGCAACAAGGGCGCCGCGGAGCGACCGTTCCTGCTCGTAGGTCTTATATTCCCAGCCTGCGTGGAAGTCCTCGAGCTTGCGGTCGCGGTACTCTGGAACCGGAGGCGGGGGCTCGAGCAGGAACGTGGGGGTCGCCGAGTAGGTCGCGGCGTGGAGTTGGTAGGGGAGGCGAAGCGGGCTGCCGGTGATCGCCCGGTTGTAGGCTCCCATCATGCCGGCACCGATGACGAGCACCGTGGTGAGCGGTATGGCGACCCGCCCGAGTGTCGAACCGAGTGTGGGGCGGTCTTGGCGGAACAAGAACCTCATGGTCAGGACCAGCGCCACAGGGAGTGAGGCGACAAGGCCCTCGTACGGACGGGAGTTCGCGAGAAGCAGCAGCCCGGCACCGAGGACCAGGCTGCTGCCCGTACTCGGGCGGTCGTAGAGCCGGCGGGCGGCTCCGAGCATCAAGGCGCCGCCGAGGAACGCGACCGAGCCACCCCAATACCCATGGCCCCACCACGCAACGATCCCCGGATGGAGCGAGGCGAGCAGTCCGCCAACCAGCGCCCACCTCGCGGGGACGAAGGCGCGGAGCATCCAGCAGAGGGCGGAACATGCGGCGGCTGACGCCACCCACGCTCCGACAAGGGGCTCCCCGGTGATGACCTGTCCTAGGGCTAGGAAGAGGCCCTGGGCCGGGGGGTACTTGGAGGCGTACGTCGGCTGCTGGAGGACGTGCTCGGTCTCAAAGTGGGGCCACATCGGGCTTGGCGGGTTCGTCAGTCGTCCGTGCGCGAAGGTGTCGGCGGCGAGGAGGTACGAGAACTCATCCTGCACGCGAGGCCAGGGCCAGTGGATGGCGGCGACGAGCGCGTCGAGCGAGAGGCTGACCAGTGCTACGGCTAAGAGCGAAAGGACGCGGCGCCGTGCGAGCCGGCCCAGTCCAGCTGCGAATCGGTGCGGGAGGATGCGGCGGGGCTGACGCTGAAACTGTCCAAGCAGCAGCAACGCCGCGAGTGTCGCCGCCTGGACGATGACAAGGAAGATGAACAGTGTGGTGAGGGGATCGCGCTGGAGCATCGTTTCCGCGAGCGTGCGAGGGCGCTGCACTTCAGCCGGATCGCGGCGTGCGGAGTATAGATCAAAGAGGTTGGGCTTCGCGTGCGGACCTGCAGGCTTGCTAGAGGCAGGACAGCCATGCCTGCACGAACGCGGCGATATCCTCCGGGCCGGCGGAGCCATTTTCGCTCAAATCGGTGACCGTGGTATTGGCAATCACGTCCGCGACCCACGCCTGAATGAACGCGGCGATGTCGACGGGGGTCGTCGATCCGCTGCGGTCCCAGTCTCCGGCACAGAACGTGCCGAAGAACGCGACATCGGCGGCGTCGATGAGACCGTCCCCGTTGATGTCGCAATGGCTGAAGCTGTACGCGAAATCGGGGATCCGGACCGAGCCATTCACGACGCCGTCGGCGTCGCTCCATCCGCCGTCGTACTGGGCAATGCAGGCCGAGACCGCGTCACGATCAAGGAGATTGGCCTGTCCGTCGGAGTTCATGTCGCCCCGAACCTGCTCGAAGCCGACGTCGGTCCAGACGTAGATAGCGTCGCCGGAGAAGGCGTAGGTTGTGCCAACAATGGCCGAGGCGCGCCACTGCGTGTAGTTGAGTTGATCAATCGCCTGCTCGTTGCGCCAGCGGTCGGTCAGGACGAATGTGGGGCCGCTCAGTGGCCCGCCATTGTTGCCCAAGGCTCCCTGGATCACGTCCTCGAGGGCCTCCTGGATGCTTGAGTGGTTGGGGATGCCGCCGGTGGGCGTATCGATGACAGTATCAATGGGTTGGACCGGCTGACCTGTCACCATCGCCGCGCCCTGCGGATCGAGCGGAAAGACCAGGGATATGGTGGTGCGATCGGTTGCGAGCGAGTGTGAGAACTGCAGGCGAACCATCGGATCGTACATGCCGACGGTGCTGCCGCCGGTGACGATACTCGCGTTCTGGTAGCCACCGGCACGCTGGAAAAAGCGTCCGCACAGCGTCCACGTCTCTCCCGGCCCGAAGATCAGGTCGGACATGTCAGTCCGAGACTCAATGGTAAACGACGTGCAGCCGCAGAGTGCGAGCGTGAAGTCCGCGCCGGACCGCTCGTAGTAGGGGGGTGAAAAGAAGTTGAAGTCAATGTCGTTCCCATGCCGTGCCGTACGCTGACCGATCGAGCCCGTGGGCAACCCGCCGAAGCGAGCAGCGTTCGCCAGGTACCGGAACACGGCGGGGCCGGTCATCTCGCCGCCAGTATCGCGATCGCGGTCGACGTCAAACTCGAAGAATCCGTACACCGGGCTGGGGCCGTACTGGGTTGGGCTGTAGTCGAACGGGTCGATCGAACCCGGCGGGTTGAGAAGACCGGCAAACACGATGTCGATCCTGAGGACATGCGAACCGCCCTGGGCATGAGCCGAGCCGCCGAAGATGTTCGAGGGCGACGCGGGGACCCAGCCTCTGAGAGTCAACGACAGGAGATCGGGGAGTGTCGCCGCGGGGAGGAGCGGCCTTGTGCCGCCGCTGTCAGTCCGGCGGATGACCGCATCCTGGGCCGGATCCGTGAAGACCGCGGGATCGTCGGACCGGCCGAACACCACGGCCGGCATGGCCATGAGAAGCAACACACTGAGGGCGAGCCAGCACCTCACGTTCGGCTAGCCTCCTTCGTGTGCGACTCGAGCCGGTACCGGTCGATGCGGTATCGCAGGCTGCTTCGCTGCATGCCGATGAGGCGGGCGGCGCGGGAGACGTTGCCGCCGGTCCGCGCGAGAGCCTGGATGATGAGCTCCCGCTCGACGCCGTCGGCGGTATGGGTACCGGCGTCGAAATCGAAGGTAATCGACTGGGTGGTCGCCGCCCCTGACGCGGGGGCAGCCGCGGCAGAGGGGCCGGCAACCGTGTGGCCATTGAGACTGGGCAACGACTCCGTCGATGAGTGTGTCGAGGACGTCGGGAGCGCCAGATCGTGGGGCTCGATCACATGGTCGTCACACAGCATGACGGCGCGCTGAATCGCGTTTACAAGTTCGCGTACATTGCCAGGCCAGCTGTGGTTTGCCAACGCTTCCCTGGCCGCGGCGCTCAGCGACATCGGCTTGCGGCCGTAGCGCCGGGCCAGCCGGGCGACGAACGCCTCGGCGAGTTCGACGGCATCGCCGGGGCGTTCACGGAGTGGCGGAATCCTGATTGTCAGTGCGTTGAGGCGGTAGAGCAGGTCCCGTCGGAAGGTCCCCGCTGCGGCGCGCTGCTCGAGGTCCTGGTTTGATGCGGCAATGATGCGGACCTGGACCGAGCGCTCCCGGCTTCCTCCGACGCGGCGAAACGTGCCTCGTTCAACAACAAGAAGGAGCTTGGATTGAAACTCGATCGGGGTTTCGCTGACCTCGTCAAGAAAAATCGTTCCGCCATCGGCCATTTCGAAAAGCCCGGCACGGGCGTCGCGGGCGTCGGTGAATGCGCCCTTCTCGTGCCCAAAGAGTTCGGACTCAACGAGGCTCGGCGGCAGGGCGGAGCAGTTGACGTGGACGAAGGGTGGCACGCCTGAAGTACCGGCACTTCCGGGGCGCGCCGCCTCGTGCTCGCAGGCGCGAGCGTGAACGTATCGAGCGAGCACCCCTTTCCCGACGCCCGTCTCTCCGAGCAGGAGGATGCAGGGGAGCGTCGACTCGTGGGCGCCCGCCGGCAACAGCGGCATCGAGGCGAGTTTCGCGGCCATCGATAGGGTGTGGCGCCAGGGTGGGCTCGATCCGAGGATCTCGTTGGATTGGTCGCGAGCCTGCTCCATGCGTTCGTACAGTCGGAGGCGCCGACTGGCTGTCCGGCGCTCCAGCCAGCGGTCGGTCTGCAAGGCGAGTTCCTCAAGGCTCAGGGGCTTCTGAAGGTAATCATCGGCCCCATCCTGCATCGCTGCGACTGCACTCTCGATCGTTCCGTAGGCCGTCATCACAACGATGACCCCATCGAACCCACCGCTGGCCTGGCTTGCCCTCAACTCACGGACAAGGTCGAGGCCGGTCTCGGAGCCCAGCATCACATCGGTGAGCACAAGGTCGAACTCGGCGCGCGCCAGATGTGCCCTCGCGTCTCGCAGGCAGCCGGCTTCCGAAACCTCGTGTCCTGATTTCGTAAGGGTGCGATTGATCGCGAGGCGTAGATTCTGTTCATCCTCGATGACGAGAATTTTCGCCACCTGTTGCTCCTAGGGCATTCAACTCCAACTGGTTGCCGCCTTCGGCACCCGAGATTCCATACGGAAGCCGGATCGTAAAGGTCGCTCCCGGCCCGCCAAAGCCGTGATTACCGGTCACGGCTGCATCCTCGACGGTCACGCGACCGCCGTGGGCGCGGACAACCTGTTGGCACACTGCAAGTCCAATGCCGTTGCCGTCACGCTTGGTGGTGAAGTATGGGTTGAAGATTCTGGTGATCAGCTCAGGAGGCACTCCGGGCCCCTGGTCGGAGACCTGGATCCACCATTCGCGCGGAGCGGGTCCGGGCGGGATGGAGGCTGAGATCGTCACGGTTCCGCCGGGCGGCGAGACGTCGATCGCGTTTGCGATGACTGCGGACACGGCCTGCTCGAGGTGACGAGCATCAAAGACCGCCAGTCTGGGAGCGGTGTCGCATTTCAACACCAGCGTGATGCCCTTGGTCTGCGCGATGGGTTGATGGACGTGTGTCAGTCCTTCGAGCAACGGCACGATGTCGGATGACTCCCGTTGGATCTTGAGCGGCGCCGTGGCGCCGAGGAGTTCTTTGAGCCAGCCCTCGAACCGGTCCACAGCCGCGATGATGCGGTGCTGATTCTCGCGGAGTCCGGCTGACGCGGCATCGCGTGGCAGTTCGGATCGAGTGAGCTCGGCGAGGCCGCGGATCCCGGCCAGCGGGTTGCGAAGGTTGTGCGCCAGCCGCCGCACCATCTCACCAATAGCCGCGAGTCGCTCCCTCTCGATCTGCTCGTTCAGAAGGGTGCGGACCATGGAGGCCATGTGGTTAACCTCGGCGCTCAGCAGGGCGAGTTCGTCGGAACCGTCGACGGGCAGTCGGTGGTCGAAGTCGCCGCCGCCGATGCGAGAGGCCGCCGTGCGGAGGCGCGATACAGGCCTGAGGATCCACCGGCGGACGAAGAGGAATGCCAAGGCTCCCATCAATGCCACCCAGAGGAACGAAAGTCGGAGAATCCAGAGCAGCCGCGAGCGAAGGAGCGAGGCGTCGAACGCGACGATCTGGCCGGTGTCATTCAGGATGTGCCGCTCGGCCAGTTCGATCAGGTCGTGCAGATCGGCTGTGGCCGCGAACACCCCCGCCCGGTCCGCCGGGCCGGCATCGCGGAGCAGGGCGTCGACGCCGGTGCGGCATTCTTCAACTCTCGCAGCGATGTTCAGCGCGGTGCTTCGGCCCACTCGGGAGACATACCACTCGTTGCTCTCAAGATCGGCGAGTCGCGCGACCAGCGCTTCGGTATCGGCGGTCAGGGTCGCGCGATCAGGTTCGCCAGAGCCGCTCGGCGGAGCACCGGAATCCCCCCGGGTTCTCGCCAGACGTGATCGCCCGCCGGCGCCGGCGTTGATGGCCTCGACGTGCTCCTTCATGGCGCCCAATCCACGCAGCACCCCGGCGCTTGCCGCGGCCGGACGGATAGTTGTCTGGTCGCGGACATCGATGACCCACCACGCAGCATAAAGGCTGCCGACGACGGCGACGCCGATCATGCCGAACAGGATCGCGAAGCGTGAGAGCAGGGACATCGCGGCTCGGAGTCCGGGGGCTCAGCGTGGTTGGTACGACCAAGCCCAGCCAGCCTCATCCAGTGGCATTGCGGATGACTCGACGTGCCCGTCAATAAACGCGAAGTTCGCCGTGCCAGCGTGCCGCAGGCCGGGGAACCACAGTGCGTTGCCGGCCAGCGCGCCGGAGGTGGCGCCCATGGCCGGCGCCGAGAAGACAGCAATGGCCCCGCGGCGCTTGGCCTCGACGGCGTCAACATCCCACAACAGAGGCACGCTCACCTGGTCGAGGATCCTGCCATTGAGCCGGATTGGAAGCCCACCGGTCGCGGGCCGGTGCAGGCGATAGTTGAACGTAAACGAGAGCCGGTCGGCCGGGCTGAACGCCCCCGCTGTGCACGGGGTCGCCCGTCGTATGCTGATCTCGCCCCGGACTTCGGGGCACCTCATCGGATCGCGCCCGCTCGCATCAGGCAGCGCGACGACATTCTGTGTCCCGTATGCCCAGAATCGATCGAGCCCATACTGCGAGTTTTGAAACGTCTCGGCTCTGAAGAAGCCAGGAATCTCTTCGTCGTCGTTTTGCCGACTTCCATGAAGACGATCGTCGGCGAAGATCTGGAAGTCGAAGGCCACACTTCGCTGGGCGGCTTGGCATTTGAGCGAACGTGCCGAGGCAATCGTCTGCCGCATTGCCGGCAGCAGCAAGGACAGCAACACCGCAATAATGGCTGCCGTGAAGAGGACTTCGACCAAGGTGAACGCGCATCGCCTCTGCGACCACAAGCCGGCGTGCGTCGTTGTAGGCCGATCCCTCATAAGCACTCCGTGTGCCATGCGACGCTGATCCCCCGGGAACCCGGGGGGCACCTCTAGCATAGCGATCAATCAACCGCTCACATGCCCCATTTGTTCAGGCGGGGGTGCGTACGCGTGTGGCGGGCACATTTGTTCGTATTTGGGCCGGTCGATATGCTGGGTGCCGACGGGAATCGGAGACCGTATGGAATCACTCATCCACGCGAGGCTCAAGGTGCTCGCGGCTGACTTTCTCTTGGCTCAGGGGTGTGCTGCTGTGGCGTGCGAGGTTCGGTGCCCGGCTTCACGATACCGGGCGGATGCTGCAGGGTACCTCGATCCAATTCCGACCTCCACCAGAGCTCTCGCTGGAGTCATTGGCGCCGTGATTCAACGCGGCCCGCGCTCGAAGACCATCGTCGTCGAGTGCAAACAGTCCCGTTCCGACTTTCTGAGGGAGACCAATGACACGGAGCGTCTCATTGAGGTTCGGCGGCGCCTCCACGTTGTGCGCAACCGGCTCGAAGTCGAACTCATTCGAGCGAACGAACCGCATCTGCGGCGATCCGGGACGGCGTTGTTTCACGACCTTGAAGAGTGGGACTATTCCGCCAGCCGCCTTCCAACCTACAGGGCTGTGCTGCGTGAGCTTCGCATGCTGGACAATGCGATCCACGGTGGAACCAAGTTCTGGGCGATGTCGCGGTACCGCATTGCCGACGCGGCGTTCCTGGCAGCGCCGGTTGGGATGATCCGGGCCCGAGAGCTTCCTCCCGGCTGGGGTCTGCTCGAGGCGACGCGCGATTCACTCCGAAACCAAAACTCAGGATGGACGGCTCTCAGGGTGGCCGTGCCGGCGCTGGAGACGCCAGCGCCTCAAGTCCATCGGGACCGGATGCTCCGCGAGATCGCAGCCGCTGCAACGCGGGATTCCGGAGTGATCGAGGAGATCCGTCGCGGGCGTGCTGCAACGGCCATGCTGTTTGATGACCACGCCGGCAATAGCGCTCGCACCTGGGGTGACAGGCGGTTGGTTGAGGCCAGGATACAGACCGATAACCGTTCATCAGCGCCCGTTCGCCTTCCGCCGGTTTGAGCGACACCGGATATCAGCCGATCCTGAATGGAGATGGGCTGACCCGGGAGGTTCGATGAACGCACCAACCGTGCTGGTGGTCGATGACGAGAGCCACGTGACGAACGTGGTGTCCTTGAAACTGCGCCAGGCCGGACTCAATGTGCTGATCGCCAACGACGGCGAGGAGGCCTATGAGACCGCCTGCGAGCAGGTTCCCGACCTGATTGTGACGGATTTCCAGATGCCCTACATGTCTGGGCTCGAGCTCGCGTACCGCCTGCGGGAGAACCCGCGGCTGGCCGCCGTGCCGGTCCTGATGGTAACCGCGCGCGGACACCTGGTGTCCGAGGACGAGCGGGCTCGCACCAATATCAAATCGATCATGTGCAAGCCGTTTGCCCCTCGTGAGATGCTCGATCGTGTCATGGCGATACTGGGTCTGCGAGAGAACGAGGCGGCCGCGGCATGACCATCGGCGCCTCACATCGCGTACAACCGAAGGGCCAATCGGCGATCCCGGCCGTTCGCGGTCGGTGCGCAGCGCTCGGCCTGCCGAGCTGGGTATTTGATTCAAGCGGTAAGCTTGTCGAGGGGCCCACCGAGACCGGGACGGCAGGAGCGTGGCTCGGATCGGACGCGATCAAAGCCCAGGTGCTGTCGCTCGTGTCTTCGCGAACCGAACGACCGTGGCAACGGCATACGCTCGCCGAGGGCTGCACGCTCGTCGCTTTGGAGGAGAAGCAGTCTCGGCGATCACTCGGACTCCTTGTGGCCATGATGATCGGTCCGGAGCTGTTCGTATCGGAGTACTTTGAGAGCACCTGCCGCGCCGCCGGGCTCGATGCGTCGGATACAAGGCGAGCCATGGAACCGCTTGCCTGCTTCCCGGAACGGGGCGTCGACCGAGTCGCCACCGCGCTGGGATGGATGCGTGACGATCTCTCACAGACGACTCGCGACCGGGCGGCGCTCGGCGAGCATGGCGTGCAGCTGACCGAGATGTACGAGGAGATCGGTCTCCTTTACCGCCTCGGTCGGTCGATGAGCGGGCTGAAGGCCCCAGAGGCCTTCGTCAAGACCACCTGCGCCGAACTCGCCGCAACAATGCCTTTCGGCTGGATCGCGGTGAAGTTCATTGATGATTCCAAGGTCGCCCCGCGTCTGCGTGGGCTGCTCACGTTGGATGGAGCCTTGCCGTGTCCGATCACCGAGTTTGACCGCCAGGTCACCGAGCTGGTAGGGGGGATGCAGCCGGATCGTTGGACATTGCTCCCGGCGTCCGACGGGGCGCTCCTGTCGGTCATGGTCGGGTCGCAGGTGCTGGCGCACCCAATTGCCCGGGAGGGCCGCGTCATCGGCGCGATTCTTGCCGGCAACAAGGGCGGCGAGGACCCCGAGATCAGCAACTACGAGACCCAACTGCTGGATGCCGCTGCGGACTACATGGGCGTGTTTGTCGAGAACGCCGGGCTCTACGCAGAGCAGCACCAGATGTTTATCGGGACACTCGAGGCGCTCACCGCGTCGATCGATGCCAAGGATAGTTACACCTGCGGCCACTCCGAGAGGGTCGCGTACCTGGCCCAGCGCCTCGCAATTGCCGCGGGTCTGAGCGAGGCCGAGGCCGAGCGGGTCCGCATCTCCGGCCTTCTGCACGACGTGGGCAAAATCGGCGTTCCCGAGTCGGTGCTGTGCAAGCCGGGGCGGCTTACGGACGACGAGTTTGAACTGATCAAACTCCACCCAACCATCGGCCACCGCATCCTGCGGGATATTCCCACGCTCGACGACGTGCTGCCGGGCGTGCTGTACCATCATGAAAGGTGGGACGGCCGCGGGTACCCGGCGGGCATTCAAGCTGAGCAGATCCCGCTCGTCGCCCGGCTGCTGGCGGTCGCGGATTCATTCGATGCGATGAGTTCCAACCGGTCGTACAGGTCCGCGATGCCGCGGGAGCGGGTGCTGGGCGAGATCTCGAAGGGGGCGGGCCTGCAGTTTGACCCGGCGCTGGTGCCGCTCTTCCTCAGCCTGGACCTCGCGGTTTATGACGAGATGGTGGCGAAGCACCGTTCGCAGACCGTGGTCATGCCGCGAGAGGCTGCATAAGCCAAGTTGGCATCAACTTACGGCACCTGCTGCCACTGCCACGTTCCTCGCACGGCAGTCATCGCTCCTCCCGACCAATAGCCAACGGGTGGGGAAGCACCGATCGCGGAATCAAGTTTGATCAAAGAGTTCTTGCCCGAGACCGTGACGGTGCCATCACTGATCAGGCAGCCGACTATCTTGAGATCGGCTCCGACGCTGGTTGTCGTCAGCGATCCGATGACGTGGAACACGCCGTGGAGTTCCGACGAAAACGAGTCGTTCATCGTCGTGTTCGAGACTCCCTGGTACGGTGTGTGCGGCGGGTTGAAGTTGTAGTTCCAGGAGGATTCCTTGAGCGCTGTGCTGGTGCCCACAAAGTCGATCGAAGCCAGCGCCGTGCCTCGGACAATAAGCGAAGGCTGGGTGGCCGAGGGGGGATCCCAAACAACCGAGTTGACCACGGAGAGTTTCGATCCCGCTCCAAGATTGACGACAAGCGTAGCGACCAGC
Source organism: Phycisphaeraceae bacterium (assembly GCA_019636655.1). Lineage (NCBI taxonomy): Bacteria > Pseudomonadati > Planctomycetota > Phycisphaerae > Phycisphaerales > Phycisphaeraceae > Phycisphaeraceae bacterium. The sequence continues at coordinate 288,974 of JAHBXB010000003.1, read as the reverse complement.
CGACAGGTACGGATCGTCAGCGTGTTCCCTGCCGGAACATCAATCGCGTAGATGCCGTTCGCGTTCTTGGCGCCGTAGGGATTCCAGCCAGGGCTGAGAACGCCGGTGGTAATGGTTCCCATCGCCAGGTTGGACCATGGGATCGTGGTTGCCCTGGCGAGGTAGGCATCGTAGACCGAGGCGGGAGGCATGCTGCGGGCGCTCACCGGCGCCGAGGCTGTTCCGTCGATGGATCCGAACATCAGCAGCAGAGACGCATCCAGGTTGCCTGTGAGTTTCTTTCCTCCAGCGATCGTGGCGGTGCCCCCGGTGGCCGCCGGACCGCCACTGACCGAGAAGTCAGCGTTCACATTCAGCCCAGCGCTGGCGTAGAGGCTGCATTGAAGGGCACTCACAGGGGAAAGGCTTGACGGCGAGGCTTGAACCGCCAGGGCCCGTGCGGCACGACCGATCCTTGCGACGGCGAAGACCTGTGCGGGATCAACAACGTTATTACCAAGGTTGCCATCGGTCAGATCGGAGATGCTGTACCAGACACTGCCACGTCCAAGCGTCACCGGTCCGGTTATTGCTCCGCTCACGGTGGTGCTCCGCCACGTCGGATTGGCGTTGACACGGGCAAGGGCCAGGTCAACAGCGGACTGTGCCAGGACGCTGCACTCATCAAAGTCACGAAGATCAGCCACGGTTCGTGTCGAGAGTCTCGACACCGCGATTGCGGATGCTCCGATGAGTGCGCACACGGCGGCCAGCCCGAGAACGAGGATGTAGATGCCGCCGCGCGGCATGCGGCGGCGGTGGCGGCAGCAACGTGCGGCAGTGATAGCGTGGGGTGGAGTCATGTCGCAGTCTCAGCTCATTGAAAAGGCAGATTGAGCGTGCCGGTAGCTGAAGTGACCGGCGCCGCATCGGTGCCGAGTTGAAGTGTGATGGTGACGCCCGTCGTGACGGTGGCGCCGGGATCTGGAACGAAGTCAAAGGCGCCTTGCGGCGACCGGAATCCAACGAGCGTGACCGCGCCGCCCCGCGGGCTGGTGGCGGTTACGGTTATGCGCTTCAAGCCGAGATCGGTGCTCAACGCGGACCCCATCGGGTCGGTTGGTGAGACCCTTGCGACCGCGACCGCCCGCTGCCAGCCAGCGCCGGCCGCCAAAGATCCGCCGGCGCGATCGGTGAGCTGCTTTTCAACGTACCCGTTGTAGTCGTCGACATCGTCCCAGGCCGATCGCGACGACTCGCCGACTTCGGGACCGAACAGCGGAGTCGCGCACGGTTCGCTGTACCGCGTTTGCATGATTTCGGCCATCAGATCCCGTGCCAAGCATTCGCCGGTCCGGATGTCAGCGTGACGCCGAGTGGACGAGATGGCAGCGCCGACCGTTCGCAGCGAGGCGACCACAAGAACGCCGACAATCACTGTGGCGATCGCGGCCTCAGCGAGGCTGAACCCGGCTGTAGCCGGCCGGTTGTGGTGCGGTCGTTGCCGAATCATGGTGTCTTGCAGTCATTGCGAGTCGAGACGGTCCCGACCAAGGCGAACCTCAGGTCGAGATCGTCCGAAGGAATGGTCCACGTGGAGCCCTGATTCGAGGAGGTCATCATGTGCGTGCCGTTGGCCAAGCCGCCGGACAGTTCTTCGTACTCGACATCGCAGGTGTCGCCGCTCGAGTGAATCAGGCGGATGCAAACGCTCTGGCCGGGGACAAGCCCGGTAATCGGGCCGATATCTAAGGTCTTCGTGGAGTACGATCCCGACAGAGACGACATCGGCACCGCTGTTTGTCCTAGGACACGTGTGGTTGGCAGGCGATCGCCGTCTGCCGCGACGATCTGAATCCACATCGAGCCGCTGTTGCCGCCATGCTGCCTCAGATTGAGCCGTACGGCAGTGATGCTCCATTCGACAGCGCTTGCTGGAAACTCGGGTTGGACGTATTGAGCGGCCCACCTGTCGGACTTGATTTCGTAGTTCTTCTTGCTTGCCAGCAGGGCATGGTCAAACGCCGCAAGGGTGCCTGGCGCGCTGGTCGACATGGGTGGGGTGGACCTTGTCGTGTACCCAAGAGCGAACTCCTGGACCTCACGAGCAATGGGCACAGGGGTCCCCGAGTTGTGCGTGCGTGTCAGAAGGCGGCTCGACTTTGACCACTCGTATCGGACCGAATCGGGCTTGCCATCGCCGTCGCGATCAGGTACAACCAGAGAGATAGCGATTGATGAAGCATCGTCGATCTGGCTGGCCACCTGAATGTCCGCTTTGATATCGTCAATCACGCTCGCCGCGGAGAGCTGGCGCCCCGCCACGGTCGCAGACTGGTCGATCGCCTTGGCTGAGATGAGCATGACCGACCCGAGCGTTGCGACCAGGATGCCAACGATCGCGGCGGCGAGCACGACCTCAACGAGCGTAAAGCCCGGCCGTGGACTACAACCATATCGACTGGTGTGACGGGGCATCATGGCCGCAGCTCCGTCACGCCGCTGCCTGCCGAAGTGTGGCGAAGGGTGCCGGCGCCGACGATTGACGTCGTTCCGGTCGTCGAATCAAAGAGAACCCGACGACGCTCCCCGCCGGCCGCGACGATGACCTCGCCGCTGCTCTTTGCTACGCCCATGTAGTTGAACAGGATCACATTGCTTCCACCGAAGTCCACGGACTGGATCGAGGCGTGGTACGGCTCGCCGGTCAGGACGATTTCGTAGCCTTGACCGGGCTTGTCGAGCGAGGCCTCCCCGGACACGGTGTACCCGCGTCCGCCGGAGAGAAAGCTGATCGTGATGTCTCGGCTGGAGATGCGAGAGGCTACGCGGACACGCTCGATATCCATGGCCATCCGCTGGGCTGCGAGATCCGCCCGGTAGCGGGCTGTCGCGGCCGCGAATCGCGGGAGAGCTACCGCGGCCAGGACGGCCGCGAGGGAAAGCACGATGACCAGTTCGAACACAGTGAACGCACGATGCGAGACGGCCGCGCTGCGGCATGCCAGGCCAGCGGCGTGAGGTCCTGACTCGTGTTTGGGGATCATCGTGACGCTCGGGCTGTAGTGGGGGAGGGCTGGAACAAAGCCGCCCAACCACCGTGGTGATTGGGCGACGAGAGGTGCGGCACAGGAGTTAGGGACTTAGTACGTGCTGTACGCGTTGCCTTCGGTGTCCTTCTCGGTGGCGGGCAGGTTCGCCGTAATGGCCCCAGTCGCGCTGTCGTAGACCCAGCCCGCGGTCGTGCCGCCTTGTGTCGCGACAAACGCCCGCTGGCCCTTGTTGGAGCCGATGGGCAGGGCGGGAATCTCGCGGGCGATGTAGGGGCCGTACACATGGGTCAGTGTCTTCGTTGCCGAGACGGCGCCGGACGCGTCCGAGTACTGGATGAGCTGGTTCGTGATGCTCGTGACATCGGTGGGGAACTTGCCGTCGTGCTCGGCGGCATAGAGTTCCACTGCGCGGCGGAGGACCGATAGGTTGCCGCGAAGGGCGTTCTCCGAGGCGCTGGTGCTGCCGCGGCTGAGCCGCGGGATGGCGATGGCGCCGATGATCCCGATGATCACCACCACAATGACCAACTCGACAAGGCTGAACGCACGGGGCTTGGTACGCATCGCAACGGCCATTGGGCGGCTCCTCTTCTTCGTGAAGAATCGTGCTTAGGCCGCGTCCATTCGCGCGGCTTGAAGTGCTATCGACAGCAACCTGACCTGAGTTAAGGGCGGCTGGCCTTCTGCAGAGGAACATGCAGCGTGATTCTGGTGTTCTCGGACTCGAATACCGCGGCGGCGGTCGGGTCGTTGCGCGTGGGGATCGACGCAGAGACGAGCGTAAACTCGTCCAGCACGTCTCCCACCTTGTAGTGGCGGTCTCCGATCACGGCAATTGGTGAGCCGTCGAACTCAATGACGCCGCGGAGCGTGTACTTCGACGTGAACGCTGCCGCGGCCTTGTCATCGAGGGCGGTGAGCGGTCCTTCGTTGTTATCGGTCTTGGACGCAGCTTTCCCCAGGCGGAACGCATCGCGGACTGTGGGCGACTCCGTTGATGCCGCGATCTCCCGGAGCTTTGAAGCGAGAGCCGCGGCGGAATCTACCCGAGGCGAGATCTCCGGCTTGTCACTCGGCTTGGCGCCAACCTGGATCGCCTCGACAGGCGATGCGGCGGCGGACTCCGGGCCGGCTCCACCACCCAGAAAGAGGCGGTCCACGAGGAACGCGCCCACGGTGATCCCGAGGGCTGCGCCAAACATACGGCGGGTGTTCTTCTTGCTCATGATGGGTGAACTGACGATTCACCCGGCGCGGATGCAAGGGCCGCGGCAGAAAAGTCAGGTGCGCTGTTCCGGTGGCGCCACGTACCACAGTAAGTCCAGCACGATCAACGGTGAGTTATTGGCATCGCTGCCGTTACCGGACAGATCGATGGCTGACGTGCCCAGGTCGTGGCGAGCGGTGATCTTGCGGATGAAGTAGGTGCACTGGGAGTACGTTCCGCGTGCCTGGAGCCGGATCGGGACCGTGCCGAACCGCTCTTTGTAGGTAGGCGGGCTCTGCTGCAGGCTCTCGATAACGATGCCTGTCTCTGCTGCAAGCGCTGTGAGCTGCGACATGCACTCGTTGATCCTCCCTGCCGGGTGCAGGCGGACCGGGGAGGCGTCGAGGTCGGCTTGAAGTCTCGCCTCCTCGCTCTGCTGGGTGCCGATCATGGAACCAAGGCTGCCGATCTGCGACTGCGCCTCGGCCAGCGCCGATTGGGCTGCGGAGTAGGTCGACTTCGACCGCAGAATCGGGGCCAGGCCGGCAAAATATGCCACCGCGGTTGCGGCCGCGAGTGTCGCGATCGCAGCGGCTGTGACACTCTCGTTGCTCATTGTGGAAGGCAGTTTCATTCCTTCTGGCCTCCCAGGCGGCACTCGACCTCGAACGCGACAAGCTGAACGCCCGAGGTGCTCGGCTCAAGGCGTGTTTCGAGCAGTTTTACCGTATCAAACAGGTGAGAGTCCTGGAGCTTCTGGACGAGCTGCGGCGGGACGCTCTGTTCCTTCGCGATGCCGCTGATCTGCACGACAAAGAGCGTGGTGGTGGCACGGGCTGGCGGAACCGAGGCCGCATCGCCTGTCGGTTTGGCGGGAGGCGGAGGCTGCTCCACACGGAGCCGGAACCGGCGCAGGGCCGCATCATCACCGAGGCACTCGGCGAGCAGCGAAAGCAGGACACTCCAGTCGGGCTGCTCCGTGACCGCACGATTGGCTGCAAGGCGCCGCTTGAGATCATCGATCCGACGCGACAGACCGTGCGACTCAGCTTCACGGGATTTCAGGCGTGATTGCTGTTCGGCAAGGCGGTATTCCAGGTCTGTGCTCTCCGTACTCCATGCCGCGGAGGCGGCGCCCAGTCCGCCTACGAGCCCCATCGCGTACAGCGTTCCTCCGATGATCCATCGGCGGGCCGTTCGGCGGGCTGCTGTGACCTTGAGTCGCCGGGCGGGGATGAGGTTGGCCGTCATCATGAGGTGAATCCCGATTGGAGCGCCAGACCCAGTGCTGTCGCGAGCGGCGCCGACGGGCAGACTCCGCTGTAGCCGTCCCCTCCCGCAAGTACTCCGAGTGGATCCGCGATGCGGATCGGTGTGTGAAGACGCTGCTCCAACGCGAGCGCAAGCCCGCGGATACCGCACGCGTCGCCCGACATCAGCACCAGGTCCACGCTGGCCTCTGGATAGCGGTGCAGCACGTAGGAAAGTGCCATGCTCAACTCGCGGGCCAGCGACTCGCCCTGCTCGGCCACAAGCGCATCCACGGAACGATCTACGGGCTGAGCGGCTTGGCCATCAGTACTCGTGCCCGTCCGTACCAGGGCACGCCGAGTCAGGGATCCGTTGAACCCCAACTGACGGGACGCCAGATCGAGGATCGGCGGTGCGCCGACTTCTGTCGTCGATCGCTGATACACGATGGCACCGTTGTAACTCAGGACAATCGTGGTGTCGCTCCAATCCATGTCGACATTCGCCACGATGTGCTTGGACGACGGCGCCAGCGTTCGCATAGCCCTTGCGAGTGCCAGCGGCCTCGGTTCCAATGCGACCGCCTCGAGCCCTTTGCACTCCAGGGCGTTGAGCAACGCATCCGCGTCACGGTGGGTGCAGCCGAGGGCCAGAATCGGAGTGGAGGCCTTCGATCGGGCGGGGCGAGGCAGAGGCCAACTCGCCGACTCAACCTCCTGTGGCCCGCACCCCGCCGCACGCCCGAGCTCAACCCGGGAGATGACGCCGAGTGCGGCGCCGGATGAAGACGGCACCGTAGCCTGTTGGTCAAGTTCAAACATCGTCGCGATGAGGGTGGGATCCGGAAGGGAGATCACAGTGCTGGTGCCGACGAACCCCTGCCGTTCGAGCACCTCGACGAGCCGGGCCGTATCGCGGTCCGAGGGGATCGCGAGCCCGGGATCCAGCCGCTTTACCACCGCGGCCGCGACGATCGCATATTGACTTCCGCGTCGCTCGATCTGGAGAGCGCGGAAGGTCTCGGCGGCAAGATCGAGTCCGAACGGGCTTGGTGGGAGTACCAGTGTCACTCATCCACCCCCTGATCCGGCGGCAGCCGTGAGGTCAAACAACGGAAGGAAGATACTCAATGCTACGAAACCGACGATGCCGCCCAGCACGACAAGGATTGCAGGCTCGATCAGGCTCATCGTCGACTTGACGACAACCTCGTTGTCTTCGTCCAGGAACTCCGACAGATTGACCAGGATCGGTCCCACCTGCCCCGATCGCTCGCCAGTGACGAACGCCTCGTACACCGCGGGCGAGATAAGCGGGTTCTCCCGCATAACCGAGCTGATCGGCTTTCCATGAATCACGGCCTGTTCCGCCTTGTCCATGAGTCGGCGGTACGGGTCGCTCCCCGCGGCGTCGCGCGTGAGCACGATCGCGTCCAGGAGCGGAACCTTTGCTTCGCTGAGCACGCCCAGCGTGCGGACAAGGCGGGCCGTCGCCATGGAGCGAAGGAAGGGTCCAACCACCGGGGACTTCATGGCAAGCGCTTCGCAGGTTCGTGGGCCGCGCTCGGACCTGATGAACCAGGCCAAGGTGCCGCCGGCCAGCCCCGCGGCGATTAGGTACGCCCACCAGTATCCGGTCAGCGAATCGCTCACGTCGAGCAACATCTGAGTCGAGGCGGGCACTTTGGCGCCGAGCGTCTGAAACAGACCGGCAAAGCGGGGCAGGACCCCGACCAGCATTGTGATGACCACGGCCACCGACATGGTCATGAGCATGATGGGGTAGGCGAGGGCCCCGGTCACGGTGTTCCTGATCTTCAGCGTCTTGCGGGTCATCTGGGCGAGCCGGTCCAGCATGACCGAGAGCTGACCGCTGGCCTCACCCGCCGCGATCAGGCTGCGGTACACGGCGTCGAAGTATGCGGGGTGGTGCGACATGGCGTCCGAGAGGGGTTCGCCCTCTTCGACACGCCTGAGCACGTCGGCAATGACCGTTCGGAACTGGCATCGGTCAAGCTGACGCTCAACGGCAGCAAGGGCCTGCACCACGCTTGTTCCGGTCGATGTGAGCACCGCGAGTTGACGGGTGGCCGATGCGACAGTTTTCAGGCGGTTGCCGCCCAGGCTGAACCGAAACTGAGCCTTTGGCATGTCGGCGGTCGCTGCCGAGGTAATGCCAGTGACGTACACACCGGTCGCATACAGGGCCTCGGTGGCCTCGTGCGCGCTGGCGGCCTCGATCTCACCGCTGACCGCCTCCCCGAGCCGGTTGTAGGCCTGATACACGAGTTTCACGCGGCCTCCTTCACCGGGGCTGCCACGGTCGGGTTCGTAGCATCATCGTCGGTGTGGGTGACGCGAAGGACTTCCTCAAGGCTCGTCTTGCCGTCCAGGGCCAGCATGACGCCCTCCTGCCTGAGCGGCAGCCAGCCCTTCTCGGCGAGTTTGGCCCTGAACTCATGGCTTGGCGCGCTGTTGTGGACCATACGCCGAAGCTCCTGCGTGACCTCCATGACCTCATAGATTCCCAGCCGGCCTTGGAATCCGCTGTCGTGGCACTGCCGGCAGCCGGTTCCCTTCCGGAATGGGCGGCCCGTCATGTGGGGGAGCCCCGCGTCCGCGAGCACATCCGCCGATGGGTAGTAGTTCGTAATGCAGGCCTGGCACAGCGTCCTCGCGAGCCGCTGGGCCACCACGCCGTTGATCGCGCTCGATAGCAGGTACGGCTTGACGTTCATGTCAACGAGCCTGGTCACCGCGCCGGGGGCATCGTTGGTATGCAGGGTTGCCAGCACGAGGTGGCCGGTCAGGGCGGCCTGGACCGCGACGCGTGCGGTCTCCTCGTCTCGGATCTCTCCGACCATGATCACGTCCGGGTCCTGGCGGAGCGTGCTGCGCAGCACCCGGGCAAAGTTCAGGCCAATCTGATCCATGACTTGGATCTGGTTGACCAAGTCGAGCTGGTACTCGACCGGATCTTCAACGGTCACGATGTTTGTTTCTGGGTCGCGGAGGAGATCGAGAGCTGAATAGAGCGTGGTCGTCTTCCCGCTTCCGGTCGGCCCGGTGACCAGCACCAGCCCGTGCGGCCGGTCCAAGATCGAACGGAAGGTGGTCAGGGCGTCCGCGCGGAAGCCCAGGTCTTCGAGTCGCACCTTCAGGTTCTGCTTGTCGAGCACGCGGAGGACGAGTTTCTCGCCCAGCAGCGTCGGCATACTGGACACACGCAGGTCAATCTCGCGGCCTTCGGCGATGATGTGAACGCGGCCCTCCTGGGGCAGCCGTTTCTCGGCGATGTCCATCTTGCCGATGACCTTCACGCGGGAAACGATCGCCGCGTGCATGCCCGCCGGCGGCTTCATGAGATCGCGGAGCGCCCCGTCGATCCGGTAGCGGACTCGGGTTCCCCTCTTCTCCGGCTCAATGTGGATGTCGCTGGCTCCATCCTTGACGGCCGTCAGCAGGGCCACGTTGACCAAGTTCACGATTGGATTGCCGGCGACCATCTTGTCGAGATCGGTGGCCGGTCCCTCGTCGACGGTCTCTCGCTCGACTACACGCACGTCGGAGTCGGTCAGCGATGTCAGGAATGCCTCGACATCAACATCGCCGCCCGCGTATTTCTTGATGTATTCAAGAACGTTGCTCTCAAGGGCAAGCACCGATCGGACCTTGAGGCCTGTGACCTTCTTAAGCCGGTCGATCGCGGGAAGGGACTGCGGCTCGGCCATCGCCACTGTCAGGGTGCCCTTGACCCGGAACATCGGGATGAGCTTCAGCCGCTCCGCCTCCTCGGCCCCGATCAACTTTAGCAGCGAGGGATCGATCAGGCCGTGGCGCAGATGGCAGCCCTTGACGCCAAGACGTCGTGCCAGAGACCTTACCAGCGAGCTCGGCTTGACGATTCCCTGCTCAACGAGCATCTCTCCCAGCATCCGACCGGTTCCTCGTTGAGCCGCGAGGGCCTGCTGCAACTGTTCGTTGGAGAGGACCCCGTCTTCGACCAGCGCTTCACCTACACGGAGGGCCCGACCGGAAGGAACGGTGACCAGCGATGACGCATCGGCTGATGCCGGGAGGGAGCCCTGGCCGGCAGCGACAAAGCTCCTCGTCGCATCGGAGACCTCGAGAAAGTGCTCGAAGAGCGGCGTGACGTCGGTAAGATCGAACACCTCGCGGAGTGTCTCACCCGCGGCAGCGATCTTGAGCGATTGCCCGGTTTCGTTGACCTGCTCGGCGGCCGCGACAAGCGCCTCCAGGCCCGCGCTGTCGAGGAACGGGATAGCGGAGGCATCGATGACGCTGCGCCCGAGTGATCGGGTCCACGTTACCGCCATACGCTGCGAGAAAACCTGTGCCTCACCCTGGACCAGCGGCCCGATTGGTTTGAGGATGGTAATGGCGCCGTGCTTGGTCTCGCGGATTTCCATGCCGCGTATTCTCCTGGCGTCGCCGTCGACGACGTCGTGCGTCAGGCGGCCTGGGCCAGCCGGGGGAGCGTCAGGGTGAACGTGCTGCCTTGATCCAACTCGGAATCGACGGTGATGTCGCCGCCGTGCAGGCGGATCACGTCACGAGCGATGGCAAGACCCAGGCCGGTGCCGGTGATCTTTGCAATACGGCGGTCACGGCTCCGATAGAACTTCTCAAAGATCCTTTCCCGCTCCTCCGCGGCGACACCGATGCCGCTGTCCTTCACCATGACCATCACCGAAGTCGGCGTGTCCTGAAGCGTAACCACGACGGTTCCGTTTGCAGGTGTGTACTTGATGGCATTGCCGATGAGGTTGTGCAGGGACATCGCGATCTTGTCCCGATCGCCGCGGATGACAGGGAGTTTCGGTGGCAGGTCGAAGTTGAGCGTGATGTTCTTCTCCCTGGCCATCGCCTGGTAGTCGGCCCGCAACTCCTCGAGTAGGGCATCAAACCGGACGTCATCTGCGTGGAGCTTTAGAGACCCGGACTCCATTTCGGCAACCGACAGCATGTCGCTGACCATCCGTTCGAGCCGGCGGGCCTCCTGGTTGATCACATTCACACACTCGCCCCTCGTTGTCGCGCTCTCCTCGCCGGATTCGAGAAGGGTCTCGATGTAGAGGCGGATATTCGTCAGCGGGGTCCGCAACTCGTGGGTGGCCTGGGCGACAAAGGAGTCGCGGGCTCGATCCGCCACGCGCTGCTGGGTCAGATCATCAATGATCAGCAGGCCGGCCCCGGATGCGTCGCCCGCGGGGCGGAACAGGCTGTATCGAAGCACGCTGGCATCGTCGCCGGTTCCGGAGGTGACCTCGATTGAAGCCCTGCGGCGCTGTCCGCCGCCCTCGCCGAATACGCCGTTGATCATGAGCTTGACACGATCGTCCTCGATGCGCTCGACGAGAAGGCGACCTGGCAGGTCGACTTTCTTCGCGCCCAGGAGCACGCTCGCCGCTCCGTTCGCGAAGCGGATACGTCCAGCGCCATCGAGCAGCACCATCCCCTGGGGGAGGGCATCGCAGCCGCGTTCGAGCAGGCTCTCAACGCCCTGCGTCGACGAGGCCGTTCCGTCGATCTGCTCATCCAGCGAGGCGCTTCGATCGGACTCCCTCGTAGCGAGGTAGGAGTTCCAGGCTGTGGCTTCGTCGCCAAATCGCGGGCTGATCGAGAGGGCATCAGGCGACGTGTCTCCGGCTGCCAGGGCCCGCATGGAGCTTTGGATGGCCCGCAGCGGCCGCAGGGTTCGGACTGTCACCCGAATCAGGGCCAGGATCGAGAGCGCCGCCAACAGGCCGATAACGAGGAGACCGCCGGCGAACAGGCCGTCGTTCCAGGGCAGTGCAGGACGGGCGGCCCGTACAACCACGGTCGCGGTCTTGCCATCGCCTAGATCCAGAGCTCGATGCGCTTCGACGGGGCTGGCGCGGGGCGAGTCGCCCGTGAGCCGAGCCTGGGAGGGCCATACGGCCGGGATCTCCTTGACCGTCACACGCTGCGGATCGACGTGGGCAAGAATCCCGCCGTCCGGAAGCTCAATGTAGCATTCCTCAAGCCCCGACCGCTGGGCGACCTCGCTGACCAGCATGCGGAGGGGCGTCAGATCATTGCGCTCAATTAGACTCTGGGCGGAGGTGGCGACGGCGTCGGCAATGCGAGAAGCCAAGTCCAGGCGCTGACCGGTCTGAAGGTCCTGCCAGGAGCGGAGCGTCCAGCCCAAGCACGCAGCAGCTGTGAGCAATGGGATGACAACCGCCAATAGCCCGATGAGAGCGATCGGAGTTCGTCGGCGCCAGCGACTCATGGCCGTCGGCCGGGGCGCCGGCGGAGTCGAGTTGACGTCGTCAGGCGGCATCGATAGATCCTCGTTCTTGGACGCGAGTTGGGCCGGGTAATCAGCCCGTCGATGGACTATCGGCCGCGCAGGCAAGACGGTGAAGCCCGATTCGCGGTGGCGAGATGGCCGTGGTGTTACCGGACCTGTGGTGTTTGTCGGGCTGCCAACGAAATAGGGCGGCCGCCAATCGGCGCCGCCCTGCTCAAGTTCAAGTCAACCAGCGGAATCAGGCCTGGCCGACCTGCCAGCGATAGAACCCGACGATCCGGGCGCCCGCTCCAACAATGTCCTTGACCTTCTTTGTTGGGTCCTTGATGAACGGCTGCTCCAGAAGCGCAATCTCCTCGAAGAACTTGCGCATTCCGCCCTCGACCATCTTCTCGGCAATCTCCTTCGGCTTGCCGGACTCGATCGCCTGCTCGATGCGGAACTTCCGCTCCTTCTCAACGACGTCGGCCGGGATGTCGTCCGCCGAGACGCCGAGCGGCCGGGGGTGCGCGGCGGTGATGTGCATGCACACCTGCCGGAGCGTGTCATCGCTGATCGAGCCCTCGGCGTGAACAAGGACCCCAGTCTTGCCGTCATGGTGGACGTAGGTGCCGTAGGCCGTCTCGCCCGCCTTTCCGATCACCTTGTGGCCGCGGGCCAGTGCACAGTTCTCGCCGGTAGTGATGCGGAGGTCGTCGACGATCGACGTCATCGGCGCGGTCGCCGTGATCTCCCCTGCATGCGCATCGAGCGCCAACTCTGCGAGACGATTGGCAACGCTGATGAACTTCTCGTTCTTCGCCGTAAAGTCGGTCTCGGCACGCAGCTCGATAATGGCCGCGGAACCGGCCCCCGGATTGGTAGCGATGGCGATCCGGCCCTCGCCCGCGGCACGCTCGGTGCGGGCGTCCATCTTGCCCTTGAGCTTCTTGCGGAGCAGGTCCTCCGCCGCCTCCATATTGCCCGAGGACTCCTGGAGCGCCTTCTTGCACTCCATCATCGACAGCCCGGTCTTGTTCCGCAGGGCCATCACCGTCTTGGCATCAATCTCCATCGAACCGCTCCTTCGCGATCGGCGTCCAGGTACCGAGACCCGGCTGGTTAGACTTGGGCACCGCACGCATGCACCAATTCGGGCGCGAGAGTGCGGAACTGAGTTCGTGACGTGCGCGGCGAGAGGCTCACCGCGCCTGCTTACCCGGGCTTGGCCGCCAGCGACTCGCCGGTCGCGGGGGATTCTTCCCCTTCACCCTTGCCGGCCCGGGCATCATCAGCCCGGAACTGCGCCCGACGGGAGCGGCGAGGCTGGGCCTCGCCCGATGCGTTCTGCGCGGGTTCTTCGCCGCCGGACTTGGCGGTGTCACGCATCTGCTTGCCCTCGGCCACGGCTAAACACAGTTCGCGGATCACCACATCGATCGACCGCATCGAATCGTCGTTGCCCGGGATCGGGATGTCGGCCATATCCGGGTCGCCGTCGGTGTCGATCAGGCAGATCGTGGGAATGCCGAGCTTGCGGGCCTCGTTGAGCGCGTTGACCTCTCGCTTGACGTCGATGACGACCATCGCGCCGGGCAGCTTTTCCATGTTCCGGATGCCGCGGAGGTTGCGATCGATCTTGGCCTTCTCTCGCTTGAGCTGGCTCTCCATCTTCTTGGAGTAGGAGGCGAAATTGTCGGTCTTCTCGATCGTCTCGAGCTCCTCGAGCCTTTTGAGCCGCTGACGGATGGTTCGGAAGTTGGTCAGCGTGCCGCCGAGCCACCGCTCCGTCACCCAGTGCTGCTTGACATCCCCAACCCGCTGTTCGAGAACCGACCGGGCTTGCCGCTTCGTTCCCACGAAGCACACGTCCTTGCCGTCCGAGACGACGCGGGCAAGGTACTTCTTTGCCAGCAGGAGACCTTTCACGGTCTCCTTGATATCGATGATGTGAATCCCGTTGCGCTTCCCGTAGATGAACGGCCCCATCTTGGGGTTCCATCCGGACGAGCGCTGGCCGAAGTGAATTCCGGCCTCGATCAGATCCTGCACAAGAGTCGTCGACATGGTCCACCATTTCCTTGCAGCGACACCGCGTGAAGCGAATCGGCAACCGCCACTGGCGGTCGGGCCGACGCGGAACCTGCCGCGCCGAACCCTCGCTCACGCACAAGGGCGCTTCCGCTCCGAGCCGGGCCCCGTTGGCCCGAGTCTCCGGATTTGACGTCTTGAACTGCCTCGCCCGTGCCTGTCACGGGCCCCGGCCCCGGGCGCCGATCACGCCCGATGCCGCAGTATAGGCCCTCCCATCACCCGGACAAGCGGCCTACGGCAGCGGGTAGCAGCGGGCCAGGGTGACCCACTCCCAGGTAGGCCAACCGACAGCCCCTTGGCGCGAGAATCAGCTGATCGAAACGAGCACCGAACGAGACCTTGCCCCGTTCCGGTGTTCCCAGAGGTAGACGGCCTGCCAGGTTCCCAGCCCAAGGCGCCCTGCGACCACAGGAATGCCCACGCTCGTCGCGGTCAGAACCGAGCGGATGTGCGAGGGCATGTCGTCCGGACCTTCGTCGGTATGGGTGAACAAGGGGTCCCCATCCCGAACCAGGCGGGACATCCATGATTCCAGATCACGCCTGACCGCCGGATCGGTGTTTTCCTGGATCACGATGCTTGCCGAGGTGTGCTGAACGAACACAGTGCACAACCCCTCGGTGGTTGCTGCGAGATCCACGACCGCCTGGACCTGGTCGGTGATGTCGTGCAGGCCCTTGCCGCGGGTTTCGACCGTGATGCGGCGGACCATGTCCTACTCCCACTCGATTGTTGCGGGAGGCTTGCTCGAGATGTCATAGACCACACGGTTGACCCCGCGGACTTCGTTGATGATCCGGTTCGATATGGTCGCGAGCAACTCGTGTGGGAGCCTTGCCCAATCGGCGGTCATGAAGTCCTGGGACTCGACCGCCCGCAGGGCCACCACGCTCTCGTACGTGCGTCCGTCGCCCATAACGCCCACGCTCCGCACCGGCAGAAGCACCGCAAAGACCTGGCTCGTGCTGCGGTAGAGATTGGCCCCCATGATCTCTTCGAGCAGGATCTCATCACACCGGCGGAGCAACTCGAGCTTCTCGCGGGTCACCTCCCCGAGTACACGCACGGCCAGGCCGGGGCCCGGGAAGGGGTGTCGCCAGATCATCATTTCGGGCAGGCCGAGCACGCCGCCGAGCTTCCGCACCTCGTCCTTGAACAGATCCCGCATCGGCTCCACAAGATCAAAGCCCAGGTCCTTGGGCAGGCCGCCAACATTGTGGTGCAGCTTGATCGTCGCGCTCGTGCCCGCGTGGCCGTACCCCGATTCGATGACGTCGGGATACAGCGTCCCCTGGGCCAGGAACTTCACGCTCGGGAGATCCGCCGAGGCCGCCTTGAACTCCTCTATGAACCGATGGCCGATGCGGCGGCGTTTCTCCTGCGGGTCTTCCACCCCTCGAAGATCGGCGAGAAATCGCTCGCCGGCGTCCACGACTCGGAGGTCGATCGAGAAGTGATCCCGGAACGTCGTCTCGACGAACTCTCGCTCAGCGTTCCGCAACAGACCCGTATCGATGAAGATGCACGTCAGTCGGTCACCGACGGCCCGGTGCAGCAGCGCGGCCGTCACCGCCGAGTCAACGCCGCCTGAGAGGCCGCAGACAACCCGGTGATCGCCGATCTGCTCGCGAGCCTGCGCGATCGCGGTCTGAACATAGTCCGACATCGTCCATGTGCCGGCGCACTTGCAGATTTCGTACAGGAAGTTCTGCAGGAGCGTTGATCCGTGTGGGGTGTGCGTCACTTCGGGATGGAACTGGACGCCGTAGAAGCGGCGGTTCCCGGCGTGCAGCCGCACCGCCGCGAGCGGGCACGATTCCGTGCCCGCGACCACCTCGAGTTCGCCGGGTGCAACCTCGGCTTCCGCATCCGGTTCATTGAGGACTTGGTCGCCATGCGACATCCACACGACGGTTCGCTCGGGAACTGCCGCAAAGAGCTCCGAGCCTCGGGCGACCGTGATGTGCGCCTTGCCGAACTCGCGATGATCATGCCTGGCAACCCGGTATCCCATGGCCCGGCACGCCCATTGCATGCCGTAGCAGATGCCCAGAACCGGGATTCCCAGGTCCAGCAGGCCTGGATCGCATTGTGGCGATCCCTCCTCGTACACGCTCGCCGGGCCGCCGGAGAGGATGATTCCCTTGGGCTTGTACGCCGCGATTGTGGCCGCCGGGGTTGCGGGGGACACCAGAAACGAGAAGACACCTGCCTCCCGAACGCGTCGGGCGATCAGCTGAGCCGTCTGCGACCCAAAGTCGACAATGACCACCACCTCGTCGTGGGGAAACCGTCGGGGGCTGGCGGGGTCAACCGTGCTGCCGGGTCGTGTCATGGCGAACTATAACCAAGACCACTCGCCGCCCCCGCGAGGGCCCCGCTTTCGTCGTGCGGTTGGTTGAGGTACCATGACCACGTGAGTATCGCAGACAGTCAGGCCGCTGTGATCGCCCTGCTGGCCGCCGGGATGATGATCCCGATAGCCGTGTGCGGATGCGCCTCGGCCCCACCGCCATCCTTTGACTCGTACAGCCCCGACAGCCGTCTGAATGCCATCCGCATCGCCGTTCAGTCCGACGATCGTCGCGCCATCCCCTCGATTGTTTCTCTCCTGGACGACGACGATGCGGCTGTTCGGCTGTACGCCATCACCAGCCTGAAGTACTTTACCGGTGAAGACCTGGGCTATGACTACGCGGCTCCTGTGTGGGACCGCCGCGTGGCGGTCGATCGATGGGTCGAGTGGTGCAAGGTCAATGCTCCCATCGAAGGGAGCGAGCAGCCCGCCTGATGTGGGCGTGTGTCCTCGCGTGGGTCGTTCATATGGACCAGCCATCCGAGATCCGTATCGAAATGATGAGCAACCCGCTGTACCTCAGCGGTGCCCGGGAAATGGTTGCCTCTGTGGCTAGGCGACTGGCCTTTACCGACGAGGCCTGCGGCCAGATTGCCCTGGCCGTCGACGAGGCGCTGTGCAACGTGATCCGCCACGGCTATGGGCGTGCTCCCGACCGCCCGATCTGGATCAGCCTGACCCCCGTCGGCGGCGTGGCCACTCCCGGGTCTTCAGACAACCCCACCGTGGCGCTCAGAATTGTCATCGAAGATGACGCTAAACAGGTCGATCCCACCACGATCAAGTCAAGGAATCTTGAAGACGTCCGGCCGGGGGGGCTCGGGGTGCACATCATCCGACACGTCATGGACGATGTGTCGTACGAACGCCGCAGCGACAACTCAGGAAGAGGGATGCGGCTCACAATGACCAAGAAACGGACGGAATCTGCCACCGATCCGGCGGGCGACCCTTCCCGGGCCGAGCCGACCGCGTAAGGATCCACTCATGGGTGAACTCAACGGAGACACGATCAAGATCACGTGGACGCCCCGCGGTGGCGCCACAGTGGTGCTGCCCGAAGGAGATATCGACCTCACGGCGTCGCCCGTGTTCCGGCAGGCCCTCAAACAGGTGCAGTCCACCAAGCCCGCGACTATGGTGGTCGACCTTTCGCAGGTGCCGTACATGGATTCCTCTGGGGTCGCAACTCTTGTCGAGGCGATGCAGATTGCTCGGAAGAGCGGTTCGACGATGGTTCTCGCCGCGCTCACCGACAAGGTGCGGTCGATCTTCGAGATCGCCAGGCTCGATACCGTGTTTAAGATCACCACCACTGTCGACGCGGCTCTCGGTGCCTGATCCGAGGTGCGGGTACGGACCATACAGGACACATGGCTGACGACGTTGTCAACACGCAATCCGCGCCGACCGGTATGGCCGGAGTTGTCGCCGCGATAGGTGAGCGGCTCTTCGATGTTCTCGACCAAATCGGGTCCGCGTGGTTTCTGGTGGTCGAGATGACCCACTGGATCCTTCGGTGGGCCGTGTACCGCCGGGTGCGGCTGGGCCGCCCGGCGATTGTGTCGCAGATCGTTCGGATTGGTGTGAGATCGATCTTCATCATCTCGCTCGTCTCGGGCTGCGTGGGGCTGATCCTGGTCCTGCAGATGGCTCCGCCGCTGGACGATTTCGGCAGCAAGGATCTTGTGGCCAATATCACCGGCGTCGCGGTCTTCCGCGAACTCGGCCCGCTGATCGCCGCGATCGTGCTGACCGGTTTTGCCGGAGCCGCCATCGCCGCCGAGATCGGCACGATGGTTGTTGGAGAGGAGATCGAGGCCCTCGAAGCCCACGCCCTGAACCCCGTCAGGTTCCTGGTGATTCCACGCGTCCTTGCGTCGGTCATCAGCATGACCTGCC
The DNA here is from genome assembly GCA_019636655.1 of Phycisphaeraceae bacterium. Classification (NCBI taxonomy): domain Bacteria; kingdom Pseudomonadati; phylum Planctomycetota; class Phycisphaerae; order Phycisphaerales; family Phycisphaeraceae; species Phycisphaeraceae bacterium. The sequence goes on along the minus strand of JAHBXB010000003.1, from coordinate 270,856 downwards.
TCGCGGTGCTCTCCGACCTTGTCGCGGTCACCTCCGGCCTCTTCACCGCCGCCTTGGCCCTGGGGATCGCCCCGCAGAAGTACTACTCGAACATGGTCGACCAACTCAAGTTCGTGGACTTCGCAACGGGCATCGGCAAGTCTGTGGTCTTCGGGCTGCTCATTGGTCTTATCGCGTGCACCAACGGGCTGAAAGTCACCGGCGGCGCTGCGGGCGTCGGCAAGGCGACCACCGGTACCGTCGTGCAATCGGTCGTCGCCATCGTCATCGCCGACTTGATCTTCACCGCCATCTTCTACGCGTGGAAGTTGACCTGACTCTGTGCAACACATCCCGGCTTGCGGGATCCGTTCGGCTGCCTACCACGTTTCCCAGACGCCTTCGACGACGATGCTGGCCCAAAGCGCGGACAGCCCGGACACCGTCCCTCGCAGTTGATCAGCACCTGCTGGTGTAACGGTCTGCTGATGATCGTCCGGCCGCAGGGCCACGCTCGCCGAGCACCGGTGTTGGTCGGCTGTGACACGCCATTGGCAATGGCTTGGGCTGCGCTCGAATGATTCAAGTGTCATGCGAGCACCTTCGGCCAGCAGCCGTCGTCGGACGGTTAGTACCCGCCACGTGACAAAGAGCTTGGCCGCATCGCTGTCGGGGTCGTCCAGGAGCGAGGCCGCCGCGGCGGCCGGGCTTGAACGCCATTGAGCCTGGATGTCAGCCAAGAGGGTGCGGCGGGCTTCGAAATCGACGGGACGCCGGTTGTCCGGGTCGACGAAGGACAGGGCGAGGCACTCGGTGCCCTGGTACCAATCAGGAGTACCTGGGAATAGGGACTTGAGCATCACAATGGCGAGGGACATGCGAGCTGCCATGAGCCTGGTCGCGCGCGCAAGTTTGGCCATTTCACCTCTGACACCCGCTAGGGCATCGCTGTAGAGCAGCAGATCAACGGCGTGCGAGCAGGCGGCCTCGTAGTCACTTGATGGACTAATCCAGGTCGTAGCCCGCTTTGCCTCACGAGTCGCCTTGGTGATGTAATCCTTGAGGCGATCACCGAGAGCGGCGTCAAAGGCACCTGCCGGAGGACCGAGGGCAAAGGCTGAGTGGAGGATCAGCGAGAGATCGCCAGCGGCAGGCAAGCGGTCGCTGGTGCGATGAGGTGACAGCTCGGCGAGGAGCGGGATGGCCTGGTCGAGGATCCGCGTCCAGTCGGCAGGGAACCATGTGAGCACCGCCAAGCGGGCACGCACATCCTCTGACCGCTTGGCATCGTGTGTATCTGTCGCGTTCATCGATAGCGTATGAACCCGGCGCTGCAATGCAAGCCACTCAATCTGAGCTCGGGGATCCTGCGGGATCGGCTCCGTTCCAACGTCGTTGAGAGCGAGGATCGCGATATCGCGATAAAGAGCGGTGTCCTCAACCCCCTTCGCGGCGACAGGTCCAGTGAACTGTTGCCACGTTCGCAGCGTTTCGATCGCTTGCAAGCGAGCCTGGCCGGAATGGAAGGGCGCCGAGAGCGTGAGGAGCCCGGCGAGGTTCCGGACCGCGGACAAGTGGTTCGGCGATCGAGCGAGCGACTCGGCCCCGCGAGCGGCGTCGCGAATGCACTCCACGTCGCTGCGACAAGGGCCCGCCGAATCGGCGTACGTGCGATACCGAGAGAGGCAGGCCGATAGATCGGCGATCGCCACTCGCAAAGAAGCCGCGTCACATTCAAGGCCGACGCCTCGGAGGCAGGAATCTGCCGCACGGCAGAGTCGCGAGAGTTCTGGACCAAAGAGAGAGCGTGCAACCTCCCGCTTGCTGGCAACCGCTAGGTGGTGGAAGTCTGGTGCGCCCGCACCGATTGCCACGGTATGACGACGGAGTACGGCTATGCCCGTTGGATCGGTCATCATCGACGCCGCAGCGGCAAGGAACTCGTATCCCGTGGCGCCGTCCAGTGGCCAGGCGGAAGGAAGGGACTCGCCGCGTGCGAGGATCTTCTCGACGAAGACCGGGACGGAGTCGGGGTTCGCGGAGCAGAGCCCGTCCCGAAGTCGCTTAAGGTACTGAAGGGGATCACGCAGGCCGTCAATGTGATCGACCCGTACGGCGTCGACAAGGCGGCGGGCGACAAGCGAGAACAGTGCCGCGTGTGTCCGGTCGAACACGACCGGATCTTCGACGCGGAGGCCGGCGAGATCAGAGATATCAAAGAACCGCCGGTAGTTGAGTCGACGCAGGCCGTCGCGCCAATACGTCAGGACGTAGTGCTGTCGGGAGAGCACATTGCCGAGATTGTCTCCCGAGCGGACCGCCTCGATGTCTCCTTCGCTGAGTGGGAAGTGTCGTTCGAAGTAGCAGAGCGAGCCGTTGGGTTCAAACGTGATCTCGCCTCTTGCGATCACCTCTGCGAGAGGGGCCCCAAGAACCGGCAGGACGACTCGGCCACCTTCGCTTGCCCAGTCCACATCGAAAAAACGGTCGTACTCGGAGTCCGGACCGTGCTTGAGAAGGTTGTACCACCACGGGTTTGCATGGTGGGCTGCCATGTGATTGGGAACAATGTCAAGCACGATTCCGAGCCCGCGATCATGGGCTGTCGAGGAGAGCCGCTCGAAGGCCGACGCGCCGCCCAGCTCGGTACGGATGCGGGTCGGATCGGTCTGGTCGTAGCCGTGGGAACTGCCGGGCGTAGCTTCAAATATCGGCGAAAGATAGAGGTGCGACACTCCAAGGTCCGCGAGGTAACCGACAATCGCCGCTGCTGCGTCGAACCCAAAGCGAGGAGTGAGCTGGATCCGGTAGGTCGCGATCGGGCTCGGCCGCTTCACACGCGGACCTCCAATGCCGCTCCTAACTCGCGGAGCAGGGCAAGGTCCGCGGATCGGTCAAGGGAGCCTGCGATCTCCGCGGCAAGGGGCCGCACGCGGTCCAGGTAGAACTCCTGGAGCGGCCAGAGATCGACGTTGAATGGAAGTGTGTCAACGAATCTCACCAAAGCGAGGAGGAACCGACAACTGTCGATTGTGTCCTGGGGTGTAGACGCAATCTCGCGGCTCATGGCGTTCGAGACACTCTGCCCCACGGTCTGCTCATCCAGCGTAATGCCGCTCCTCGCTGCCTCGTCGACGAGCTCGGCGGCGAGGGCAAGATCGGGGGCCGGCTCTTCGAACAGGCGGCGCAGCCTCTGGCTCAGCACGAAGGAGCCGATCACCTGGATCCTGCGGGGAACGGTCAGTTTCAACGAGCGCAGGAACCTGGCGAGTGGCGCGTGCTGTTCATAGATCTGCGTGTAGGAGCTGTCGATCTGTTCCAGCGCCGGCTTGAGGATCCGACGAACGACGGCGTGCTGCTCGTCCCGGAAGAGGGAGGCGATGGAGTACGATGTCCCGCCGAACTCCCTGTCCATGAGCTTAAGGACTTCCGCAAAGTCAGCCCGATCGAACGCCTCCTCCGCGGCGGTCCGAACAGCCGCAAAGGCAGCATCTCCGGCATAAACCCGAACACCGCACGATACCGTGTGATCCCCCATGTGCAGAGCGCAGTACGAGAGCCTTGCGGCCTCAAAGTCGATGCCGGAGTGGAATGTCGCGTTCCCGACGACGAGGCGGGCACGCCCCGAGGTCCGCCGGTTCCCCTCGTCCCCGTTGATCTCAAAGGCGTAAACACGGTCCTTCGTGCCATCGAACAACCGGTGGACCGCGTAGTGAGCTGCCACGCGGTCGAGGCCCAGCATGGCCGGCCGCACACACTGGTTGTACACCGCGCGACCATCGGGGAACTCCTTGGAGTTGCCCGGTGATGCGGCGAGCCGCTCCAGTAGTCCCTCCTCCAGGTCGAGGCCCAGGGTCCTCTTCGCGAGTTGGATCACTCGTGCTGCGTATTGGATGACCTGAACGGTCTCGATCCCGGAGACGTCATCAAAGAACCAGGCGCAGCTCGTGTACATGAGCATCGCGTGGCGCTGCAGCTCCATAAGTTGAATGGCGGCTCGGCGTTCGTGATCTTGAAGTGGTCGGGCCGCGTGGGCGGTGAGAAACCGGTCAACCGAGTCGGGAGAGCGATCGAGGATGACACCGATGTACGCATCGCGTGCAGCCCACGGATCCTTGTACAACTGCCCGCCTACCTCCTCGAAGCGCTCGAGCACGGCGTCCCGCAGCCAGTCCAGCGAATCACGTAGGGGGGACCGCCACCGCTGGTGCAGTCCCGCCTTGCCGGAGTTGCACCCGCAATCGGACCGCCACCTCTCGACACCGTGGACACAACTCCACGAACTGTTCTCGTGGATCCGTGCCTCCATCGTGGGGGGGTGTCGTTCGAGAAAAAGTCCGTAGTTGATCACCTCGACAGAAGGATCCGCCTCGATCGTGGCCAGCGCCGCGGCGAGCGCCATTTCGCCATGACGGTGGTGGTGGCCGTAGCTCTCCCCGTCGGTGGCAATGTGCATGAGCTGATCGTGGGATCTGGCATCGCTGAATCCGCTCATCAGACGTGTGGCGAAGCGATCCCCGCTGTTCAGCAGGCCCTCAAAGGCGACTCCCTGGGAGACCGGGCCATCGTAGAAGAGCAGTGCGATGGACCGGCCTGAGGGCAGCAGGCAGGTGTAGGCGCGGGTCGGATCGACGCCCTCTCCAACCTCATCCCACGGGGCGTCGCCGATTGGGCGCACTGCCGCGCACTGCCGCGGCGCCAGCACGGTGAACGCAATGCCGGCCTCTGCCATCGCCTCCAGGGTAGGGGTATTCGCCGCGGTCTCGGGCATCCACATGCCCTCGGGCTTGCGACCGAATCGCGATTCAAAGTCCCGGACACCCCAGAGCACCTGGGTCGCCAGGTCGCGTTCGTTGCAGAGTGGAAGGATCGCGTGGTTGTAGCCCTGAGCCATCGCGGAACCGTGACCCCCGAAGCGCTCGACACTGGCGCGGTCGCTGTCGATGATCCGGGCATACACCCCCGGCGCAGCGTCCTTCATCCAAGCCAGCAGCGTGGGGCCGAAGTTGAAACTGATCCGCTCGTAGTTGCTGACCGCGCGTTCGATCGTGCCGTCGCCGTCAAGCAGGCGGGCGCGAGCATTGGTCGCGTAGCACTCCCGCGTGATCCGCTCATTCCAGTCGTGATTGGGGTAGGCGGACTCCTGCATCTCCACCGCCTCCAGCCACGCGTTCTCGCGCGGTGGCTGGTAGAAGTGCCCGTGGATGCAGAGGTACCGTCGGGTCATTCGTGCACCTGTGCCCGCAACACGAGAGCGGTCCGCCCCGGAATCGTAAGCGGAGCGGATGTGTTCCAATCGGGGCACGATCCGGATCTCTCTCCGCCCCATCGGGCCTCGTCCGAACTCAGCAGGACGTGGAACACGGGTGGATCTCCGGGTGTCGGATCAACGCGGGCGGGATCACCGCCGGTATTGGCGATGATGAGCGTGCACGCGGGCGTCGGGTATTTCAACTCAACCACGGCGCCGCGTGAGGTCGCGGCAACGCCATTCGAGCGGCCCGGGATGTCGAGCGTCCGGCGGAGCCGAAGCAACTCAGTGTAGTACCGGAGCATCGCCGCGTGCCGTTGGTCCTCGCGCAGGCCCCAATCGACCTTTGAGCGAAGAAACGTGGCCTCGTCCTGGGGATCAGGCACGCCGCCAGGAGGCTGAAACTCGGCAAACTCCTGGGCGCGACCCTGCTGCACCGCGCGGATCAGAGCGTCGTCGCCGTGGCTGACAAAGTACTGGAACGGCGCCGCCTCGGCGTGCTCCTCACCCATCCACAGCATCGGCGTGAACGGTGACAGCAGCACAAGTGCGGCGGCAACTCTCGCGCCGTCGAGCCCGGCGTTCCGATCAAGACGATCGCCCGCGGGGCGATTGCCCACCTGGTCGTGATTCTGGGAGAACACGATAAGGCTGGAACGAGCCACGTCGTCGGCCATGGCTCCGTGCCGCCGGCCGTGCACGCTGGAGTATTCGCCGACGAACACGAACCTGTCGCGCACGGCCTTGGCGATCTGAGATGGGTCTCCGAAGGATCTGTAATAGCCGCGGCGATCGCCGGTGAGGGACGCTCTGATCGCGTGGTGGTAGTCGTCGTTCCAGCACCCATCAAGACCCATCCCTCCACGCGAGCGTGGCCGCACCAGACGAGGGTCGTTGTCGCTGGACTCGGCGATGATGAGCACCCGCCGATTCAGCCGCCGTGCCTCGGCATGGTTCCTCGCCGCGAGTTCTTCGACAAACGTGCTGGCAGTGTGGTCCATGATCGCATGCACCGCGTCCAGGCGGAGGCCGTCGACGCCGCAATCGAGGGTCCAGTAGAGGCTGTTCTGGATGAAGAACTCGCGGACGTGATCTGAGCCGCGGCTGTCGAAGTTGAGGGCGGCGCCCCACGGGGTCTTGTAGCGATCAGTGAAGTACGGCCCGAACTCTCCCAGGTAGTTCCCCTCAGGGCCGAGGTGGTTGTACACCACGTCGAGAAAGATCGCGAGCCCATGCTCGTGACAGGCGCGAACGAGCCGCCGGAGTCCGGCAACTCCGCCGTACGACCATTGAGCCGCGAACAGGTTTACGTCGTCGTACCCCCAGTTGCGCTCGCCGGGGAACTGGCTGATCGGCATCAACTCGAGCGCGGTCACTCCGAGGCTCTGCAGATCCGGCAGGCGTGTGATGATGGCGTCGAACGTGCCATCGGGCGTAAATGTGCCGACGTGGAGTTCATAGAGAACGTGGTCGGCCAGCGGGGCGTTGACGAACGGCGACGCGGCTGACGCGGGAGCGCGCGATGTCACACGCGAGGGGCCGTGCACGCCCTCGGGCTGTGCGAGCGAAGCCGGGTCCGGTCGGAGCCGCTTGTCCGCGAACATGTACTGGTAGGCCGTGCCTTCGGGCGCTTCCGTAGTGAGCGTGTGATAGCCATCCGAATCGACGACCATCAGCTCGGCTCGATCTGAGCCCGGGAAATGCACCCAGAGGCGATCCTGCAGCGGAGCCCAGACGGTGAACCGCGTCCGACGGTCGTCGAGCGGGCACGCCCCGACTTGCGGAAGCACGGTGGTCATCGGCGGCGCCTCCGCCTGGTGGCGCGTCGCTCCGCGCGAAGAAGCGACAACTGAGCGGCGATTGCACGGCTGCGCACGATCGTGGGCAGGGATCTTGCCGCGAGTCGACGCCAGTTCGGATACTCCGACGAAGTTCCGGGCACGTTTTGTGGAAGTCGCTCCCCCCAGAGGTCCTCGAGATTGATGAGGGAGAGCAGGGCGGGGCCACGGGCTTGAAGCCGCATGAGCGACATCGCTGCGTCGCGTGCCGTGCTCGCGGGCATGCGGCACCGTCGAAGGTCACCGGCGACCATGCGGCGGATGTCGGACCGCGCCGCACGCTCCCGAGCAGCGCCCGCGCCGTCGAGATGGCCCAGGGCATGCCGAAGGGTCACATCATCCGCATTCCAGAACCCGGCAAACGTTGGTGTATCGTGGGTGTTCAGGCTGGCGAGTGCATGCCGACTAGCGGGCGCAATCGTCCTCCCGGGCTTCGCATCGAAAGCAAACTGCTGGACGTACATGCCCAGGAGTCCCCGCCGTTTCATGAGCCGTCGCACCGGAGGCGGAACGGTCCCGAGATCCTCGCCGACGACTATCGCGCCAGCGCGGGCCGCTTCGATCATGACAACGGCAAACAGCTCGTCTTCAGGGTAGCGGATGTACGCGCCATCGGTCCCCGCGTGCCCGATGGGGACGCAGAACATCCTGTACAACCCCATCACGTGGTCAATCCGAATCACCCCGGCAATCGACAGCATCCGCCGGAGGATGCGGCGCAGGTGCGAGTAGCCGTCGGCCCGTCCCGCTAGCGGGTGCATCGGAGGGAATCCCCAGACTTGGCCGTCGGCGTTCAGGGCGTCCGGCGGCGCTCCGGCCGAAAAGCCGTGGAGAAAGAGATCCGGGCGGGTGAGGGTGTCGAATCCCCCGGCGTGAACGCCGATCGGAAGGTCAAGATACAGTGGGCTGCGCGAGGAGGTCCCTTGCTTCAACGCGGCGATCTGTTCCGCGGCGAGATACTGCGCGTAGACATAGAGGTCAACGTCGCGCGGATTGATCTTGGCGTCGGGAAGGCGTCCAGACCGCCAGGAGGCCGGCCAAGCCCTCCAGTCCTTGCGAGTAGAGTCGACGAGTGCACGAAACTGTGCATACCTGACCGCCTCGGCGCTCGAGTTCGAAACGACTTCCGTCCACCGTTGTGGCAACTGCCTCGCGATGGATGCCATGGCTGACAGAGTTCTGCGAGCATCGCTCCACGACCGCCGATAGTCCACGGCGAGCCCCTGCCGCCGAGGCGTTCCTCGGCTCGCGTCGCGGCGGGTGGGGCGGCCGCGTTTGGCCAGCGGCGTCCATTCCGGCGCCCGGCTTGGGTCAACGAAGAGCTCGTTCCACATGAGCCGGGAGACTGGGGCATACGGGCTCGGATCGAACGGCTCACCCATGAACGACGGGAACAGCGGAAGCGTTCCCACAAGGGCGCCAGCGGACGCCTCAGCCCAGTCACAGAGCGTTTTGAGATCCGAGTACGTCCCGATCCCAAACGGCCCGCCCGGCGATACCGCGTGCAGGGGCAGGAACACGGCGAGGCGTCGCCCGGAGCGAGCGACAGATCTCGCCAGGGATCGTGGTCGGGCCAGGACATGGACCCTGGCGTCCTGCCGTGCGCCGTCAAGGAGGAGCCGGTGGACACCAAGCGGTATCGGACGGGGGAGCCGCGCGATCAGACGCCTTGACCCAGTCTGTGTTGCCAGTTGAACCGGGACCCGCCCACCGTCCTCAAGGACGAGGACGCCGGTGCGCGACGCAGCTCTCGCCGTGCGAGGCACCTCAAACGAGCGAGCGCCAGCAAGGGTTACAGCCGCTTCATCGGTCGTGGAGTTCGAGACCTGTACCAGCGCCTCGCAGATCCGGCGGACAACACCTGTTGGGGGAGTGCGCGATACTCCGAGCCCATCGACATATCTGGTAAGCACCCCCGCGCCGGCCGCTAGACGCTCCAGCGTCGAGGAATCCGCGGGCGAGCGCGGGCCCCTACGCATGTCTTGAGGTCCCGTCTTCGAGTCGCTGGTCAGTCCGCGAGTGCGACTGAACACCCTGGCCCGGCATGACTGCAGAGCGTGGACCCATGGGTCACGTTATTGGGAGGCGCGGCGCCAGACCACCCGATACCTAAAGAAAACGCAAGCCGAGTTCGGATCATGGTGACTGCAGAGCTCGCAGGGCGGCGAGAATGTCGGCAGGCTCCGCTCGCTTCCGGTAATCGGCGTCGATGAACGCGTAGGCGATCCGAGAATCCTTGCCGATGACGTACGTGACTGGGAGAGGCAACTCCCAGGAGTCGTCGCCGTTGAACCGCGGCATGTCCAGCCGTCCCTTGAATGCGTTGACGACGCTCTCCGGAAGGCGATAGGCGACGCCGTATTGGTGGGCGACCGAGTTTCCCGGGTCGCTCAGAACAGCGAACTCGAGCAAGTTCTTCTCCTGGGTCGAGAGCGACGAGTCGGGCATCTGCGGCGACACGGCGACAAGGTGAGCCCCTCCTGCCGCTTTGAAGTCCGCGAGAGACTCCTGATAGGTCCGAAGCTGCAGGTTGCAGTACGGGCACCACCCGCCTCGGTACCAGGTCAGCACAACTGGGCCAGACTTGAGCAACTCGGCAAGCCGCACGGGCGGGCCAGCCGCACTCATCAGCGTGAAGTCAGGCGCGCTGGCCCCGACCTTCAGGGCGCTCTCCAACACCCCCGATGCGGCGATCTCGCGGATTCCCTCTTCGTAGACCGCAATCCGCTCGGCCGGCGCCGCCTTGTTCGCCCGGTCCCGCAACTCGTCGAGTTGGCGCTGGAGCGAGGCTGGGGTGCCCATCCGCGGCGACTCACCGGTAAGCCGCTTCCAGTTCGCGTCGGCCTTGGCGGTGAGTCCCTCCTGGTCCTTCAGGAACGATGCGCGAGTATTGGTGAAGAAGTCCTTGTAGAACAGGAATAGCCGGTCGCCGGCCACGACGTACGACGTCGGGTCGACCTCGACCTTGGCACCGTCCTTGCCCATCGCATACGTGCACCACCCGCCGTGGGCCGGCTGGTACTTGGAGGGATTGGACCTGAACAGATCAAGATGTGCCTTTGACGAAAACCGGTACGTGACGCCGTTGTGCGCCATTTCGAAGCGGGCATCCCCCTTCGTTGCGGTCCCTCCACCCTCAGGGAAGTATGCCACAGGGTCGTACCCATCGACGGCAACGCTGCCGACGGTCAGGTTGTAGGTGCTGGTCGCATCGGTGGCCAGGGGAGATTGCGGAACCTGCTGGGCCTCCGCCATCGGTGTTCCCCGTGGAACAGCTGTTGCCAGAGCGCCAATCACCAGCCCAGCAAGAACAGCGGTCGTCCGTCGTGTCATCTTCAACTCCCTTGACAAGGCTACACCGGATCTCAGATGCCGGCCTGAGGCGGAGGATTCGGCCGTGTGATCGGCATGGCATCCCAGAGGAGCTCGCGGAGTCTTCTCGTTTCTGGGGCGGCTTGTTACCATAGTGGCATGTCCGAAGAGACCACTGTCAGCGTGAACTTCAGCCGACCAATACCCCTGTTGCCGCAGGGCACCGCCCGGTTGCTTCCGCACGGTGTGCTCCCCGTCGAAGTCACCGAGGACCGATACCGCCAGTTGGTCAGCGATGCCCTCGACGGCCAAGGCCAGATCGGCATGGCGGTTGTTGATGGTGACTGGCCGCGGTCCGACCCGCCCGATACGGCTCCTTTCAGGCCGGCCGTGTGCGTCGGCCAGATCATCGATCATCACCGGTTCCCCGATGGTCGGTACGCGGTGGCGATGCAGGGGATCTGTCGCGCGGTCATCAAGGAGGAGATCCCGTCAGAGGACGGGCGGCCCTATCGGCAAGCGATGCTCGAACCGGTTGGTCTTGAGACTGCGGACGAGGAAGTCCTGACCGCCGTGCGGCACCAGCTTGGCGACATGCTCTCCACAGCGCCCATGACGGATCTCCGTGATGCCGCGGCGTTTGCCCACCACCTCCGCGACGAGCAGGTGCCCACGACGGCCCTGCTGGACCTGCTTTCCTTCGTGTTGCTGACCGAGCCCGGGCTTCGCTACCGGCTCCTCGAGCAAGCCGATGCTCGCCGACGGGCAGCACTGGTCCTGACGGAGTTGGAATCGGTTCGCCTGCTGCTCACCCGGGCAGGCCCCCAGAGGCTGGCCGAGCTACCCAAGGGGTGCTGTTGGAACTAGAGCGCTGCTTCAGCGACCTCCACCCAGGCGTGCAGGATCAGCATGTGCAGTTCCTGGATCCGGTCGCTCGTCTCCCCGGGCACGTCCAGGGGATGATCACAGACCGCCGCCGCCTCTCCGCCACCGCGACCAAGCAGGCCAATGACGATCATCTCCTTCGCACGCCCAACGCGAGCCGCACGGACGATGTTCTCCGAGTTCCCGCTGGTGCTGAGCACGATCAGCACGTCGCCCTGCTGGCCCAGGGCCTCCACCCACCGCGAAAAGACCTCCTCGAACCCATAATCGTTGGCCGTGCAGGTAATGTGCCCCGCATCGGTGCAGGCGATCGCCGGCAGCGGGGGCCTCTCCTTCCTGAATCGCCCCGTCATCTCCTCCGCAAAGTGCGCTGCGTCGCACGCCGATCCTCCGTTCCCGCAGATCATGACCTTGGCGCCCTTGCCCAACCGCTCCGCGATCAGAGTCCCGGCGCCGGCTATCCGCCCGACCAGGTCTGCATCCGCCACCAACGCATCGAGCGCCCCGCGTGCCGCTGCCAACGACTTGGAAACAGTCTCGTCCATGCCCGCAGTCTACTGGTCTCGTCCGCCGACTTCCCGGCAGCACGAGGGCCTCAGCCCCGTTCCCCGCGCGCCTCCTTGAGCGCCGCCATCAGCCTCTCTTCGTCCCACACCGCCACACCCAACTCCGTCGCCCGCTCCAGCTTGCTCCCGGCCTTCTCGCCGGCGATCAGCACGTCCGTTTTGCTCGACACCGATCCCGATACCTTGGCCCCGAGCGATTCAAGGATCTCCTTCAGGGCCTCCCTTTCAAACCCCTCCAGCGTCCCTGTAATGACAACCGTCTTTCCCGAAAACGGTGTGGATACGCCCGTTCCGCCCGCGGGCGCTCTGGCGTACTCGCGCGATGCGAGATCAACCCCGGCCAGCCGCAGCTCCTCGAAGGTGTGCCGGGCAGCCTTGCTGTGCAGGTACGCATGGACAACCGGGGCTGTCTCCGCCCCAAGTCCGGTCTCAGGCTGATCCTTCGGATCGCCCAGCCCATACTTCTCGCGGTCGGCCTTGCGCTGAGCCGCGTGCTTGGGTCTGAGCTGCCACTCCTCGGCTGCGAGCAGGGCATCGAGATCGGCAAACTGGCGTGCTAGAGCCTTCGACGTCGAATCACCAACATGACGGATCCCCATTCCCGCAAGCACCTTGGCGAGTCCGCGTGATTTGGCCTCCTCGATCGAGGCGAGCAGGTTGTCGACCTTTCGTTCGCCCATGCGGTCAAGCTCCACGAGCGCGGCCCGGTGCTCCTTGAGCCGAAAGATGTCGGCAAACGTCTCCAGCGGAATCCGCCCCGCGGCATCCTCCGCTTCAGCGGTCGCGCGGATCAGGTCGACGGTCTTTTCGCCCAACCCCTCGATATCCATCTGCTTCCGCCCCGCGAACCAGATCAGCTTCTCACGAACCTGCGCCGGACACTCGGGATTCACGCACCGGCGCGTCGTCTCCTTGGCCGGGTCGTCCACCGCCTCCGGTGGTTCGACTTCTACCGGGCCATCGCACTCGGGACAGGCCTCCGGCGCTGCAATCTTCTTCGCGTTCTTCGGCCTCTTTGCGATCACCACCCCGGCGACATACGGGATGATCTCCCCAGCCTTCTCGATGTACACCGTGTCGCCGATCCGGATGTCCGTCCGTGACGCTGCGGGGTCGTTTGGATCGGTCGAGGCGTCGCGTACCCGGCCGTAGTTGTGCAAAGTCGCGTGTTGCACCACCGTTCCGGCGAGCAACACCGGCTCCATTACCGCCCGCGGCGTGATCTTCCCCGACTTGCCAACCTGCGGGTCAACCCGCAGAAGCGTCGTCGTTGTCCGCTCCGCCGGGTACTTGTACGCGATAAACGCCCGCGGCGACTTCCCGGTCACACCAAGCTTCTGCTGTTGCGCGAACGAGTCCAATCGCACGACCACCCCGTCCGTGGCATACGGCCGCTTGGTCCGCGCCACATCAAACGCCCTGATCGCCTCGGCGATCTCCGCGATATCCCCTGTCACGGCGAGCGGTGGGTTGACCGCCACCCCAAGCTCCTTCAGACGGTCAAGCATCTCGCTGTGTGTCGCGGCGAAGTTCGCTTCGCTGATCTGGCCCCGGCCGTGCGCGACAAAGCCGAGCCGCCGCGACGCCGTCACTCGCGGGTCGAGTTGTTTCAGCGTTCCCGCCGCCGCGTTCCTCGGATTCAGGAACGGGTCCTCTCCTTCGTTCTCCCGTTCGGCGTTGACCCGCTGGAACTCCTTGAGCGGAAAGTACACCTCGCCCCGAAGCTCCAGCACGTCGGGGATCTTCTTTCCCTTCAATACCAGCGGCACGGCGCGGATGGTGCGCACGTTCGCGATCACATCATCCCCCTTCACTCCGTCACCCCGCGTCACCGCCCTCACGAGCCGGCCTCGCTCATACCTCAGGGACATCGCGATCCCATCGATCTTCGCATCGGCAACGAATACCGGCGACTCATCGCTGAACAGGCCGCCGCCGCGCAGGTCCCGCACGATGCGGTCGTGCCAATCCAGCAAACCGCGGTTCTCCGCATGACCGAGCTCGTAGGTATTATCGATCGACAGCATCGGCACCGTGTGCGCCACCGCCTTGAATCCGTCGATCGGCTCGCCGCCCACGCGGTGCGTGGGCGAGTCCGGATCATCCAGTGTCGGGTGCTGCCGCTCCAGTCCCGCAAGCTCCGCCAGAAGCCGGTCGAACTCGGCGTCCGACATCAGCGGAGACGCATCGACGAAATACGCCCGGTTGGCCCGGTCGAGAAGATCCCGCAGTTCCTGCACGCGTTGCTTGGCGCTGGGTGTGCTCACGGCGGCATCGTATCGAGCATCGTGAATCGCCCGCCAGCCCCGTTCTGCCGCCGCCGTTATCATGTCCGTATGACCGCACGCATCATCGACGGCAAGGCCCTGGCCGAGTCCTACCGCAGGCAGATCGCCGCGCGTGTCGACCAGGTCCGGGCCCGCGGCGGTCGTGTCCGCCTCGACGCCGTCCTCGTCGGTTCAGTCGACAGCGCGTCGCACGTCTACGCCAGCAACCAGGGACGCACCTGCGCTGAACTGGGTATCGAATACAAGCTCCACGCCCTGCCCGACGGCGCCGGCTTCGACGACATCGCCGGCCGCGTCCTGCTGCTCAACACCCAGGACGAGGCGACCGCGATCATGGTCCACGTCCCCCTCCCCGATGGCATCGATCCCTACTCGATCCAGCGGCTGATCGCCCCTGAGAAGGACGTCGAAGGCGTCAACCCGGCCAATATCGGCAACATCGTCTACGGCCGCTCCTCGCTCGCTCCCTGCACCGCCCTTGCCACCGTTCGAATGATCGATGCGGCCACCGCTCAGCCGGAGGCCGGAGCCTCGTCCGGAGCCATTGGGGCAACGAGTGCAGGAGAGGGGGTGGGGGGGGCGCTCCGTGGTAAGGTCGCCGTGTGCATCGGCGCCGGTGATGTCGTCGGCAAGCCCATCGCCGTCATGCTCATGCGCCGGGAGGCCACGGTCGTCTCCTGCAACAAGTGGTCCCCCCGGATCAAGGAGCTTGCCAACGCGGCAGACATCCTTGTGGCCGCCGCGGGCGTCCCCGGTCTGATCACCGCCGGTATGGTCAAGCCCAGGGCCATCGTCGTCGACGTCGGCGTCAGCCGCGTCCCAGGCCCTGACGGCAAGATGCGCACCGTCGGTGACGTCGCCTTTGAGGAAGTAAAGCAGGTCGCCGGGTGGGTCAGCCCCGTGCCGGGTGGGGTCGGGCCGATGACCGTCGCGATGCTCCTGCTCAACGTCGTCGAGGCAGCGGAACGCGTCTGGGGCGTCCGCTGATGCCCCTCCGCACCGTGTTGATCCTGGGCGACTCGCACCGGCTTGCGTACCAGCCCTGCCTCACCGAGATCCTGCTGGAGGACCGCCTGACCCTCGTGGGGCCCGCGCAGTCCTGCGGTAGCGCGGCAGCCATGGCCGACACCATCCCCGAATGGCTGGTCCAGTTCGACCCCGATCTGGGCGTCTTCGCCTGCCCGCCGATCGCGGCCGAGGACCTGGCTCGGTCCAAAGACGACGATGACGGCCCCCCATGGCCGTCCTTCTCCTTGTACGAATCGACCGTCCTTCGCATCGCCGAACTGGTCCGTCGCCACTGCGGCCGCCAGACGCTGTTCGTTCCCACGCCCCCGGTCGACGATCGCCGTTTTGGCAGCGCCGCCTCCCAGGCCAACCGGACCATCGTTCAGTTCAATCACGTCGCCACCACCCTCCTCGCCCAGCTCAACGTCGCCTCGGCCTCGCTCCACCACGACCTCGCCAGGGCCGAAGCCGACTGCTTTGCCGAGGATGGCGTCACCCTGAGCCCGGCGGGCAACGAGCTGGCCGCCGCGAGCGTTGCCACGGGGATCCACGGGCTGATGCGGGCGTAGCCGCGGCTCCACGGCATGCCCGTGTCGAGACCCCGGGCCTCCTAGTATTGAGTGTTCCCGGCGTCCTTCCCGCCGCACGATGCGCTCGATGGCCGCCGACCGCCTGCGAGATGACCCATGACGCTGAACGTGCTCGCCCTTGGGATGCCGCAAGGGATGGAATGGCTGGTGATCTTCGGGATCGCGCTGCTGCTCTTCGGCCGGAGGCTCCCGGAGGTGGGGAGGAGCATCGGCCAGTCCCTGGTCGAGTTCAAGCGGGGCCTCAAGGGCGTGCAGGACGACATCGAGGACCAGGCGAGCCGCCCCGCAGCGCGCACGCACCCGTCGCTCCCGAACCAGTCCGGCAACTCCCCATCCGAGTCGGGCGTAGAAGCCCCGGAGAAGGCCCGTGTCAGCCGTTCCGACAACGTCGACTGACTCGCCTCCCAATGCCCGCCGCGACCGATCCGGACCGGTCAAGGCCGGCTAGTATTGCCGCAAATGCCGAGGTAGCTCAGCTGGTTTAGAGCGCTGGATTCATAACCCGGAGGTCGGCGGTTCGAGTCCGCCCCTCGGCACTTTTACCTGACGCGGCACTGAGTGGCACGGAGTGGCCTAAAGGGTCATCCCGGTGTGAGTTACGCGCGTCGGGCCCACTCCTATCCGAAGCATCCTCGCGGCACGGAGCGGCACCGAATGGCACGGAACGGTGCCGAGTTTGCGTAGGTTTTTGCGTAGGTCCAGAAACCGGGGTGCGCCCGAGAGTTCCGGTGGCGAGGGCGCGCGGGGCGCGAGAACGGCTCCCGCCCACATCGGGCAAACCGTTGACGATCGCCCCAAGGTCCGCCAGGGCCACCCTCGCGTAGACCTTCATGGTCAACCTGGGGTCGGTATGCCGAGCGAGATCCATCGCCTGCTTCAAGTTTGCGCCGGTCTGCACAACGGCCGAGATGAAGTGCACGCGCAGGCAGTGGAAGTCGGCCACGCGCCCCTCGGCGTCGGTCGCCAGCAGGAAGTCGTTCTTCTCACGCTCGGCCCTCTCGGCGGCCGTAGCGGCCTCAGCCAGCCACGCGGCGCGGGCGGTGCCCAGGTCGGCCCGGAGCAGCAGTGCGGCCTTCCCACTCGGCAGGGGGCACACCGGCCGCCCCTCGGGCTTGCCCTTCAACCACGGCCGGAGTTGGTCGGCGAACGCACCTGGGATCGGCTGGATGGCTTCCCGGCGGTTCTTCGTGTACGAGGCCCGGCAGCGGATCGCCGGCGTGTCGCTGTCCAGGTCGAAACTTTCGGGTGTGAGGCTGGCGACTTCGGACGCGCGGAACCCGGTCTGAGCGGCGATCCGGTAAGCCCAGCCCCGTTCGGGGTAGTGCATGCGCACCGGCACGAGCCGGAGTTGCTTCTTCGCGTCCCGTTCCGGCCGCTGGACTGTCACCCAATCGGACGATTCCGCGGCGGCGATCAGCTGGGCGAGTTCGTCGGCGGTGAAGTTGCGACGCACCCGGCGGCGGTCGGCCTCGGCGTTGAACCCGCGCAGGCCTGCAAGGACGTCGGCCGACGTGCGCTGGTTGGCGAACAGCCACCGGGAGAAGCCCTTGACCGCCACGACGTAGTGGCTCGCGGTCTTGGCGCTCAGCCCCTTGGCGTCCTTTAGCCGGGCGACGGCACCCTGCACCGCGGCGAGGGTCAGCCCGTCTAGCCGCTCGGCCGCGCTCTCGGCGATGATCGCCTTCACCCGTGACTCCAGGGCGTTGATCGTGTCGTCGCTGGTGCCCTTGTCGCGCAGGTAGTCCAGAAACTCGTCCAGGTGATCGGCGATCGGCCGTGCGGCCTGTTCGGCCCGTGCCATCGCGTGCACGTCGATCAACCCTTCGGCCCGCTGGCGGGATTCATCCTCCCACTTGCGGGCGATCCGCTCGGCGGTTTTCTGCTCGGCGGTGCCCGTGGACCGCTCGCCACACGCTACGACAAGAAGCCCGACAACTTCCTCGGCTTCGCCTGGCTCGCTGCACTCCTCGCCGGACCCCTGAATGCCCATACTACCTAGAAGTTGACCTGCGCTCCGATGGTCCCGATGAGTTGGGTGTCATCGCCACCGTTGAAGCTGGAGGTCGTGTCCCCGAGGAACAGAGCGGAAATCCCGGCGTTGAGCGTCCACTTGCCCCATCGATCAGCAACGGGGAGTGGTATCGACGCCTTGGCCCCCACTTGCACGAACCCGAAGGTGTCGTCATCGCCTGCTGCGTTCTCGTAGTAGTTGTGGAGGCTCAGCCCGATCGAGGTTGGGAACGTGATGGCGACCGGCGTCCGCCCGGCATCGAACGAAAGCCCCGGGGCGATGCCGAGTTCCAGGTACGTTCCAGGTTCAGTGCCATCGCCGTCTGAGCCGCCGGCATTGGTCTCGATTCCAAGCAGCGCATAGGGATGGATCGCGAGCTTGCCGAACAGAGCGCTATCGTCAAAGGCAAGCATGAAGTCCAGTTCCTGGACCGTCTGGTAGGCATCGCTCGGGCTGGTCAGGAACGTGTAGGTCGTAGTCAGGCTGAGCTTGTCCTGGGTGATCACGACGCCCGCGAGCAGATCGGCCTCGTACCAGTATTGAACCAGATCACTCGTTTGCGAGCCCCCGTTGGGCCCGAAGCTGTTCCACGTGCCGACCAGCGCATCCACCTTGAGGTCGCCCTCCTCCAGAAGATTGAAGTTCAACCTGGCAGCGGGCTGGACGATCAATCCATGATCCTGCTGGCGTATGCCGTGGAAGAAGTACGCGTTTGTGACGTCGAGGTTGAGCTGCAGGCTCAAAGGGCTCTTGTCGTCCTGACTCGGGTCACCTGCGGGCTCCGCTTTAGGCGACTCGGTCGACGTCGTCACCGTCGAGTTCGTGGCAGCCTGTGGGGGTTGGCTCGCGGGACCCTGGGCGTGCGCGACGCTGGCGCCGATGCTTGGGGCAATCGCAAATGCTGCGACGAGGCGGCGCTCCATGCTCGGCCCGTCCCGCAATATCGCCTCGCCCCGGCTCTCGGAGCTCAGTCGCTTCGATCTTTGTCGCTGGTTCTCCTGCCATTCTCGCAGGAACACTCGGAGCAGATTCAGTTCTGCGAGAACTCCGGCAGCGACGAGTGCAACGGACACGATGGCGATCGATGTGCTGTTCATGGCCGGGCTCCAGCGCGAGGGGTGCATGTCCTCAGCGATGGATGGAGTGTGGCCGGACGAGCATCCACTGTCGCTCAGCGCGGCATCAAGACAGCATGCCCCAGCGCAAGCGAGGCATAAGCGAGGTCACCAACGGTGGCTGCCCTTATGCGCCCTTTATGCGCACCGGGCCAGTTTTGATGCCGCGCTGATCGACGCCGCCGCACCTTGCCTCGATACTCCCCCGATCATGATCCGCGGGAGTCAGCCATGAACGACCTCGTGTACATCCTCCTCTTCCTAGCACTGGTCGCGGCAACCGTGTCACTCGTTGGCCTCTGCGACCGGCTGATGCCGCGGGAACATGGAGAGAAGCCATGACCTGGATCTACGTGCTCGGGGCGATTGTCGCCTTCGCATTGCTCGTCTATCTGGTCTGCGCCCTGCTCAAGCCGGAGTGGTTTCAATGACTGGCAGCGCAGTGTTTCAACTCGTCCTGTACTTGGTCGTCCTGATTGCCTTGGTCAAGCCCCTGGGCTGGTACATGGCGTGCATCTATCAGGGCAAGCCGTGCGGGCTGGACCGGGTGCTCAGTCCAGTCGAGCGACTCTTCTACCGGACGGCCGGCATCCGACCCGACGCGGAGATGGGATGGAAAACGTACACGCTTGCCCTGCTGGCCATCAACGCGCTGGGGTTCCTTGCCGTCTATGGACTACAAAGGCTCCAGGGCGGTCTCCCGCTCAACCCCCAGAAAGTCGGCGCCGTAACGCCCGATTCGTCGTTCAACACCGCCATCTCGTTCGCTACCAACACCAACTGGCAGGGATACAGCGGCGAGACCACGATGTCGTACCTCACCCAGATGCTCGGGCTTGGGGTCCAGAACTTCCTCTCGGCCGCGACGGGGATGGCGGCGCTCGTGGCGCTGATCCGAGGGCTGGCTCGTCGCGGCGGGGGCGCGGCCACGATCGGCAACTTCTGGGTGGACCTGACGCGGAGCGTCCTCTACATCCTGCTCCCGCTGTCACTGATCCTGGCGACCGCGCTCGTCAGCCAAGGGGTCGTGCAGACATTCAAGCCGTGTCAGTCGGTGTCGCTCACACAGCCGCTGAGCTACGACGACCCGGTGAAGGACGATGTCGGCAGCCCGGTCAACGGCCCCGACGGCAAGCAGACCACCAGGCTCATTGAGGTCAAGGAGCAGTTGCTCCCTCTCGGTCCCGCGGCGTCGCAGATCGCGATCAAACAACTGGGCACCAACGGCGGCGGGTTCTTCAACGTCAACTCGGCGCATCCATTCGAGAACCCGACGCCGCTCTCCAACTTCCTCCAAGTGCTCTCGATCCTGCTCATCGCTGGTGCTCTCTGCTGGACCTTCGGAGACATGATCGGTGATCGCCGGCAAGGCTGGGCCGTGCTCGCTGCGATGGGCGCGATCTTTGTCGTGCTTCTAGCGGCGTGTTACTGGTCCGAGCAGGCCGGTAGTCCTCGCTTGGGTACTCTCGGAGTCGATCAGACGGCCTCCGCCCTCCAGCCCGGCGGCAACATGGAGGGCAAGGAAGCCCGATTCGGCATCGCCAACTCGGCGCTTTGGGCCACTGCGACCACCGCGGCCTCGAACGGCTCTGTCAACTCGATGCACGATTCGTACACGCCGCTGGGCGGGTTGGTGCCCATGTGGCTGATGCAGCTCGGGGAGGTCATCTTCGGTGGCGTGGGCTCGGGCCTCTACGGGATGCTGATGTTCGTGATCGTCGCGGTCTTCGTCGCGGGGCTCATGGTCGGCCGAACACCCGAGTACCTGGGCAAGAAGATCGAGCCGTACGAAATGAAGATGGCCGCGATCGCGGTGCTTGTGCCCAATGCCTTGGTGCTCCTCGGTGCGAGTATTGGAGTCCTCTGGCCCTCGAACGCTGCGAACGCTTCAAATCCCGCGGCGCACGGCTTCAGCGAGATCCTCTACGCATTCTCCTCGGCCTCGAACAACAACGGCTCGGCGTTCGCGGGCTACGGAGCCAACAACCCGTTCAACAACACCGCCCTCGGCCTGTGCATGTTCTTCAGCCGCTACTGGATCATCGTCGTGGTCCTGGCGACCGCCGGATCTCTCGCGGCCAAGAAGCCTGTGCCCGTAACCGCGGGCACGTTGCCGACGCATACCCCGGTGTTCGTCGGATGGCTCATCGCGGTCATCATCATCGTCGGAGCATTGACGTTTGTCCCCGCGCTGGCGCTCGGCCCGATCGTCGAGCAGCTCCAGTTGGCCACCGCCTCGGGAGGTTGACCAGTGCCCATGTCCACCACTCCTGCAACCCGTTCGATCTTCGACCCGACGATCATCAAGGGCGCGGTTCTTGATTCGCTCCGCAAGCTGAGCCCGCGTGAGCAGGTCCGCAACCCGGTGATGTTCGTCGTCTTCGTGGTCAGCATGCTGACGACCGTGCAGTGGGTTCACGCGATCGTCGCAGAGGGTGAGGCCCGCGCGGCGTTCATCGGGTGGGTATCGCTCTGGCTCTGGTTTACGGTGCTGTTCGCCAACTTTGCCGAAGCGATGGCGGAGGGTCGGGGCAAAGCGCAGGCGGCCAGTCTCCGCAAGACCCGACGGGACGTGATAGCCCGCAAGCTCGCCGGTCCGTCGCGGTCCGCGGCGGCCACGGAGGTGCCCAGCGGCACGCTCCGCAAGGGGGACATCGTGCTGGTCGAGGCGGGGCAGGTCATACCCGGCGATGGAGAGATCATCGAGGGGATCGCGTCGGTCAACGAATCGGCGATCACTGGCGAGTCCGCGCCCGTCATTCGTGAGGCGGGTGGTGACCGCTCGGCGGTCACCGGCGGCACGACGGTGCTTTCCGACTGGATCATGGTTCGAATCGCAGCCAATCCAGGCGAGACATTCCTGGACCGCATGATCTCCCTCATCGAGGGCGCCAAGCGCCAGAAGACTCCGAACGAGATCGCGCTGGACATCCTGCTTGCCAAGCTCACGATCATCTTCTTACTCGCGTGCGTTACGCTCTTGCCCTACTCGATCTACGCCGTCAAGGCCGCGGGCACGGGAGTCCCGGTGACCATGACCGTGTTGGTGGCGCTCTTGGTATGCCTGATTCCAACGACGATCGGCGGACTCCTCTCGGCTATTCGGATCGCCGGCATGGACCGCCTTGTTCAGGCGAATGTCATCGCCACCAGCGGCCGGGCGGTAGAGGCGGCCGGTGATGTCGATGTCCTGCTCCTGGATAAGACTGGAACGATCACGCTCGGCAATCGCCAGGCCACCCAGTTCATCCCGGTGGACGGGACGACGGTCGAGGAACTGGCGGACGCGGCGCAGCTCGCATCCCTCGCCGACGAGACGCCGGAGGGGCGAAGCATCGTCGTGCTCGCGAAGAGGCACGGCCTGCGTGAGCGGAACATCTATGAGCTCGGGGCAACGTTCACCCCATTCTCGGCACAGACCCGGATGAGCGGTGTATCTCTTAACGGCCCGCAGGGCCGCGAACTGCGAAAAGGAGCGGCCGACGCGATCGACGGTTACGTCACCCGCATGGGCGCACACCCGAGCGAGGAAGCCAGGCGTGTCGTCGAAGAGGTCGCCAAGCGCGGCTCAACACCGCTTGTGGTCGCTGACGGCAAGGGCCGCACATACGGAGTCGTCGAGCTCAAAGACATCGTCAAGGGCGGCATCGCCGAGCGATTCGCCGAGATGCGCCGCATGGGCATCAAGACCGTGATGATTACCGGCGACAACCCAATCACGGCCGCGGCTATTGCTGCTGAAGCCGGTGTGGACGACTTCCTGGCCCAGGCAACGCCGGAGAACAAGCTCGAGCTGATCCGCAAGCACCAGCAAGGTGGACGGCTGGTCGCCATGACCGGCGACGGAACGAACGACGCCCCGGCCCTGGCCCAGGCCGATGTGGCCGTGGCCATGAACACCGGCACGCAGGCCGCAAAGGAAGCTGGGAACATGGTCGACCTGGATTCCAACCCCACCAAGCTCATCGAGGTCGTGCAGATCGGCAAGCAGCTCCTGATGACCCGCGGTTCGCTCACGACCTTCTCGATCGCCAACGACGTGGCGAAGTACTTCGCGATCATCCCGGTGGCGTTCGCCTCCACCTATCCGCAGCTCGACGCCCTCAACATCATGCGACTCAACCCGTCAACGGCGATCGTGTCGGCTGTCATCTTCAACGCTCTGATCATCATCGCGCTTATCCCGCTTGCCCTTCGCGGCGTCACGTACAAGCCGGTCGAGGCCTCCGTCCTGCTCCGCAACAACCTGCTTATTTACGGCCTGGGTGGCCTGGTCGTGCCGTTCATCGGGATCAAAGTGCTTGACCTGCTGCTCAGCCTGCTTGTCCAAGGAGTGTCTTCGTGACTTCTCTGCTTCGCCCTGCGCTGGTTCTCTTCGTTCTCCTCACCCTCCTGACCGGGATCGCTTACCCCGCCGCGGTGACTGGGATCGCACAGCTGCTGTTCCCCTCTCAGGCAAATGGTTCAGTCCTGCTTGTGGACGGCAAGCCCGCCGGATCATCGCTCATCGGGCAGGAGTTCAGCGGCGAGGGTGGCGCCAAGTACTTCTGGGGTCGTCTGTCAGCCACTTCGCCCGTGCCATATGCGGCGTTCAACCCGGACAAGTCGACGGGCTCATCGGGATCGAACCTCGGCCCGCTCAACCCTGCCCTGACGGACAATGCCAGGAACCGAATCGAAGCACTCAAGGCCGCGGACGCGGCTGTCGGGTATCTGCGTCCCCGTGATCAGCCGGTACCCGTGGATCTCGTTACCTCATCCGCCAGCGGACTCGATCCGCACATTTCTATCGCAGCGGCTGAGTATCAACTGCCGCGCGTTGCAAGGGCCAGGGGTATGACGGACGATCGGGTCCGGGAGTTGCTCCGGGCGCACACGCACGCGAGGCAGCTCTGGGTGCTCGGCGAGCCGACCGTCAACGTGCTTGAAATCAATCTGGCACTCGAGGCGACCGACCGGTAACGATCTGGTCTTCTCATACGATACCGCTGCATGCCCGATCGCCGTCCCGATCCTGCCGATCTTCTCACTCGCGCCGAGCGGGAGGAGGCTCGCCGCGGACGCGGAAAGTTGAAGATCTTCTTCGGGTCGGCGCCGGGCGTCGGCAAGACCTACTCGATGCTCGCGGCGGTGCAGCGACTGGGGCGAGAGGGGGTGGACATCGTCATCGGGCTCGTTGAGACACACGGCCGCACTGAGACCGAGCAGATGCTGCTCGGCCTGGACATCCTGCCCCGCCGCGAGGCACAGTACCGCGGGCCCGACAGGCAGGCGGTCCCTGTGACGCTCCGCGAGTTCGACCTCGATGCGGCGCTCACGCGGAAGCCGGAGTTCATCGTCCTCGACGAACTCGCGCACACGAACGCCCCGGGCTCTCGGTTCGAGAAGCGGTGGCAGGACGTTGAGGAGCTCCTCCAAGCCGGGATCAACGTCTACACGACGCTGAACGTTCAGCACATCGAAAGCCTGAACGACGTGGTCGCCCAGATCACCGGAGTGCAGGTCCGCGAGACCGTACCGGACTCGGTAGCGGATGAGGCCGACGAAATCGAACTCGTGGACCTCCCGCCGGAGGTGCTGCTGGAGCGCCTCAAGACAGGACGTGTCTACGTCCCCGAGAGCATCCAGGCAGCCAGCGAGTCCTTTTTCCGTCTGGGCAACCTGATCGCCTTGCGAGAACTGGCCCTTCGACGCACCGCGCAGTGGGTCGATCGCCAGATGCGGGAGTACAAGGCCGGCCAGGGCATCCGCACAATCTGGCCCGCGGCCGAGCGCATCCTGGTTGCCGTCAGCCCGAGCCCGGCCTCGGGCAAGATCGTTCGGGCCGCCAAACGCATGGCCGCCGGACTGCACGCCGACCTGCTGGCGGTCTACGTCGAGACGCCGCGGACAGCGTCGATTGGGCAGGCGGATCGGGACCGGGTCATGCAGACGCTTCGTCTGGCAGAAAGCCTCGGAGCCGGGACCTCAACCCTGAGCGGGACGAATGCCGCTGCCGAACTCGTGGCGTTCGCGCGAGCACGCAACGTGAGCAAGATCGTCGTCGGCAAGACGGGCCGTTCACGCCTTCGCGAAGCCCTGCTCGGGTCATTCATGAGCAACCTCGTCCGACTCAGCGGCGATATCGACATCTATGTCATCCGAGGGGATTCCGATGCAGCCCCTTCTGTCGGCGATCCGGTTCTGTCGGCGATCGCTGGCCTCAGCCGCCTTCCGAATCACCGCCACGGCGCCTGGCGCTACCTGCTCGCCTCGGGTGTCATGGGACTGTGCACGCTGCTGGGGCTTGTGGTTCTCAAGCGGCTCGACCTGTCCAACATCGCCATGCTCTACCTGGCCGGAGTCGTTGTCACGGCGGTCTGGGCCGGCCGTGGACCAGCCGTGCTCGCCGCTATTCTCGGTGTTGCTGCGTTCGACTACTTCTTCGTCCCACCGCGGCTGACGTTCGCGGTCTCCGATGTGCAGTACGTGCTGACGTTCGTGGTCATGACGGGGGTGGGACTGCTGATTGCCAGCCTGACGTCTCGGCTCGGCAGCCTCGCCGAGGCCGCGAGGCTGCGCGAGCGGCGGACGTCGCTGCTCTACGCGATGTCCAGGGAGTTGGCCGCCGCAAGGGACCGCCGCGAGGTCGCGACCGTTTCCGCTCGTCATGTCCATGACTCCTTCGGCTGCGACGCGGCTCTGCTCCTCCCGGGCCCCGTCGATCATCCTGCTGCGATGGAAGTCGTGGCCAGCGCGGGCTCGCCGGACTGGATCGAAGATGCGGGAGGGAGAGAGCGCGGTGTGGCCCGGTGGGCCTTCGACCACGGCAAGGCGGCGGGAATCGGGACTCAGTCGCTTCCGGGCTCCACCGGGCGGTTCCAGCCGCTCACGTCCTCGCTAGGCAAGATTGGAGTGCTCGCGTTGCGCCCCCGTGAGGCGGATGCGTTCTCGTCGACTCCGCAGCAACTGCTGCTGGACACATTCGTCAACCAGATCAGCCTTGCACTCGAGCGGGTGTCGCTCATCGAGGGCCAGCAGGCCGCGCGGATCGAAGCAGAAGCGGAGCGTCTCCGCGGCGCCCTGCTCAGCTCGGTGTCGCACGACCTGAGGACGCCCCTGGCCACAATCGCCGGCGCTGCTACCGTTCTGCAGTCGGGTCGCGACCTCGATGAGCCGACTCGAACGGAGCTGATCGACAGCATCATTCAGGAGGCCGACAGACTCAACGATCTCATCGCCAACCTGATGTTCGCGACTCGCCTTGAGGCCGGCGGCGTCGAACTCCGCCGAGAGTGGGCAACCGTCGAGGAACTGGTCGGGTCCGGGCTTGCCCGGCACAGGGATGCGCTGCGGGTACGACCTTTCGGGGTTCGTGTTTCCCCCGATCTGCCGCTGGTCCGTGTCGACAATGCGATTCTCCCCCAGGTCGTGCACAACCTGGTCGACAATGCCCTCCGCTACACCCCGGACGGAACGCCGGTCGAGGTTGCGGCGTGGGCCACGGAGTCCAACGTCATCGTCAAGGTCGCCGATCAAGGCCCCGGGCTTACCGACGATGAGCGTGCCAAGGTCTTTCATCGCTTCTACCGGGGCCGGGCCGCGCAGCCAACCGGCAGCCGGAGCGGCATCGGTCTTGGCCTGACCATCTGCGAGGGAATCATCAAGGCTCACGGTGGGCGCATCTGGGCAGAGCCGAACTCGCCGCGAGGTGTCGCGTTCTACTTCTCTCTGCCGATCGACCGACCGCAGCCGGTTGTTCCTGCAGAGGTGTCGGAGGCTGTCACGTGACGATGCCCTCCAATGGCCCACTGATCCTGGTGGTTGAAGATGAGGAGCCCATCCGACGGTTCCTCCGCGCCACCCTGGAAAGCCAGGGATACCGCGTCAAGGAAGCCGGAACAGCCGACGAGGGGCTGATGCAGGCCCGCAGCCAACGACCGGATCTCATCCTGTTGGACCTGGGGCTTCCTGACGGAGATGGGATCGACGTCACCAGGTCCATCCGATCGGATTCGGCGGTGCCGATTGTCGTTCTTTCCGCCCGCGGCCAAGAACCTGACAAAGTCGCCGCACTCGATGCCGGCGCCGACGACTATCTCACAAAGCCCTTCGGCGTGAGCGAACTCGCCGCACGCATCCGCGTCGCCCTTCGGCACGCATCACGCCCCGCGGGCTCGGCGACCCCCGTGTACGAAGCCACCGCGGACGGGCGGACGCTCCACGTCAACGTCGACACTCGCGTGGTCAGGGTGGCGGACGAGAACGGGGTTCGACCGATTCGTCTCACTCCGACCGAGTTCAAGCTGCTGGCGTTCCTCATCAAGCACGCCGGCAAGGTTCTGACGCATCAACAGATCCTGAAGGAAGTCTGGGGCCCAACGCACGCACGCGATGTCCAGTACCTCCGCGTCTACGCCGGCCAACTCCGCCAGAAGCTCGAGGCCAGCGCCGCCCAGCCCCAGTTCGTGCTCACGGAGCCCGGGATCGGGTATCGGCTGACCCCACCGAACGACGCCGTTGCACGCTGAGCTGTCGGTGCGGTCAGGACGCATTCTGACGCCGGACCAGTTGTCCGGTAGTCCCACCACCAACCGCACGTCGACCCGATTTCGCGACGCATTCAGGACGCATCGGCTCGGACCCACGATCGTCGGATTGTTGATCACGAATACCGAAAACCGTCAGCGTCGGAGTCGCCCTCGCCCGAATCCAAAGCCATGCCGCGCCCAATTGGCTGCGCGATGACCGTGGACATCGCTCCGGTCAACGGCGGCTTCGGCCCGATCACCCCGCGTTGATCGAGTCTCGCCAACGCGTGCAGATTCAGGAAGTTCTACATCCCGTTTGCCGATTGTGCGTACGCGCTACCCATTTCTACCTGCTCACGCATCCATGCAGCAGTACGGGGTTCGTGCATGCGAATGATCGACAGCAGTATCTTGGTCACCTTGATGAACACGATCTCGCCGGTGGGCAACACCACCCCATAATGCGTGATGAGCTCGGTCCTCCCAACGGGAATCAGTCCGAGACTCCCGGACTTCTGCCAGTGCGTCAACATCGCAAACACGACCTGGCTGCGGGGGGTCGGTAGCAGGAGGATTGGCCGCTGGTTCGTCCCGCTGCACAATGCCTCGCCGACCCGCGACGGACGTCACTCCCATCGAGTGACCAGAGTTGGCTCGAGCGCGACAAAGGAGATACGCTCGGACAGTTGGAGTTCCTCAACAACGCCTCGGCACGGCATCGAGCCGAGCGTGGTGAAGCTGCCGGAGGCCAAACGCGGCTTCGTGCTGCTGCCCAGGCGTTGGGTCGTGGAGCGCAGCTTCGCACGGGCGGCATGATTCCGCCGGCTGACCAAGGACTACGAACGCCTGCCCACGATCCTGGCCGGGCTCCACCTCGTGGTGTTAGCCTGCCTCATGCTCGCCCATCTCTTGAACGCAAGTGCATCACGCCCTCTAGGTCGCCACGTCGCTATCGCGACCTCAGCCCCTTCGACTTCATCCGTGGTCCGAGTCTCTTCTTCTCCTGGGCTGAACGCTATCTGGCGTACACAGGCTCATTCCCCACCTTCCACTTGATGTTGCAGCCGATACTCGGGCGCTGCTCCGTTGGCGCCGGGTTGCCCGCGAGGAGCGCATCGACGGCGGCACGCAGGTCGCGGCCGGTGACCGGGATATCGTTGCCCGGTCGGCTCTCATCGAACTGGCCGCGGTAGACAAGGGAACGGGAGGAATCGAAGAGGAAGAAGTCGGGGGTGCAGGCGGCGTGGTACGCCTTGGCAACGGCCTGCGACTCGTCGAAGAGGTAGGGGAAGGTGTAGCCGAAGTTGGCGGCTTCGGTGCGCATGGCGGCGGGGGCGTCATCCGGATACCGCTCGGCGTCGTTGGAGTTGATGGCGACGATAGCGAGGCCCTTGTGGGAGTAGTCTCGCGCGAACGCGGCGAGGCCGGTTCGGAGGTGCTTGACGAAGGGGCAGTGGTTGCAGATGAACATGACGAGCAGCAGAGGCTTGGCCGCGAAGTCGTTGAGGCTGACCGGCGACCCGTCTTCCCCTGCATTGGGGAGGGTGAACGCCGGAGCGCGGGTGCCAAGGGGTAGCATGGTGGACGGAGTGCGTGCCATGAGATCCTCTCTTTAGGGGAGTCGAGGCTCGGCGTCGGCTGAGTTCGAATGGACGCCACCGCGGGGGTGTTGGTGCAAGGCGCCGAGGATCGTATGGCGCGGTGCAAAAAGAAAATCCCGGCTGCGACCGGTCAGTTCGCAGCCGGGGTTCGAGGACATTTGGGTGCCCTCTCTCGCCTCTCTCTCGCTCCGAGTCTCTCTCTCTCCTGCGGACCTCTCTCTCTTGTTCTCCGACCGTCTCTCCGCCTCTCTCTCTCCTGCCGTGTTACTCCCCTTTCGGGGCACGGGGTTGTCGGATAACGAGGCCGCGCTCAACGACCGGTTGAGGCATTGTCAATGTACCTACTCCAGCGGGAGTGTCAAGGCCGTCACAGGCCGTTTGCACGGAAAAAACGGCCTTTTTGCGCGAGGCCCGAAAACCACGGGCTTTTGAGAGTCCGGGCGGGGGCCGGCTACCGAACGGTCAGACCGCCGGACCGACAGAGCGCAATGAAGCGTTCGAGCGCGATGCGGTTGATGCCGCTGAAGTACTCGAAGGGGCTGACGGTTGCGCCGGGGCGCATCATGCGGACAGGGAGCTGGCCCGGCATGTCCAGACGGCTGACGGACTTGTCCTCGAGCGCGTCAAACCGGGGAAGATCGGGGAGGCTGGACTCAAGGCTGTCGGCTAAGGCGCGGGCGTCCTCATCGGGCACTTTGAGCGTCAGTCCCGGCTTAGAGTAGCTCCAGGCGTCAGGTGAATAGTCGGGCGATCCATCCTCTTCGATGGGCTGGGGTATACCCGAGGGGTTCCAGCCGCGGCTCTTGGCGAGCCGGACCATCATCAGCCAGTCGGCGGCGCTGCACCAGAATGTTCCGCCATCGGCTTTGAAGGTCAGCATGGGAGGCCGTCCTCGGGACGGGCCCCGCACGGAGTGTGGCGGGGCCCGTCCGAAGAGTACGGCGAGTGGATGATCCCGAGCCGGGGTCAGCAGCCGTTGGCAACCGCCGCGAGCCAGGCTTGGATGAAGGTCGCGATGTCCGAGGGGTCCACGGTGCCGCTCTGATCGACGTCGGCCAGGAGGGTGCCGTTGGTCAGGTCAAGCGACCACTGGTTGATAAACGCGGCGACATCGCTGGGGGTGATGAAGGTGTCGTGATCCCAGTCGGCGATGCAGGTCTGCGGGTTGGTGCAGGCGATCGATGTGACCATGACCGCATCCACCGCGGCCTCAACGGAGGTGGAGTTGGTGGCGTTGTCGTTCGCGGTGAAACGGAGGCGGAGTTGAGAACTGCCGACGGGGATGGTGGCAACCTGGGAAATCCATGACCCGGTGATAGTGCCTGAGGCGGAACCAAAGACCTCGATGTCGGTCCAGGTGGCTCCGTTGTTCAGGGAGTACTCAACGCGGAGAACGTCGCCGCCGGCGGTGCTGGAGGTGCGGTGGAACCACCGCTTGTACGAGACCGAGAGCGGCCCGTTCGGGGCGTTGATCTGCGGCGACGTGAGGGCGGTGAAGCCCCAGTCGACGTCGGGGCTGACCGAGTTGTTCGCGGTGACGTAGCAGGAACCGGAACCGTCGCCGTCGACGCTGGGGGCTCCGGTGGCGGCCGGTGTGATCGGAACGCCTCGCTCCCACGCGCCGGCGAAGGTACCGCCCGCGATCGGGGTGTTGGCGACGGTCCAGCCCTGATCGGTCTCGAAGTTGTCGGCGAAGGCAACGTTGGTCTCGCCGACGTTGGCGACGAAGAGGCTTGCGGGGGCGGTGTTGGGGAGCGTAATGGCGCCCGAGGCGTCGCCCTCGGCGGCGAAGTACACCTGCAGGATGGATCCGCACAGGGGTGCGGTGAGATTGGCTCGGTAACGGTTGCCGGTGACCAGCGACATCGGCGCGGATGTGAAGGGATCACTCGTGCTGGTACGGGTATACACCTTCACAGAGCCGGGAACAAGCGACTGGTTGATCGCGAGGACGTCCACATCCACGCTCAGAGGAGATCCGGGGAGTATGAGGGTGGGGATCTGGGTGACAAGGCTCAGAGAGAGCCCGCTGTACGAACCGGGGACGCCGGCAAGAGAGAACGGCTGGGCGCCCTGGGGGACGTTGAAACCGATAACCTCGACCCGCCAGGTGCCGGGCATCGGGTTGTCGACGAGAACCTGCTCGATGTTGTCCCTGCGGTTCGGGGTCGTGCGAACGGCGGCCGCGCTGGGGTTGGCCGGATCGAGGGTCCAGGGGTAGAAGACGGCATCGTTCGGGGCGATGAGGCGGAGGTCGAGGTCGTTCACCAGGGTCGAAGCACCGGTGGTGTTCGGGGTGCCAGGCGCGTCGTCCCACGCGAGGCTGATCTTCAGGGGCTGGCCGCCGGCGACCTCGATGGTCCGCTGGAAGGTCTCGCCCTGGTTGATCTGGGCCTCGAGGTAGGCGCCGGAAATGACGAAGTCCGCAGCGGGGATGCCGCGCATGGACCCGTAGCCGGTCTGGTAGTCGGGGCCGGGGGTCAGCAGGTCAAGGGCGGTGTGGGTGAGCCAGAGCTTGAGCGTGGAGTTCCGCGGGTCGTCGGCACCGGGGAAGGTGCGGCGGAACTGCTGGAGGAGGAGGGTGCTCACGCCGGTCACGGTCGGGCAGGCCATCGAGGTGCCGCAAGACCCGCCGTAGGACGTGTCGCTGGCGCTCGTTGAACTGGTGACCGTGTTGTCGCCGTCGGACTGGCAGCCGGGGGCGGAGATGTCGGGCTTGAGGCGGCCGTCGTCGGTGGGGCCCCAGGAGGAGAAGGTGGTCATGGAGTCGTTGTTGGAGTTGAGCGCGCCGACGGTGATGTGGTTCTTGGCGGTCGCTGGCGGGGCGGTGGAGAAGTAATCGCCGAAGCCTTCGACGTCGCAGCGATTGCCCTGGCGCTCGTTGCCGTTGGCCCAGACGACGCGGATGGGTCGTCCGAGGCTGCCGCGGACCAGGGAGTCAAGGAGGGCGTCGGTGACGCCGTAGTCGCCCTGGAGGGAGCAGGGGAAGCCGTTGGTCTCGGTGTTGGTGCCGATGGAGTTGTTGGCGATATCAGCGCTGTTCGGAGCGGCGAAGGCGAGGGTGTAGTCGGCCTCGAGGTCGCAGACGCGGTCGTAGAGGAAATACGTGCCGGTGCCAACGCCGGTGTTCAGGGCGCCCGAGAGAATAAAGGCCGCCGGGGCCATTCCACGGTGGATGTTGCCGCCTTCTCCAGCGCCGTTGCCGGCGACCGTACCCGCGACGTGGGTCGAGTGGGATGAGACCGAGGCTCCATCAACACTGATAATGCGCTGCCCACCGCCACCGGTAGAACTAAAGGTCTGGTGGGTGAGGCGGGCGGAGCCGGCGTCGTAGACGAACGGGCGGATGCCGGCGCCGTCGAGCGAGTAGGCGGGGCCGTTCAGTGTGTCGGCGCCGACGCGGGCGCGGTTGGAGTCGTTGGCCACTGCGGCGGCCGCGAGAGCCTTGGAGGCTTCGGTAACGGCACCGATGTGCGTGGCGACGGAGGTGACGGACATTGCCGGGTAGGGGGACTCAATCCACATGACCGAGTCCTCGCCGGCGAGTGCGAGGATATTGGCCAGGGGCATTTCGGCGACCATTACCGGGAGGCTGCGCAGTTCGCCGATGACTGTCGCCTTGTACTTCTGGAGCATCCGGATGCCGGTGAGGCCCATCGCGTCGTCGGCGTGGAACATGACGTTCACGGCGACGATAGCGTCTTGGTCCTTGCCGGCCACGACGGTGTAGGCGGGGGGGGCCATGTCGGCGAGGAAGGGGTGCAGCTTCCACTCGGGGCGAATGGCGGAAACTGCGATGAGCGAGGCCACCTGGTCCAACGACTTGATGTCGGGTTTGGAGACGGAGGCAAAGAAGGCATTGGAGCCCAGGGGATTCTGCAGGCGGAGGCCGGCTGCCTCCATGACGCCGCGGTCGGCCAGCGAAACCGGGCCCGAGAACTGCACGACCGCGTGCCCACCGTTTTTGCCGGCGATCGCCGCGAGCGGGGCGGTGCGGCCGGGTCCATCGGCCAGAGGGGAGAGGACTGCCGGGCCAGTTCGGAACTGGATCGGTGTGGGCTGTGTTGCCGTATTCGTGGCTGCGGCGAGCGAAATCGACGTAGTCACAACGGCCGCGAGGAATGCGGCAACCAGGAGCTTCATGTGCAGGTCTCTCCTTCCCACGAGGGACTGTGAACCGAACCGACCGCCACAGAGACGGTCCATGAGGACGCTACAGACTACCACGATTGACCGAGAGTTCCCAGGAGCCGGAAAGATTCGGGCCTGCGGGGGGCGTGGCTGGTGAA
Organism: Phycisphaeraceae bacterium; assembly: GCA_019636655.1. Taxonomy (NCBI): domain Bacteria; kingdom Pseudomonadati; phylum Planctomycetota; class Phycisphaerae; order Phycisphaerales; family Phycisphaeraceae; species Phycisphaeraceae bacterium. The sequence continues at coordinate 237,613 of JAHBXB010000003.1, read as the reverse complement.
CACACGGGCCGGGGCAAGCCGATCTGATAGTGATCGGTTATGACCCGTACGCGTCAAATCCTGATGGGTTTCAAGCTGGGGGGAGTCCTGGTGTTGGCCGCGTGCTCATCGCCCGGGTCCGCCGGGCGGTCTGGCGTCGCGGCGGGGTACTCCTTCGGCCGGCTGAAGACGGAGCTGGGCCCGGAGGTCTCGGTGCAGACGATTGCCGCGGCGGCCGAGCGGACGCTGCGGAAGCGGGGGTACTCGGTGTTCATTGACCCGCACACGGAGGATCGGGCGGTCGTCCAGGGACGGGGCCCGAAGTCCGCCGAGCATGAGACGACGACGGTCGAGTCGTGGGTGACCAAGTCTGGCACCGTGGTCGAGGTGTACGTCAGCCCCTGGGGGGACGAGGGGGCGAGCTATGCCATCCTCGACGAGGTGCTGGCGAGCATCGGGCGGTAGTTGCGGGGATTGGCTTACTTCCGGGCGTTGGCAACGGTGCCGCGAGGCCGGGAGCGTTCCCATGCTTCGATCGCGGCGTCGACCCTGGGACCCTGAAGGGGGAGCGAGAGGGAGACCTTGAGGCCCTCCTCGGCGAGCAGGCCCTCGAGAAACTCGGCGAAGGACGCGTCGGTCATCTCGGAGATCTTCGGGCGCTTGTCGCGGGTGGCGAGCCGGTCGAGCGATTTGGGTGCGAGGTCGTCGATGGTGGCGGCGAGCAAGTCGGGCATGGCGTCGTCGTGGCCGCGGGCGCCGGACTCGGCGCGGCGGGCGTCGAGCCAGTCGGCCTTGCGCTTGGAGAACTGCTTTCCAAGCGACTCTCGCTTCTCGCGGATGTCCATGACCTTCATGTACGAAGCGCCGGCGAACATGATGGGCATGAGGGTCTTCCGGCCGGCATCATCAGCGATCGATTTGAGGCTGGCAAGGCGGCCTGAGCGGACATCGTCGGTGAGTTCGAGCACGGTGTTGTCGAGGACGTGGATGGTGGACGCGATGATGTCCCACTCCGCCTTGGTGCGGGGCATGTACTTCGAGAGGGGCGGGAGGTGGGTCGGGAGGGCGACGTACCAGCGCCCGCCGTCCTCCTTGAGGGGGATTCCGACGGGCGGCAGGATGATCTCGTTGTCGAGCGTGACGGTAGCGAGGTCGTCGGCGATCTTGATCGTCGCGAGGCGGGGTGTGTTCTGGTCAATCCAGGAGTACGGGTCGGCGAAGAGGTCGGCGACCAGGTTCTTGAGTTCGTCCTCGGAGACGCCCTGCGAGCGGTCGGCGGGGCCGGCGGCGGCGTTGATCCCGCCGGGACCGGCGTTGACCGAGATGTTGATGCCTCGGCGCCCGCGGTCGCCGCCGGAACGCTGAACCTGGATGCCGCCCTGAGAGGAGCCGCCGGAAAGGACACGGGACAGCAGCCCGCCGGCCTTGGAGTTCGGGTCGCTCGCGGCGAGCTGGGCCTCGGCCTTTCGGCGGGCGACCTCTTCGGGGAATCGCTCCTGGATTGCGCCGGCGAGTTGCTGGAGGTGGCCCAGGAAAACGCCGAGGCGATCGAGCACGGCACGCATGTGCGCGGATTCGGCGAAGACCAGATCGCTCAGGCGGTTGGCCTCGTTGTTCTTGACCATCTCGACCGCGGACTTGACCACATCGTCGGGCGTGGCCTGGCTGTAGGTGTGCCGTGGTTTGCAACCCCAGAAGGGGATGAGAACCAGGGCAAGGGCAAGCGCGGTCAGTAGACGAGGGATGGGCCTCATGCTTGCCTCTCGGGAGTCATGGATCCGCCGACGCAGGGCGTCCATGTAGATCGTACCGGGGCATGGGGGACGCGGGTGCGGGCTGGTGCGGGAGACGGGGTGGCCGGTGGCTGATCGCTACACTTCAAGATGAAGATCGTGGTCAATGGAGAGCAGCGGAACGCGGCCGAGGGGGCAACAGTGGAGTCGCTGCTCAAGGAACTCGGGCTTGATCGCCAGCCGTGCGCCGTGGAGGTGAACCAGCGGCTGGTGACCAAGGCCAAGCACGGGCTGGAGCCGCTTCGTGAGGGGGACCGCGTCGAGGTTGTGACGCTGGTGGGCGGCGGGTGAGACAGGGGCGCGGCAGAAGGAGCGGCACGCGATGACGAGCGCGGCATCACTTGGCAGCAACGGCGTGGCGGCGGGGCCGGAGGACGGGCTGGTTCTCGGACGTCGCCGCTTCAAGAGCCGGTTGATCGTCGGGACGGGGAAGTACACCGACCTCTCCACCATGCAGCGGGCCCTCGAGGTGTCGGGCTCCGAGGTGGTGACGGTGGCTGTGCGGCGAGAGCGGCTGTACAACGACAAGGGGGAGAGCCTGCTCCAGTCCATTGACACGTCGCGGTACACGATCCTGCCCAACACGGCGGGGTGCTTCACGGCGTCGGACGCGGTGCGGGTGGCGAGGCTGGGGCGCGAGATCCTGGAGCAACTGGGGAATGCAGGGGCGTCCTGGGTCAAGCTGGAAGTGCTGGGGGACAAGAAGACGCTGCTCCCCGATCCGGTGGGAACGCTGGAGGCGTGCCGCGAGCTGGTCAAGGACGGGTTCGAGGTGCTGTGCTATTCGTCGGACGATCCGATCGTGGCCGTTCGCCTGAGGGACGCGGGGGCGACGAGCGTGATGCCGGCGGGCTCGCCGATCGGCTCGGGGCAGGGAATCCTGAACCGCAACAGCATCGTGCTGTGCCTGGAGGCGCTCAAGCAGGGGGATCCCGCGTACCCGGTGATTGTCGATGCGGGGGTCGGGGTCGCGAGCGACGTGTCACAGGCGATGGAACTTGGGGCCGACGGCGTGCTGCTCAACACGGCGGTCGCATCGGCGAAGGATCCGGTGATGATGGCCGAGGCGATGCGACTGGGGACGATCGCCGGGAGGAAGTCGTACCTGGCTGGGCGGATCCCCAAGAGGTTGTACGCGTCGGCGTCGTCGCCGTGGGAAGGCGTGGTGTCGTACATTCCCGGTGAGTAGGTTTCGAGGTATGCTGACGGTGGTGGGGCCAATCAACGACAGGAAGCGTGCGTCATGACACTGAAGCAGAAGACGAAGATGGGCAACTTCATGGCGTTTGTGCTGGTGGCCATCGCGGTCGTCTGCATCGGCGGGCTGATCGTGATGGTGGTGCTCAACTCGCTCTGATGCAACGGCTGCGGATCACTTGCGGCCCGCCGACTCGTTGACGGCCTGTTCGAGAACCGAAGCGCCATCGAGCCGCCAGCGAGGCATCGTGCGGTCGTTGATGATCACGGTGGGGATGCCGTTGACGCCGGCGCGGGCCGCGGCATGTACATCGGCCTGGATCGCGGCGGCGACAGAGGGGGAGTTCATCCGGTCCAGCAGGGCGTTGGCGTCCAGGCCCATCGAGGTGGCGGCCTGCCGGATCGAGGCGTCCGAGAGGCCCTGGGCATTCTTCTGGAGCCAGGCGTGCATCTTCCAAAAGGCCTCAGCGCCGCCGATCTGCCCGGCGGCTTCGGCGGCCGCGGCGGCCCGGCAGGCGAGGGGGTACGCGTCGGCGCCGACGTTGGGATTGCACGCGCGGCTGAAGGGGAAGAAGCGGTATTCGTAGCGGATGTCGCCGCGGGAGTCGGCGAGGGCGCGAACGGCGGCGTCGGCCTCGGCGGCCAGGGGGACGAAGTAGTCGCCGAAGACGATCATGCGGATCTTGGCGTCGGCGGGGCCGATGGCGTAGGACGTGGGGCGGGGGGCGACCGGGATGGCGGGGTTGTCGCGCCAGTCGGCGACGTACTTCTCGGCGGCGGTGGGGGGGCGATCGGCGGCGGCGGTACGGGCGGGCGGGTTGGCCGCGGCGACGTCGGCGACCGTTCTCGCCACGGCCTGGCCGGCAACCCAGCCCTTCATCTCGACACCGTTGATGAAGATCATGGGGGTGCGGAAGATGCCGAGGGAGGTTCCTTCGGCGATGTCGGACTTGATGAGGTCGGTGGTCGACGCGGCGGACATGGCCGTCTGGAAGCGGACCCAGTCGAGGCCCATGGATTCGACCTGGGCGCGGAGATCGGATTGGGTAAACTGGCCGGCGCGATCAAAGAGCCAGCGGTGCATGGTCCAGAACGCGTCGTTTCCGCCGACGATGCCCGCGGCTTCGGCGGCGCGTGCCGCGTTGCACGCGTTCACGTGCAGGTTCGGGGCCGAGGGATTGCATTCCGTGCAGAGCGGAAAGTGCTTGTGCGAGATGGAGACATCGGGGCGGTCGGAGATCTGACGGATCTGGCTCTCGATGATGCGGCAGTCGGGGCACTGGTAGTCGGAGAAGACGACAACGCGGATTGGGGACTTCTCCGGGCCTTCGCGGTAGCGGCCGGTGAAGACGTGGGCGGGCTGATCGGGGCGTGCGGCCGCGGGCGGGGCGGTGTCGGGTTGCTGGGTGGAGTGCTTGATGATCTCGCGGGAGCTGGCCTGGCGATCCATCTCGACGGCCCGCTCGGCCTGGGCGTGGAGGGTGAGAAGCACGATGAGGGCCAAGGCGCCGGTGGCGCCGGCGAGGGGGAGCGGCCATCGGCGGGTTGGCTGCGGCGAGGGAGCGCGATCGAGGAACTCGGCGAGGACCCAGAGGAGCAGGTTGGCGCCGTGTGCGGTGAGGCAATAGGGGCAGAGGATGCCGGTCCATATGGACACTGTGATGAAGAAGAGGGAAACGATCGCGCCGGCACGGATGAACCACCGAAGCCACATGGGGATCACCCCGGTCACCCACGCGGCGATCCAGGCGTGAAGTACACCTGTCCAGAACGCCAGGCCGGCGAAGGAGACGGGCCATCCGAGGCCGGGAATCGTGCCCCAGATGCTCTGGGAGGCCTTGGCGCAGGGGCTCTGGGATCCGCCGCAGCCCGGGAGAGCGAACTTCCAGATGCTCTCCATTGCGAGCATCAGGGTTGCGGCGATCGTGACTTCGAGCAAGAGGAGGCCGGTGACCATGGTGGCGGCCGGGAGCGCGGGTCGCTGAGCGGGGTGCTGGGCGCTCGCCGACGCCGTCCTGGGGTGTCCGGGCGATTTGGGCATCATGGCAGGATACGCGGAAGGTGTGCGGGTGTTCGGAACGGTGGGCCTGTAACGTGTGTGTGCGGTTGCGAGAAATCAACGCGAAGAGGCTGATGGAGCGGCGGGCATCGCCGCGGGATGATGTATCCTTGGTTGTTCCACAGGGGCGTTTTGCCATGGTTGGATCAACCGCATGGTTCGCGGCAGTGGTCTGCGCGAGCATGGCGGCCGCGGCGTCGGCGGCGACCTGGGGGGGCGTTGGAGCTGCGTGGTCAGCGTCGGGGGAGTTCCTGACGAGCCGGCCGGGGGCGAGGGTGTGGACCAGTGGTGGCGGGCGGGTCACGACGGTGTACGGGGAGGCGTTCTCGACTGGGGCATCAGCAGAGGCGAGCGCCGCCGCGTTTGTCGCGAGTCACGCCGCAGCGGTCTTTAGCGTCGGGGCGGATGAGTTGGCGCCCGTGAGCATGCTCGCGGATGGTCGGGCGACCCAGCCGGTGATGCTTGATGCTGGGTCGGGGGCCGCCAAGTTCACGCTGGTGTACTTCAGCCAGTTTCGGTCGGGGTACCCGGTGTACATGGCGGATCTTCGATTGCTGGTCCGGAACGAGCCGGGATTCCCTTTGGTCCTGGCGAAGTCGGCGCTGCGGGATCTGGGTGGATATGTGCCGCCGCGAGAGGAGTGGATACTGCCGGCGGGGCGCGCGTACGAGGCTGCGGCGGCACTATTCGGGCCCAAGGCGTTCAGCAGGTACTCGCCAACCACCCTGGTGATCTGGGCCGGTGTCGACGACACAGCCGCGCCGCCGGCGCTGTGCTACCGGTTTGTGGCCGAAGGGGGGGTGGTCGGACAGCCCGGGCACTTGAAGCACCTGTTTCTTGTGGATGCTGTATCCGGGAAGGTCGTGCACCGCGAGGATCAGGTTCTTCATGTTGATGTGACGGGGTCCGTGCGTGGGCTTGCCACGCCCGATGCGAACGCCGCGGCGTGTAGCGCGTTGCAGGAGACCGCGCTGCCGTATGCGAGGGTCGTGGTGGGGGGGGAGATCGCGTACGCGGATTCGAACGGCGAGTTTGCGGTCGGGGCCGGCGCCGGGCCCGGTCCGGTCGTGGTGGAGTCCGGGGTGCGGGGGGAGTTCTTCCGGGTGTTTCGGTACGTCGGCACGGCGCCGGTTGATGCGACGGTGCTTTCCGGCGCCGCCGCGCCCGCGGTTCCGTTTGGGGTGGTGCATAACGCCGGTGGGGGCGAGGCCACGACCGCGGAGGTGAATGCGTACCTCGGCGCCAACGCCGTGAGGGATCACGTTCTGCGGTACAACCCGTCTTTCCCGGTGGTGGCGCAGCAGAGGGAGTTCGCGGTGAACGTGATGGTGCCCGGCGCGTGCAACGCCGGGTACACGGGCGATGCGATCAACTTCTATCCGGCCGGGGGCGGGTGCCGCAACTCGGCGTTCGGAACCGTGATCTACCACGAGTATGGCCACCACGTCGTGAGCAGCGCGGGCTCGGGCCAGGGGCAGTACGGTGAGGGATTCGGCGACTGTCTCGCCATGACGCTGGTGGACGACCCCGTCCTTGGGACCGGATTGCAGCAGTGCAGCGCGGGCATCCGATCGGCGGTCAACTCGATGCGGTATCCGTGCAGCGGCGTTGCGCACACGTGCGGGACGCTCTTGTCGGGGTGCGTCTGGTCGGTGCGGAACGGGATCGCCGCGGCACACCCATCGACGTACCGCGACACGATCTCGTCGCTCGTTATCAACAGCGTGCTGCTGCACCAGGGAACGGAGATCACCCCGCTGATCAGCATCGACTTCCTGACGCTCGATGATGACGATGCGAACATCCTGAACGGGACGCCGCACTCGGCTGCCATCAGCGCCGGATTCGCAGCGCACGGCATGCTGGGGGGGTGCCCGGCAGACTGGGATCGGAACGGCTCGGTGGACCCGCAGGATGTCGCGTTGTTCATTGGAGCGTGGTTGGCATCGGTCCAAGCGGGGACGCTGACGGCCGACTTCGATGCAAGTGGGGCGGTGGATCCGGCGGATATCGCGGTGTACGTCTTGGCGTGGCTGGGAGCGGTGAGCGGGGGGTGCTGAACAGGTATCGAATAGGGTTCGTATCGATGGATGCAGCCCGGATGCCCCTGTGCCGATAGAATCAAGGGCTGACATTGGGCCTGCATGGCCCGCGTGAACCGAACTTCGCCGGAGCGTCGCGATACTCGTATGACCTTGCTTTTTCGGACTTTCCTTGTGATCGCGATGGTTGCTCAGTCTCTTCAGGGACTGGCAGCAGTGCAGTGCGCCGCGATCGCACCGGGGTCTGATGCGGCGCAGGTGGAATGCGGGTGCTGTGGGAGCGATGACGACGCTCCGATCTGTCACCGGGGGTCCCAGGGACGGATGGTGTGCAACTGCGATGCCCCGTCACGGGACGAGCCTCGGCCCCCGGCACGGGGGGTCGAGAACAGGCCGGTTGAGCAGGCCTTAGCGTTTAACCCGGTGCTGGTCGCCGTTTTGCCGGAGCCCGTGACGCCCTCGGCAGTCAGGCGCGGGTGGGAGGGTTCGCTTCGGCGATCGTGTTCATCAACTCGGCCGCTCCTGTGTGTCTGGGTGGTGTAGACGTGGGCTCTGCTGAGCGGCACTGCGCGCTCGGCGAGTGAACCCGCGTCTATCTCTGCTGTCGTCCTGTTCGGGCGGCGAGCATCACCCACACCTTGGAGCCAGTTATGTTCATTTGTCGCGCTGAGGCGGCGGCGCGCGCGCTCGCCGTGATCGTCGTGTCGGTTGCTACGACGGGGTGCGCCCTGACGCCGGACGGCACTTCCGAAGAGATGAGCCGTATCGCCAGGCAGGGCGGCAGGTACGAGCCCGGGATCGAGGAGCGGTCGCTCCCCGAGTTGCCTGCGCAGGCCACGTGGGAGGATGTGCTCCGGCGGGCATTCCTCGCCAACGGCGAGCTGGAGGCGGCCTACTTCGACTGGAAGGCCGCGGCGGAGCGGATCGAGGTCGCCTCGGCCTGGCCGAACTCTCGGCTGATGCTCGGGTACTCGTACACCTTCTCCGGCGGCAACATGAAGGGGTTTGACCGGAACTCCTTCTCGTTCAGCCCGGATTCGATGGAGAGCCTGCTGTGGCCGACGAAGGCTGCCCAGCAGGGGAAGGTCGCTCTCGATGAGGCCCGGGCCGCAGGAGCCCGCTTCCGCGCTGCCAAGTTCGACCTGCAGCGCCGGGTGCTGGTGGCCTGGGCCGAGTTCGGGCTGCTGGCTGAGAAGGCACGCATCGAGCGGGAGCGGCGTTCGCTCGCCCAGTTGACGTTCGAGACCGCCCGGTCGCGACTGCTCGGCGGCGGGATGCAGCAGGACCTGCTGAGGGCCGAGGTGGAGGTGCGTGTCGCGGATGACACGGTTCGGGCGATCGAGGCCGAGCTTGCATCGGCGCGGGCCTTGCTCAACAGCATGCTCGCGCGGGCGCCGGACGCTCCGCTCGCCGCACCGACTCCGATGCAGCCGCCGCGGGAGATCGCGGCGGACGATGCGGCTCTTCTGCAGGCTGCTGTCGACCTGAACCCCGAGTTGGAGGTCCTGGCCCACCAGACGGCGGGACGGGCCGATGCGCTCGAACTGGCGAAGATGCAGTGGCTGCCGGACATCAACCCGACGTTCGCGTTCACGGGGAGCGCCTCGCAGGCGATCGGCGCCGCGATCATGCTCCCGACCACGATCAAGGAGATCGAGGGGGGAATCAAGGAGGCGGGCGCGAACCTGCGGGGGTCGGAGGCCATGCTCCGCCAGGCCAGGAGAGACCGTGAGGGCTTGTTCGTCGCGACGCTCGTGTCACTCCGAGATGCGGAGCGACAGGCAGCGCTGTTCAGCGGGAACATCGTGCCCGCGGCCGAGCGAATCGCGGCGATCTCTCGCCAGTCGTACTCCGCGGGCATGGTCGGATACCTCGACATGATCGAGGCGGAACGGACACTGCTGGCGTCCCGCCTGACCGCCGCAGAGGCGCGAGCAGTGAGAGAGAAGAGGCTTGCCGAGATCGAGGCCCTCATGGGAGTCGACATCGAGACGATTGCGGACCTTGGAGCCGGCGCGACTTCTGGCGTGCCCTTCGCCGCTTCACACAAACCAGGAGTTCATCCATGACTCGACAAATCCAGGATCGTGTTGAGGCGCCGCGCCGACGCGGGCGAGGACGAACGTACGTGCTCTTGCTGATTGCCGCCGCGGGCGGCGTGTACGCCGGTGTCCAGTGGCAGGGCCGGATTGCGCCTCTGCTCGGCATGGGCGTCGCACCCAGCGGCGACGCTGGCAGCCAGGGCAGCACATCCAGCGATTCGCAGCAACTCTGGACATGCGGCATGCATCCGCAGGTGATCCAGGACCGGCCGGGCGACTGCCCCATCTGCCATATGAAACTCACACCGCTGAATGTGGGCAGCGGGAGTCCTCAGCCAGGCGGTCGCGGGCACGACCACGCGGCGACAGCCGGAGAGGGTCAGAGGGGGCGGGAGGCGGAGCGAAGGGTCAAGTACTGGTGGGATCCGATGCTGAGCCCGCCGTACATCTCGGATCGTCCTGGAAAGAGTCCGATGGGGATGGACCTCGTCCCTGTGTATGAAGACGACGTTCCAGTCCCGGGCGTGCTCGACGGGACTGGTGCGGTGGTCATCGATCCTGCCGTCGTCCAGAACATGGGGATCCGGGTGTCGATGGTCACCCAGGGGCCGCTGACAAGACGGGTTCGTCTAGTTGGTTACCTGGATGAGGCTCAGCCGAATGCCAGCGACATCAACCTCCTGGTCTCCGGCTGGGTACGGCGGCTCTACGCCGACACGGAAGGGATGCATGTCAAGGCTGGAGATCCACTGTTCGACCTGTACAGCCCGGAGTTGCAGATCGCCATCGAGGAACTGATCGCCTCGCGGCGGGCGAGGGGCCTGTCCGCGGCGGGAGGCGATGTATCGGAGGGGGATGCCATGGGTATGGCGGCCTCGTTGTACGACGCGACCGTGAGGAAGCTGGAGTTGCTCGGGCTTCCGCGGGCACAGATCGAGGCGCTCGCGAAGAGAGATCGTGCGCCGGACACCGTCACGTTCGTGAGCCCTATCACCGGCGATGTGACTGAGAAGTCGGTGGTTGAAGGCTCCGCCGTCAAGGCGGGAGACCGCGTGCTGCGCATCGTCGACTTCTCGACGCTGTGGGTTGACGGTCAGGTCTTCGAGCGTGACCTGCCGTTTGTGCATGTCGGTCAGCGGGCGAGCGCCTCGATTGCGTCGCGGCCGGGCGAGCCCATCAACGGAGAGATCGTCTTCGTCGATCCTCGCGTCAACGAGTCGACTCGGACGGCTGTGGCGCGGATGTCGATCCCGAATCCGGACCGGGCCCTTAAGCCGGGGATGTACGCGACGGTACGGCTTGATTCCCTGATCGCCGAGAACGCGGTGCTGGCGCCGCGCGAAGCGATTATCGACACGGGCGAGTCTCAGGTGGCGTTCGTGGCCGAGGCGGTCGGTCGCTTCCAGCCGCGGAGAGTCAAGATGGGGCTTGCAAGTGAGGGCGGGCTTGTGCAGGTCATCGAGGGGTTGGCGCCCGGCGAGGCGGTGGTGACGAGCGGACAGTTTCTCGTCGATTCCGAGAGCCGCCTGAGGGAGGCGATCCAGAAGTTCCTCAACGAGAAGAAGGCGCCGGTGGCGAAGGCGTCCGACCCGGGGGCGAGGGTGGGCATCAAGGTCACTCCGGAACAGCAGGAGCGAGAGGATGCGCTGGTGCTCCAGTACCTGGCTATTGCCGAGCGGCTTGGGAACAAGGAGCCGGAGGGATCGCCGCCATCGGTAGACGTGGCGCCGCTCATCGCCGCGGCTCGTGCGCTGCAGGCTGAAGCGGCGGGGGGTGGCCTTGCAAGCCGGGCGGCGGACGTGATCAGGGTCGCCGAGACGATGAAGGATCAGCCGATCACCCGTCAGCGAGAGCTGTTCGGGGGACTTAGTGATCTCGTGATCGCCCTGGTCGAAACGGCGCCTCAGTCCTCGGCGGTTGCGGGCACGCTGTTCGTCGTGCACTGTCCGATGGCCCCCGGGAGCTGGCTCCAGCGGACGGAGGATATCGCCAACCCCTACTACGCGAGCGAGATGAAGCGGTGCGGCGAGGTCGTCAAGGTGATCGACGCGAACCGCGAGGCCCACCCGTGATCGCACGAATCATCGAGTTGTCGATCAGGAATCGCGTCCTCGTGCTGTTGCTCACGGCGATGCTCGTCGGGGCCGGTGTGTGGAACCTCTTCCATATCCGGCTTGATGCGATCCCCGACCTGTCGGATGTTCAGGTGATCGTGACCACCGAGTACCCGGGGCAGAACCCGCAGGTCGTCGACGATCAGGTGACCTACCCGCTGGCCAGCGCCATGCTCGCGGTGCCGGGGTCGACCGTGGTGCGCGGGTTCAGCATGTTTGAGCAGTCGTTCGTGTATGTCCTGTTCGAGGACGGAACGGATATCTACTGGGCACGCAGCCGGGTTCTGGAGTACCTCAACTTTGCTAGAGACCGGCTACCGAAGGGCGTCGAGCCCAAGCTCGGCCCGGATGCAACGGGTGTTGGCTGGGTGTATCAGTACGTTCTCTACCCGGGCTACTACAGCCCCGATCACCCCAAGGGGCTCTGGCACGATCCGGACGCCAACGCGTGGTACGCCTCGGTGGACAACGCACCGGCGGACCGGCGGGAGCACCTGACGAGGGTCCGGGCATGGGAGAACCCGGGGCGCGATCCGATCTCGGGCGCCAAGCTCGTGTCTGCGAATCAGGACCTGGCGCAGCTCCGCAGCCTGCAGGACTGGTACCTCCGCTACCCACTGACGTCGGTCGAGGATGTCTCAGAGGTCGCGTCCATCGGCGGCTTTGTCAAGCAGTACCAAGTCGTACTCGATCCGCAGATTCTGCAGGCCTATCGGCTGCCGCTGCGCGACGTCATCGGCGCGATCGAGCGGTCGAATAACGACGTTGGGGGGTCCGTGATCGAGCTGTCGGAGAGCGAGTACATGGTCCGCAGCCGCGGCTACCTCAAGGGGCTCGAGGACCTTGCGAAGGTGCCGGTCGGGCTCGGAGATCGGGGCACGCCGATCATGCTCGGCGACGTCGCGACGCTGCAGATCGGGGGCGAAGCAAGGCGCGGCGTCGGCGAACTCGACGGTGAGGGCGAGGCGGTAGGCGGGGTCGTGGTCGCACGGTTCGGTGCGAACGCGTTCAAGGTCATCCGCGATGTCAAGGCGAAACTGGCCGCGCTGGAGGACGGGCTTCCGCCGGGAGTGTTCATCAAGACAACCTATGATCGTTCCGAACTTATCAGCCGGTCGATCCGGACGCTCCGCAACACCCTCGTCGAGGAGATCATCGTCGTCGGGCTGGTGTGCATGCTGTTCCTGATCCATCTGCGCAGCGAGCTGGTGGCCGTGTTCGTGGTTCCGTCGAGCGTGATCGCGGCGCTGCTGGTCATGAACCTGCTTGGGATCAATGCCAACATCATGTCCCTCGGCGGCATCGCGATCTCCATCGGCGTCGTGGTCGACTCGGCCGTGATCATGGTGGAGAACGGTCACAAGCACCTCGACCGCGAGGAGGAGCGGATCCATGCGGGCCACGCGCCGACACCGAGACTGGAGATCATCCTCGCCGCCGCCAAGGAGGTGGGGCCGCAGCTGTTCTTCTCGCTGCTGATCATCACGGTGTCGTTCCTTCCGGTATTCGTGCTTGGGGGCGAGGCGGGGCGGCTCTTCAAGCCGCTGGCCTACACCAAGACGTTCGCGATGTCGGCGGCGGCGCTGCTGTCGATCACCATCATTCCGGTGCTGATGTACTACTTCATCACCTCGCGTGTGCTGCCTGCGAGGTGGGGGCGGCTGGTCAATGCTCTGATCACGGTGGCCGCGGTGGCCTTGCCCGCAGCTGCGATCCTGCTGGTCGTGGACTCGATGCCTCACCTGGCGCCGTACGGCTGGTGGTGTGCGGGAGGGTGGGCGGTGCTCGCCGCGATGCTGCTGCTCCCGCAGAGGATAATCCACGAGCAGCAGAGCCCCATCAGCCGCGTGCTCCAGTGGGTGTACGCGCCGGTCTTCCGTGCGGCGATGGCGCGCCCCTGGCTTGTGTTGCTGGTGGCCGCAGCGGCGCTGGCGTCGACATGGTACCCGATGTCAAGGATGGGCAGCGAGTTCATGCCGCCGCTGGACGAGGGCGATCTGCTCTACATGCCGACGACGGACCCCTCGATCAGCATCACAAAAAGCAAGGAACTTCTCCAGCAGACCGACCGGCTGATCAAGACGTTTCCCGAGGTGCTCAGTGTTCACGGAAAGATCGGTCGGGCGGATACGGCCACCGACCCGGCACCTCTGTCGATGCTTGAAACAGTGGTTCAGCTGAACCCTGATCACAGCCAGTGGCGTTCGCGCCCGGTGTCGTATTGGTTCAGCGAGTGGCCGGAGTGGCTCAAGCGGCCGTTCACGGCGACGTTCTGGCCGGAGCGGCGGCCGATTACGACCGAGGAACTCAAGTTCGGCTGGCAGGACCCCGACGGGACCATGCATCACGGGCTCAACACGGTCGTGATGTTCCCGGGCCTGGCCAACGCCTGGCCGTTCCCGATCGAGAACCGGATCAACATGCTGGCGACCGGGATCAAGACTCCGGTGGGGATCAAGATCCTGGGGCCCGACCTGCGAGTCCTCAGCGACCTTGCCGAGCGGGCGGCGAGCACGGTGCGCACGATTCCCGGCACCATCTCGGCCTACTCGGAGCGCACCTTCGGCGGCTTCTACCTCGATGTCGATATCGACCGCGATGCCGCCGCGAGGTTTGGGCTGACGGTGGGGGATGTGCAGGACGTCATCGAGGCCGCGATCGGCGGAACGAATGTCACGACGACCGTCGAGGGGCTGGAGCGGTACCCGCTCAACGTGAGGTACCTGCGTGATTTCCGCGATGACATCCCGGCCCTGGAGGCCGTGCTCGTCACGGGTTCGATCCCGGATGCGTCAGGGAACACGGTCCAGGTGCCACTCGGCGAACTGGCGTCCATCAGGATCAACCCTGGGGCTCCGATGATCCGGTCGGAGAATGCCATGCGGACGGCGTGGGTGTACGTGGACATCGCCGGGCGCGACCTTGGCGGGTACATCGCGGAGGCTCGGCGCGTCATTGCGGCGCAGGTCGATCTCCCGCGGGGGTACACGCTGGTGTTCTCCGGACAGTTCGAGTTCTGGGAGAAGACCATCCCGAGGCTGGTCGCCGCGAGCATCCTGGCGCTGGGAGTGATCATCGTCCTGCTCTATGTCAGCAGCCGATCATGGCTGCGAGTCGGGATCGTGATGCTCGCGGTGCCCTTCAGCCTGGTCGGGGCGTTCTGGTTCATGTACGCGCTGGACTACAACCTGTCGCTTGCGGTGATTATCGGCATCATCGCGCTCGCGGGACTGGATGCCGAAACGGGGATGGTGATGCTGCTGTACCTTGACAGCAGCTTCGACCGCTTCAAGTCGCAGGGTCGGATGAGCTCTGCCGCCGACCTGTACGAGGCGGTTCACGACGGTGCGGTCATGCGGATCCGGCCCAAAGCCATGACCGTCGCGGCGACGTTCATCGGCTTGGTGCCCCTGCTGTGGGCTGCCGGCACCGGTGCCGACACGATGCGGCGCATCGCGGCGCCGATGATCGGCGGCTTGCTAATCAGTTTCATCATGGAGCTGATCGCCTATCCGGTGGTGTTCTACCTGGTGAAGCGGTGGCAGCACCGGCATGAGTTCGCGCAGGAAGTCCTGTCGCCAGCAGGCCAAATGGAAACCGCCGCACACGGATAGACTGCCACGCGGCGAGTGTTGGACGTGATGTCGCGACTGGCCAGATAGCGAGGCTTCCCATGAGCCATCAACACGACCACCACCAAGAGACCGATCAGGACGCTCGTATCGCCAACCCGGCGATAGAGCGCTGTGATCTTGCTATCGAAGGGATGTCGTGCGCCTCCTGCGCGGTGCGCATTGAGAAGCGGTTGAGCAGGCAGCCCGGAGTGGCCACGGCCGGCGTGAACTTCGCGACGAAGGTGGCAACGGTGCGGTACGACCCGTCGGTGATTGATCCATCCCGACTGGCGACTGCAGTCGAAGACCTCGGCTACACCGCGGTCGTGCACTCGTCACCAGGCAAGGTTGGGCGACCTGCTCCACCACACGGGCACGCGGGCCACGACCACGCGTCGATGCGGGCGCCCAGCGGTCCATCCGCCGGCGATGCCGCAGATCACTCCGCGCACATGCATGCAGGGGAGGGCGAGGCCCGCAGGGTTCTGGTCAGGACCATCGTGGGCGCGGCGCTGGCGCTCCCGGTGCTCGTCATCGCGATGTCGCACGGGCGGGTGGCCGCGTTCAACGTCTCGTGGATCAACTGGCTCCAGCTCAGCCTTACGGCACCGGTCGTGTTCTGGTGTGGATGGCAGTTCTTTCGATCGGCATGGAGGGGGCTCGTTCACTTCAGTGCGAACATGGACACGCTTGTCGCGATGGGGACGGGCGCGGCGTTCTTCTATTCGTTCGCGGCCACGGTCTGGCCGGAGTTCTTTGCGCACGCGTCCGGCGGTTCCACGCACGCCGGCTCCGCGGCGACGACGGTTCCGGTGTACTACGAGGCCGCGGCGGTCATTGTCGTGCTCATCCTTCTCGGAAAATACTTTGAAGCCCGGGCGACGGGACGCACGACCGCCGCGATCAAGAGGCTGGTCGGGTTGCAGGCCAAGACTGCTCGGATCGTACGAGGCGGGTTCGAGCAGGATGTGCCGGTCGAGTCTGTGGCCGTCGGCGATACGGTGCTGGTGCGGCCGGGCGAAAAGATCCCGGTTGACGGGCGTGTGGAGAGCGGCCGGTCGGCTGTCGATGAGTCGATGCTGACCGGCGAGAGCATCCCGGTGGAGAAAGCGGCTGATGACAGTGTCTTCGGCGCCACCATGAACTCGACGGGGTCGCTACGGCTGGTCGCGACGAAGGTCGGCGCCGACACGGCGCTGCAGCAGATCGTCCGGCTTGTGCAGGAGGCCCAGGGAAGCAAGGCCCCGATCGCGCGACTGGTCGACCGCATCAGCGGGATCTTCGTACCGGTCGTCATCGTCACCGCGCTGGCGACCTTCGCGGTCTGGTGGCTGGTGTGGACGGGAGACGAACGCCTCAGCATGGCCCTGATCGCGGGTGTGTCGGTGCTCATCATCGCGTGTCCCTGTGCGCTCGGCCTGGCGACGCCAACGGCGGTCATGGTCGGCACCGGACGGGGCGCCGAGCAGGGGATTCTCATCAAGGGCGGGGAGGCTCTTGAGACGGCCCACAAGCTGACCGCGATCGTTCTCGATAAGACGGGCACAATCACGGAGGGCAGGCCGTCGGTGGCTGAGGTGGCGCCCGCCACGGGTTTCGACGACGCCGAACTTGTGAGGGTGGCCGCGTCGGCCGAGCGCCACAGCGAGCATCCGCTCGCGGCCGCGATTGTTCGCGAGGCGGCGGCGCGGGGCGTGTCGCTCTCGGAGCCAGAGCGGTTCGAGGCAATCGTTGGGCACGGAGTCGAAGCCGTCGTCGATGGTCGGGCCGTGCTCGTCGGGAACGCGGCGATGCTCGAGCAGCGTGGCATCAAGGTCACCCTCGGCGGAAGGGCCGAGGAACTCGCAGGGCAGGGGCGAACGCCGATGTTTGTGGCCGTGGATGGACGCGAGGCCGGGATCGTGGCGGTCGCAGACACCGTTCGTCCTGAGTCCAAGGGCGCGATCGCGGCCATGCATGGAATGGGCCTCCGCGTCGTCATGCTGACCGGCGACAACCGCCGCGTCGCCGAGGCCGTCGCCTCCAGCGTCGCCGTCGATCAGGTCTTCGCCGAGGTGCTGCCAAAGGACAAGGCGGAGCACGTGCGGTCGCTCCAGTCCGAGGGGCATGTCGTGGCCATGGTCGGAGACGGGATCAACGATGCGCCGGCCCTCACTCAGGCCGACGTAGGCATGGCGATCGGTACGGGAACCGACGTAGCAATGGAATCGGCCGACATCACGCTGATGCGGGGCGACCTTCGGGCGGTGGCCGGCGCCATCAGGCTGTCGCGAGCCACCATGCGGACGATCAGGCAGAACCTCTTCTGGGCGTTCATCTACAACACCATCGGCATCCCCATCGCCGCGGGGGTGCTCTACCCCGTGACCGGATGGCTGCTTTCTCCAATCATCGCGAGCGGAGCGATGGCGTTCAGCAGCGTGAGCGTGGTGCTCAACAGCCTGCGGCTCCGCCATGCCAGGCTTGAGTAACGACACTGCGCACGCCGGATCTACTGACGGCCGGCTCGGGATGGCACCAGGGTCGAAGCGATGCCCACGGCAATCGCCGCGATGCCACCGATGGTCATCCACACGGCACGGTCGGTCGGGGAGCCGGTGAAGAACTCTGAGACCTGCGAGCCGAAGGAGTCAAACGCCTGGAGCCCCATGATGAGCAGGATGGCGCCGATGATCAGCAGCGCGATTCCGACAATGCGTTGGGGTTGCATGTGTTGCCTTTCGCATGACGTGGCCGCGAACACGCCCGCCGAGCGATCGGTCGCACACATCACGGACCGAAGCCCGGCTGAACAACACATCAACGCGCGTTGAAGATCGACGATTCCGACAAAAGGGCCGCTTGGCCGAAAATCAGCCGGAATCGGGCAAATGGGCGCAACAGGGCTCGAACCTGTGACCTCAGCTATGTGACAGCTGCGCTCTAGCCAACTGAGCTATGCGCCCCGGGTGTCCTGTCCGTTCCGAACAGGATCGGGATGACAATACGCCGGTTGATGGACGGGTGCAAGCCGGCCGGTGAGGGTGCAGAGGCCTGCCGCCCATGATCGGCATGCGGACCAGCCTCTCCGGGTGGCTACGCGGCGGCATACCCACGCTTGCCTGTGCGGCTGGCCCCACATCGACGGGAAGGGCACGATGCTGATTGTCGGTGTGGGTCGACGCGCTGCCGCACCTGGCGCGGGTGACGTCCGAACGTACATCCAAGCGGGAAAGTGTCTTTGGCTTCTGCTGCCGCTGCTGCATGGACGGCAAAGGCTGCTTCCGAGGCGTGCCCATGCCCCAGGCTTCGAGCCACAAGTCGCGAATCCCTTGCTGTGCGCCATCTGTGGAATGAAGACACCTCACCTGCTCGGCTGCAATCTGCGCGGTGGACACGGCCACGATGGGGAACATGTTGCGGACTTGGTTCCTCCCACAGCAGACGTCTGACGGCTGGGGTTCCCGTTCGACTGGGAGTCTCGACCTCGGGGCAGCACGGGCCGAACATCTGGCGCAGGTAGTAGACGTCCGTCTGGGCGCTCTTCGCGGTCTTCACGAGCCGCATCTGGCGGACGTACGCGGCGACGATCTCGCCGATCGGTGTCCGTGTCGGGAGCGGATCATCGAATCCCGCGGCGAGCCTGGACTCGATCTTCCTGAGCCGTTCCTTGGCAACCTGGAGCGACGAAGTCTTGAGGGCTACCCGCCGCTGCTTCGTTCCGATGTCCCACTGGGCGTAGTAGGTGCCGCCGCGCTTCTTAAGACTGGCCGCGGGACCGTGCTGGTCCTCATGGCAGGTCCGGGCTTTCGCGGACGCGGGGCCAAAACAGAGGTCAAATGGCCACCGCGGGCACGAAAAAAGGACCTGCGATGTTGCGCAAGTTCCCTTCACACAAGAAGTAGCGGGGGCCAGCTATGGCGACCGTCGACATTCTCCGGCAAGCCCCCGGGGCTCCGCGACGATATCGATTCGGGCTGTGTTTGGGTCCTACTTCAGCAAGGCCGCATAGGAGAAAAGGTCAGAGCCGACAGGTCACTGACGCTCCTTCCGCGTCACGGCGGGGCCGTCTATCAGCCTGACAGAAAGGGAGCCTCCTCGTGGGGATAGGGGGTGCGGCGCAGAGCCACGCCCCGTCGCTTCTACAACGAACGCGCGTTGCCCGCTGGTAGTCCACGCATCCGAGCAGCATCCGCCGCGTACCACGGTCGGACCGTACCGCGTGAGCCCAAGTTAGTAGCTTGGTGGTCAGCACCGGCGGGTCCTGTGGGATGAGTGTCCCCGTCGCCTGCGTCTCTGTGAGTGAGAGCGTTCCCGCCAGCAGCGCCGCTGCCAGGGGAGCCGGCCACGCCAGCGGCCAAACAACCCAGAACGCGGTCTGCACCGGGCCCGCGCCGCACGCGACGGTCTGCATCCGCGCTTCGTTCTACGAATCGCACCCAGTCCAGCGGGCCGCGACATCTGCGATAGACAGGAAGCGGGCGAGGTAAGCGATCGACAGCAAGGGCCAGGAGTCCGCCACCGGAGCCCAGTGTCGTGGGGATACGCTCAGGATGCCACCCGGCTGGCTCCGGTCGAACTTGGAGCCCGGTACGTGGTCGTGCAGTTGCCGGGTGCGGCTGGAGCGAGGACCCAAAACACTCAAGGAGACGCAGATGTTCGACCCTACCGAGGAGAGTTCACAAGTGGCGCGCCGAGAAGTTCTGAAAGCGGCGGCAGGAGTGATTGTGACCGGATCGATCGCCTCCACCATGCTTACCAGTCCGGCCGCGGGTCAAACAGCGGCCGCCCCGAGTGAGAGCGGGGGAAAGGGCGGATCGCTCGTGGCTCGGCTGCGGGGGGTGCAGCACGTCGGCCTCACCGTCCAGAACATGGACCGGGCCTTCGAGTTTTACACGGAGGTCCTCGGCGGCACCGAGATCATGCGCGACGGCGATTTCCAGGGGGAACGAATCCACAACACGTTGCTCACCGACCAGGAGATTGAGGCACGCGTGCGGAAGATCAATCCACGCACCATGGGAATCCCGGATCTGAAGAACGGCTTACAGCGGCTCGATGTTCGGTTCATCCAGTTTGACAACGTGGTGCTCGAACTGCTGCAGTACCGAGACGCCGGTCAGCCTTCCGGCACAGGCGACAGCTTCGCCGCGCCCCTGGATCTCATGAGCCCTGCCTTCCCGCGGATGATGCATATCTGCTTCCACATCCGGGACGATGCCGACTTCAACACATTCATCGCAGACCTGGAGGCAGAGGCGTCCCGCCGGGGCATGTCCCAAGTGAAGGCGAATCGTGTTGTCACCGTAACCACCGAAGAGGCGCGGCTCGCCGCACCCCTTGAGGCCAACAGCAACGGCGTCACGGAGGGCCGGTCCAATGGCTGGCGGTTGATCTACTGCAAGGGTCCAGAGGGCGAGCAGCTTGAGTTCGTGCAGGCGCTCCCGCCGGTCAAACGCGTCTTCGACGAGGCGAGAGAGGCTCGGCAAGGCGCTTCTAGACGTTGATGGATCGTATCGAGCTGTTGTCTTCTCACCACGATGCTGGCAGAGTGCCTCCACCAGGTCTCTTACCAGTGGAGAGCACCGATCATGTCGCAACAGTACTCTGGAATCGTGATATTCGCGGCATGTGCCGCGGTCGCGCTCACGACGGGGGATGCGCCACCGGGCGCGACGGATCGATCGCCGACTACGAACAAATCCCATCCGTGGCGGTCGCGGTCGTCGCCGAGGTTCGCGCCAAGCCCGGCAAAGAAAGCGAACTGCGTACCGCTACCTAGTCGCTTATCGCCCATGTCCGCCGCGAACCCAATAACCTGACTCTACCTCCTGCACGAGGACCGCGAGTCGCGCGGCCACTTCGTCTTCTACGAGATCTTCGCAAGCAAGGCGGACTTCGAGTCCCGAAACTGTACGCCCCACGCGCAGGCGTGGTTCGCGAGACTACCCGAGGTTATTCACCTGGAGATCCTCGGAAACTGATCGCCGTCGTCCCATCTCATTCACGTCTCACTTTCGAGGAAACGCACATGGCCGGCTTGGCAACAATCAATCCGGCGGACGGCCGTGAAATCGATACGTTCACGTACTACAGCCAGTCCCGGACCGACACAACGCTCAATCGGACGCTTCTCTGCCGAGTCGCTGCGGGTCGAGGTCTGTGTCGCCAGTAATTCGGCGGAGTGCGTTAGTCAGTTGGGCGAGAGCGCTGACTCCGCCTCCCGACGGAGCACGTTCGCCTCGAGCCAGTTGTGGAGGTGCAAGCCGGCCTCCGCGTCGGCCTCGGGCGGCACGCCGTCGCGGTACTGATCCAGCCAGTGCTGGGACCTTGTCAGCAAGGCGCGAGCCTCCTCCGTCTTGCCCTGGCGTTGCCGGGTGAGCGACAACCACAGCCAGTTCACCACGGCGCGGCCCGGACGCGCATCGGTCTTCAGGCTCTGTTCAAAAAACGCCCCCGCCTCGTCGTACCGGCCGGCTCGGTACGCCAAGGCTCCTTGCTGCGTTTGTGCCCAGAACTGGGTGGCATTCAAGCGGAGCTCAGTGTGCTTGGCGAGTCGGTCGACAAGAGCGGGGTGAGGAAGTCCACAATCGGCAAGCGTGGCCGCCCTAGCTACGAGGTAGGCGCGTGCACCTCTGGTTCCCTCTCCTTCAATTAAAGTGCTGCACACTGATCGGTAGCCCGTCGCATAGCCCGAGAGCAACTGAACGGCGGCGCACTCAAACCAAAACTCACCGTCGTCATTCGGACCACTCTCGAGGACACGTGCGTAGAAGCTGTTTGCCCCTGCCCAATCGCCCTTGGCGGCGAGTTCGCGGCCACGCTTCAGCGAGGCGACGTCTATCTGAATAGGCCGATCTGCGGACGGCGCCGCGATTTGCGCTCGCGCGATCAGTGTCTCCAGTTCGCGCCAGAGCATACGGCATTGAGCCTGTTGCTCCTGCGGCCAACTCCGCAGCGGACGGGCATCGCGTATCGATGCAAGTCGCGGCTCCCACCTCCATGAATAGACCGTCCTTAGAAGTGTCTGTCGCTCTGGTTCCTTGCCGCCGGCCAGCACGGCTGACCACCCTTCAATATCGGCACGCAGCCACGAGACAGCAATGTTGAGCAATCGAACCCGCTCTGTCGCGTCCTTCATCTGTTCGGAGGCCCTGGCCGCAGCGCATGCCGCTTCGAAGCGTGTTTGAGAGAAGACATCGTTGGCAACGGTGGGATCGGCGGTGAACGCCTCCTCGTAAAGCCGAACCGCCTCTCCGTAGCGCTTTTTGAGCAGGCACACCGAGGCGAGCTGTCGGCGGCGGAACGCCCCGACCTGCTCGGTTCCGGCCAGCACGTCGCTCACCTGCTGCTCTCGCGCGAGGAGGTCCTTGTATTGAACCACCAGGCGGGCGATCGACTCACCATCCGGTACTTCCTGGGGCAAGTCGCCCAGGAACTGTTTGGCCGCGGCGAGCGCTTCGTCAATACGGCCGTCTTTCATCAGCGTCTGGCACATGACACCTGTCGCAAACGTGTGATGTGGATCGATCGCGAGCGCATCGCGGCAAGCGATGATGGCCTCGTCGTATCGACCAAACTGCATGAAGCAGATGCCGAGGTTCGCGTACACCGTCGCGGAGCGTGGATCAACATCGATGGCCCGCCAAGCGTAGTCGATCGCCTCGGCCGTTCGCCCCTGGTAGGACATCTCCGCGCTCAAGTTCATGGGAACGATCAGGGTGTCCGGACGGATCGCTCGTGCCGCGAGGTAGTACCCAACCGACTCGGGACTGCGCTTCTTCTGGAGCAGACTCCCGATCTGCAAGTTCACCCAAAAATCGCTGGGATACTGGAGCTGGACGCGCCGGCAGAACGCAATGGGCTCACCCTTGGCGCGGTCGAGGCGGCGGCCGAGCGCAACCAGTATCGAGGGCGATTGTTCGCTGATCGTCGCTTCGTTAGCCAGTGTGGTCAGCGCCTCGACATCATCGATGATGGATGCATCACGCACCTTGTCGCGCCAACGAGGGTCTGGGTCGGCATCTCGGGCGACCGCGTAGATCTTGTCGAGTAGATCCCGGCTCGGGACGACTGTTGACCAGTCGTCGAGAGCCGCGATCAACTCGTTGCGGATCGGAGAAGAGCGGATACGCTCCGCAACGGCCGCAGGCGGGAGGGTCTCCAAAGTCAATCCGGCCGCGTCGAACGCTTCTTTGTACTGTGCTGCCGACTCGGCGAAATTGACTCTCCCACCGATGATCTCCGCGCCACCGAGCCGGATCGCGGCCAGTTGCGTTACAAGCCCCAGATCGCGTTCAGACTGACGGATGCGTGCGCGAGCGTCGGATACGTCGCGGTCGCCCAGCCTGCCCTTGGCGCGTTCGAGCGCTTCGCGCGCATCGGCCCATTGGCCGCTGCGCTCCGAGCGCTCCAGTTCGGCCAGATCATTGTTCACGCTGCGCCGCAGCTCGGCGCGGGCCCAGAGGGCCCGATCGAGTACAACACCGCCCGCCGCGACAACGACGGCCAGAAAGACAGCCGCCACCGAGGCGGCGGGGTGACGGCGCGCCCACTTAAGCAAGCGTTCGGCGGCGCTTGTCCGTCGCGCGGCGATCGGCTCGCCTCGCAGGAACCGCCCGATGTCTTCCGCGAGGGCCGCTGCGGTCGGATACCGCCGCGCCGGGTCCTTTCGGAGGCAGGCCAGGCAGATTGTCTCAAGATCGCGTGGCACAGTGGGGTTGAGACGCGAGGGCGGAGCCGGTTCTGTTTGGATCACCTGCCGTACGGTTTCAACCGGAGAGTCGCCCCGGAAGGGGGGCCGGCCCGTCAGCATCTCATAGAGGATCGCCCCGAGTGCATAGATGTCGACGCTTGTGCTCTGCCCGTCGGTCTTGCCGCTTGCTTGCTCGGGAGACATGTAGCTGGGTGTACCGAACTGGAATCCGGATACGGTTAGCGTGGCGTCGACGTCATGGCGTCGAGCGAGCCCGAAGTCGGTGATCTTGGGCGTGCCGTCCGCGGTGAGCAAGATGTTGGCCGGTTTCAAGTCACGGTGAGTGATCCCGGCGCGGTGTGCACAGGCAACCGCGTCCGCGAGGAGCGCGAGCATCGAAGCGGCTCGGTGCGCCGGCTGAGGCGTATTGGCGAGACAGCTGCCCAGGTGTTGCCCGTCCACGAACTCCATCGTGAAGTACGGCTTGCCCTCGACTTCACCGACGTCATGGACGGTGACGATGTTCGGGTGCCCAAGCGCTGCGATCGCCCGCGCTTCACGGATGTGTCTTTGCCTTTCCGTCGGGCTCGACAACGCGCCGGCGAGCGGCATCTTAATCGCGACCGTTCGATGTAGCGCGAGGTGAGCCGCCTTGTACACCACGCCCATCCCGCCGTAGCCAAGGACGCTCTGAATCTCGTATCCAGGAATCAGAGGGAATGAGCGGTCCAGCGACATCGCGGGCTCGTCGGCCCTCAATTCATCAGAGGAGGGAAAGAGCTCCTTGAGCTCTCCCTCGAGCGCCCGAGCCACGATCGACAATCGACGAACCCTGTCAAGGAGATCCGGGCGGTTGCGGCAGACATCCTCTGCGGTCTGGCCAGACTCGATGATCTGTTGGGCAAGTTCGTTGATGATGACCTGCTCTTGATCCATAGGGGCCTCATCGTTGGCGGGAGCCGCACCATCCAGCGTGGCCTACGCAGACGGTTCATCTGCGCCGCCCTTGGTGAAGTCCGGGGGGCACAGATCGGCCAACTCCTGGCTCAAGAGCAAGACGCTGCTGCTCAGGTGCCGCTGCACGGTGCGGACCGAGACGCCCAGCAACTCAGCGGCTTCGGGCTGCGACATCCCCTGGATGCGGACCAGATCGAACGCCTCGCGAGAGCCGTCTGGCAGGTTCTCGATCGCCTCCAGGATTCGAACCACATTCGGTCCGACGGTGGTGTCGGGTTCGGTCGATCGAGGGACCAACTCCTCAAATAGCTCGACCGCGCGGGGCCCCTTGTCTAAGCGTCGGGCCACGTCATTGAGCTCCCATCGCATGTGCTGGCTGGCGATGTGAAAGAACTGACGCACCGTTACCGGCCGCGCTTCCCGCATCGCCTTGAGCATCCGCTCCGTGACGGCGCTGAGCAGTTCGGTGGCCTGCAGGTTGACGGGCGGCCGCGCGAGGCGCGGGTAGCTGCGGGAAAGAAGCCGTGCGCAGAGCAGGTGCAGACGCCGAGCCGCCAACCCCAGCAAATCACGGATGACAGGCTCCGCCGGCGAGTTGCTCTCAGGATGACGCAGGTCGTCCAGGTAACGCTGAATCGCAACCGTGGTGCGCTCCGCTTGCACGGAGCGATTGTACTGAGGACGTGGCGCTTGGTTCCCTCGGCCCGATGTGCCCCTCACCGCACCCGAACCAGTTGAACATTGGCGATCCCCGGCGCTTAGTGCCAACAAGCGAAGCGCGGGTTCCACGCTGGTGGACGAACTCACGCTGCAGTCGCTGGAGGCTGCCAGTTCACGCTGTCGTGGGGTCACGCTCAGTACTCGCGAGCCAAATCTGAACGAGTCTGGCTCAAGGGGTCAACTATGAAAGCCGCTCGAATTAGAGAGTACAACAAGCCGCTCGTTCTGGAGGACGTGCCCGTACCGGACATCCGGCCCGACGAGGCGCTGGTGCAGGTGCGAGCGTGCGGGATGTGCCGGTCCGACGTGCAGCTGATCGACGGGTACTTCCGGAAATACGCGGAGATCCCGACCCCGATCATCCCGGGCCACGAGATTACGGGGGTTGTGGACAGACTCGGCTCGCTGGTCCAGAAGGCGCTTGGGCTCCACGAGGGCGATCATGTAGTTGTCGCGCCCGGCTGGGGTGACGGCACCTGCCGGCACTGCCTGGTCGGCAACACGCAGATCTGCCCGAACGTGCGATGGCCTGGGTTCGGGCCGCACGGCGGTTATTCGGAGTACATCCCTGTTCCTGCGCGGTATCTGGTGAAAGCCGACCGCCGCCTTCCGTTCGAAGAGCTCGCGCCGCTCACCGATGCGGGGCTGACTCCCTACCGCGGGATCAAGAAGCTCCGCGACGCCGGCGCGCTGGGCGCAAACCGCGTGATGGGGGTCTTCGGCATCGGCGGGCTCGGCGCCTACGCCGTGCAGTATGCCAAGCTGCTCGGCGGCGGCGCGACCGTCGTGGCATTCGCCCGGAACGCCGACAAGCTCGCTGTTGCGAAGAAATACGGCGTTGACCATGCCATCAACATCGAGGCCAAAGCCACAGCGGACGTCGCACGCGAGCTCGACGCCGCCACCGGCCAGCCGGATCTGGATGCGATCATCGACTGCACCGGCGCTCCGGCGATGGTGCAACTCGCGTTCAGCCTGCTGGGCATCGGCGGCCACTACGTCGATGTCGGCTTGGTGGGCGACCGCATCGACATCCCGCTCTTCCCCCGCGTTTCCCGTGAGCAAACGCTCTCGGGCTCCTACTGGGGGAACAACTCCGATCTCACCGAGGTCGTGAAGCTGGCGACCCAGGGCAAGATCCGCCACACCATCACCACCATCTCGCTCGACCAGGTCAACGAGCACATCGAGCTCCTGCGTGCGGGCGATGTCGTGGGCCGAGCCGTCGTCAAGTTCCCGCAGCAGTAGCCGGCCGTTCTCAACCCAGTCCGCACCATCCGAGCCGCTCACATGTTCGCGCGGCCCACACCGGTAAGTCCTGGACCAGAACTGATCATCCAACGAGGAGCCACACCGTGTCACAGCCACTTCCGCGAAAGGCACTCATCGCCGTCTCGAGCTTCAACGGAGCGATCTACCCCGGTGGCCACCGGACCGGGGTGTTCTTCGTCGAGGCGCTCCACCCGTACCTGGCTCTGACCGCGGCGGGATTCGAGGTGGACCTCGCATCCGAAACCGGCACATGCGGTTTCGACGACATCTCGTTGACGCTCCCCTTCCTGTCCGGGAGTGAGCACGCGATCCTGAACAACCCCAAGCACCCGTTCATGATCAAGATCAAATCGCAGCTCAAGAAGGCATCGGACCTGAGGCCGCAGGACTATGGCTTTTTCTTCGCTTCCGCCGGCCATGCCGCTCTGTACGACTATCCGAAGGCGAAGGGCCTGCAGGCGATCGCGGCGGACGTCTGGAGTCGCGGCGGTGTAGTCGGCGCCGTGTGCCACGGTCCTGCGATTCTCCCGGGCGTCATCGACCCCAAGACCGGCAAGTCCATCATCCACGGAAGGACCGTGACCGGGTTCATGGTGGAAGGCGAACTCATCTTCAACATTCTCGACAAGATGCGGCAGGACGGCGTCGTCCCCATCGTTGAAGCCGTTACTGCGGCGGGGGCGTTCTACAGCGGCGCGGTCGGCGCCTTCGACGACTACTCGATCGCGTCGGGTCGCTTGGTGACGGGCACCAACCCGGCCAGCAGCCGCAGCGCGGCCGAGCGGGGCGTGAAACTCTTCGACAACCTCGATCCTCGGTGAGCGGCCGCGGCCCTCGCGAGAGCGGATCTGCCTCGCCAAACCGCTGTTGCCGGCCCGCCGCTGGTGCTCCCCGACGGCTGGCCGCTGCCTTACCTCAACACAGAAGCTGTCGGCTGTTTCACGTTGACACACTCTTCACCACACCCTGGAGGTCCATCATGTCGACTTCTCGCTGGACGACCATTTCGGTCTGCACGTTGATCTTGGCGGCTGTCATCGCAGTCTTCGTCGGGCTGGGTCCGGTAAGGCCCGCGTCATCCACCGTTACGCCCGCTCCGGCCCAGCCTCCGCGGGTGCTCTACAAGACCGTTAAGGCCGGCGGCGTGGACGTTTTCTACAGAGAGGCCGGCCCCGCGAACGCCCCCTCGCTCCTCCTCCTTCACGGCTTTCCGACCAGCTCGCAGATGTTCCGGAACCTCATCCCGGCCCTGGCCGATCGGTACCACGTCATCGCACCCGACTATCCGGGGTTCGGCCACAGTTCCATGCCCCCGCACGACGTGTTCTCGTACACCTTCGAGAATCTGGCGAAGGTCATGGACGAGTTCACGACGAAGGTCGGTCTGACACGGTACGCAGTCTACGTGCAGGACTACGGTGCGCCCATTGGCTATCGCCTGGCCGCCGCGCATCCCGACCGCATCTCCGCCATCATCGTGCAGAACGGCAACGCCTACGACGAGGGCATCGATAACGACTTCTGGAAGCCGATCAAAGCGTACTGGGCCGAGCCGCAAAACATGGAACGGCGCAACGTGATCCGTAATCTGCTCACCTACGACGCCACGAAGTGGCAGTACACCGAGGGCGCTCCGAACGCAGAGTTTGTGAGCCCCGACGGCGCGGCCCACGACCAGTTCCTGCTTAACCGCAAGGGCAACGACGAGATCCAGCTCGATCTATTCCTGAGCTACGGCAGCAACCCTCCGCTCTACCCGGCCTGGCAGAAGTACTTCCGGAAGTCTCAGCCGCCGATGCTCATCGTCTGGGGCAAGAACGACAAGATCTTTCCCCCCGCCGGGGCCGAGCCGTACAAACGCGACCTCAAGACGCTCGAGTTCCATCTGCTGGATGCGGGGCACTTCGCGCTGGAAACAAACGGCGATGAAATCGCCGGGCTTATGCGGGACTTCCTTGCTCGAAACGTGAAGTCGCGCTGAGCGCGGCCGCTTCAGGGAACCATCGCCATGCACTCCGACTCGATGCAACCATTCACCCGACGCGACATGCTGGGCTTGGGCGCCGGCTTGGCGGCGTACACGCTGATGCCCGGGGTGTCCGCTGACGGTGCTCTTCGCACTTCCCATGAAAAGGCTGATCAGGGAGACTCGCACATGACCAGCGTTACCACAAAGGACGGTGCCCAGATCTTCTTCAAGGACTGGGGACCCAAAGACAAACAGCCCGTAGTCTTCCACCACGGGTGGCCCCTCTCCTCTGACGATTGGGACGCCCAGTTGCTGTACTTTCTGCAGAAGGGCTACCGGGTCGTCGCCCACGATCGCCGAGGCCACGGACGGTCGAGCCAGATCAGCGACGGCCACGACATGGACCACTACGCCGCAGATGCTGCGGCCGTGTTCGATCACCTCGACCTGAGGAATGCGGTCCACATCGGGCACTCCACCGGCGGCGGCGAAGCCGCTCGATACGTCGCCCGTCACGGCAAGGGCCGCGTTGCCAAGCTCGTGCTCATCGGCGCGGTGCCGCCGATCAGGATCAAGACGCCCTCGAATCCGGGCGGCACGCCGATCGAAGTGTTCGACGGACTCCGTGTGCAACTGGCCGCCAACCGACCGCAGTTCTACCTCGATCTGGCAAGCGGGCCCTTCTACGGATTCAACCGACCCGGGTCCCAGCCCTCCGAGGGGGTCATCCGAAACTGGTGGCGTCAGGGGATGATGGGCAGCGCCAAGGCGCACCACGACGGCATTAAAGCCTTCTCGGAAACGGACTTCACGGAGGACCTCAACGCGATTGATGTACCGACGCTGGTCATGCATGGCGATGACGACCAGATCGTGCCGATTGCCGATTCGGCGCTGCTCTCCGTCAAGCTGCTCAGCAAGGGCAGTCTCAAGGTCTATGAGAAACTCCCGCACGGTATGTGCACCACGCACGCGGATGTGATCAACCACGACCTTCAGGCCTTCATCAGCGGCTGAGATCGGACTGCTTTCGCCAGCAATCATGCAATGCCATTGCGATGTGCGAATGGCGCGAGTCCGGTGCAATCCGATCTTTCACCGTGCAATCGCCTCTTGTTCCGTCGGCAAGTCGGCGGTTCAGATCGGGGTCCACCATGAAAATCGGCCCTGGCGCTAGCGCCAGGGCCGATTCAATAGCGGGGGCAGGATTTGAACCTGCGACCTCCGGGTTATGAGGGGTCGCAGCCTGTTTTCCCGAACTTCTGGCGTCGCCGGAACTTGCTGAGTCGTCAGGAGCTTACGTACTCCCGACGTGCGGTCCATTCTGACCATATCGACCGCGTTTTGCAAGTCGTAGGGACAGAACAGGGGACACCGAAAACACGCGACCTCCGGGCGGTTCATGGGGAAGTCGTGGTCTGAATCTTGCTGGTACCCTTCGGGAGCAGACCCACCCGATACCCGTCGCCCGTCGCTGCGGTATTGGGTGGGTCTGCGTCGATCACGCCAGCGACCGCTTGACACCTCGGCTGTACGGCTTACACTGAGTGTATGACTTACACTGAAGGGCTCCCGTGGGGTTGGTGCCGCGAGTGCGAACGGGTGCGCCGGTCATCGGACGATCTGGACCTGATCTGCTCCAGCTGCGGGGAGTCGATGGTCGCATCGGGAAAGATGACGCAGGCCCAGCGAGAGGCCGAGAAGTTCTCGAAGTGGGCTGATGATGTGATGGAACGGGGACTTTGGGGACCGTCGCCCGGGGGAGCAGCGGGAGAGTTGAAGTGTTCACGGGCGCACATCGACATGCTTGTTGCGGCGGGGGTTCTTGAGCGGGTCACATACGACGCGGGGGGGCACTTCATGATCATGATTTCGCAGCGGTCCATCGAGGGGGCGAAGCAGAACAAGCGGCAAACGGGGTCGTGGGCCCCAAGGGGGCGTGAGCGTGAGCAGGGATGATTGGATCGTGAGTCCACTTCGCATCGTTGTGGACGGAGCTATCCGGTGGTTTGTTGTCCTGACACGAGGACCGGAGCGCCGGGTCTACGAGTTGGCAGTCAGTCAGAGAAAGGGCAGCGTACAGCTGCAGGCCGCGGATCCTCTCGTGGCGGCATCGGTGGTTCGCAGTCAGAATCGCTAGCACTTTGCGCCAGCAGCCAGCCAGTCCTGCGTGTTGCAGGAGTCAGCCAGCCATGGGCCACATCGGAGCATCAGCTCCGGGAAGCGGTCCATGGCAGTACCAGGTACGGGCACGAAGACAACTGAGACGGCCGCGAGCGCGGCGGCGCCAGCCGCCCGTCGCGGCCGATCCTCTTTGCTTGAATACTCCCAGAATGTTGTAACAAACGAGAAGGGCGAGCAATCGTTCGAGGCCATCCGCTGCGGATGCGATTGCTGGTACTGCGATGACTGCTGCCGCCGGAAGGGGTACACCCTGCGGGCCGAGCTGATGCCGGTGCTGCGCACGTTCGCCGGTCGGATGATGCTCACGCTCACGGTGGACCCGGAGCTGTTCCCCACGCCCCGCGATGCGTACCTGTACATCCGGAAAGCCCGGGCGATCTCCCGGCTCATGCAGGATCTTGACCGTGGTGGCCATCTCCACTCTCGTCGCTACCTCTACGTCGTGGAGTTCCAGGAGAAGTCCGAGCAGGCCCACTTCCACGTGCTCATCGACGCCAGTTTCGTTCCCAAGACCGCTATCGATGCGGCCTGGTCCAAGTTCCGTCCCCAGCAGGCTGGACCGGTCGCCCCAAACCGTCCGGCCTTCGGCACGACTCGCTTCTCGCGGCGATCGTTCGAGGGCGGTGCGGAGCACGCCGCGCGATACATGACGAAGTACCTCGTGAAGACACCAGAATACGGATGGCCTACCTGGGTCCTGGAGATGGGTGCGAAGAAGCGGGTGCCCAGGTATCGAGCAAGCCGCGGGTTCTGGAACCGCCCAAGTGCCCGAAGTCTGCCAACCGGCGCCAAGCGGACCGTCGTTCCGCGGAGCTACGGGGAGCGGGTCGCGGAGTGCGGTACCACCACGAATCTGTTCGCGGCTGCCGATCGGGTCGACCACTCCACGGGCGAGGTCTCCCGGGTGCGGGTGTGGCGTGCCCGGCTGGAGGTTCCCGTCGCTGCGTTAGCCGTTGCGGGCGAACCTTGCGGCAAGGCGGGCCGCTGCGTCGTGGTCGAGGCTCGCGGCGAGCATGCGTGCATCGCTGCGTTGTCGATGGCGGCTGGCCTGCCGATACGCGTCATCGCGTCGGCCTCGGGCGTACGGCGGGCGGCAGACACGGGAGTCGCGGAATGAGCCCCCGGCAACCCCAGCCGCGGGCGCCATCGCCCTACCTGTCTCCCAGGGAGCTTGCCGAGCGCTGGCGGTGCTCTCGCTCAAGTGTCGATCGGATCGCCCGGCGGGCTGGCCTGACACGGCTCTGCCTGGGCGAGGGACGAAACGGGATCGTCAGGTACATCCGGGAGGAGGTCGAGATGCTCGAACAGTCGCGGCGGATCTGACCGCGACACATTCCAGCCCTACCCCGCATGCCGCCCCGGAGACCGCAAGTCCGCCGGGGTGGCGGCGCAGACATACCACGCAGTGACCTAGTCGCACGAGGCTATGCTCCGTCGACTCTTTCGCACATTAAAATCGGCCTGACTATAGTCTCAACGCTCAGGAATCACCGTCCACACCGCCGCCTCTGTTGCCGCAGCGTCAATCGGAACAATCATCTCTGTCGTCCCTTGAACAGTAAACGTAGCGACACCAGCAGCCTCAATATCCGCCACTCGACCATCCTGAAGTGCACGCACGAGCCCAGCAGCCGCTCGATTATACATAATTGGACCGGCCACAACAAAGTACGTTCCAGGTGACAACATAACCGGTGTCGCACTATGAAGATCCGCCCATGCCCGTCCAGTCTCATCAACACGGAACGACCATATGCCAGCGCCATCCTGGGAAACAACCGTGACCCAATACTCTTTCATTGTTGGCACAAATGGCATACCCCTTGCGTTAGATACAATTATCCGCACGGGCACCGTGCCGATGGCAGGCGGAGCCACGATCAAATCACCTAACGCCACATCTGATGAGGTTTGCGCAGCAGTCAGGTGGACTACTCTCACAGCATTATCCTCGCCAGGCCAAAGAAACAGGTCAGCAGCCTCTCCCGCGGGCACACCACCAACAACAAAGGTACCATCTACCGGACTTGGCTCTTGCGGCACAGGCAGTGGAGCGTCGTTGACGAACACAATGGACTCGACGCCCGTACCATCGGGCCTAACTACCTTTCCCGAGACCGTCACGGCTGGTCGCCCCGCAATAGTCACATTGTACGAATCAACACCTGGCTGCAAATCCACCAAATAATATTGCCTAAAGGCATTATTACTAACACTCTGCTGATATCTGGCCACTGCAGCCGCGTATTCATCAGCATCCGCAACAGGGATAACCGCCGATAGCGCGACTACCAGCCTCGATTCTACTGTCGGTACTTCAAGCTGAAATAAGACACCCCCCTGAGAATCTGTAGGCAGTCTCGGCGGATTGCTCGGAGTTGCCACACTAACATATATTCCAGCCACCGGCTGATTGGCTCGATCCTTCACCTGCACATTCAGTTGCACCATTCGACTAGTAGCCGGCGGCTGTATGCCTCCAAACGCTACTGCACAGCCAACAACGCATGCAAATATAGTCATTTTCATTTGTCCAATCCTGTAGTATTAAAATCAAGCAGTCCGCGTGATAATAGACGCGCAATTTCCTCTCTTATTGGCGTAGACTGAGTCTCACCTGGCGCCCCAACCGGTATGATTTGACGACTGTGTTGTGTTGCACCAAACACCTTGTGAATAAGGTGCTGGTTTGGTCCAGGTTCGCCAGCGCCATTGAGCTGAGACTCAATATTCACCACCAGATCACTACGCTCTACTGTTAGCGTATCAAATACAGTTCTGCTTACAAAGTTCCTGCTGGAAATCTGAAGGAGATCTCGTCCCTCGGTCTGTGGATGATACCCTGCAGCGATACCGCCTAGAGGAATCCATGGAACCGCACGGTAGCCCGTCGGGTAGCTCGCCGAGTAACCCATCCCGCCCACAGAGGCAATAGATTCACCTGTCAGAAGAGCCCTCGCAACGCTGTCGCTGGCCAAGTCGGCAATTGCTGTGGGAAGGTCAGATCTTCCTGGCTTATACAAGCGACTAAAAAAATCCTCCGCGACCTGAGGTGAGCCTCCGGCCCATGTCTCCATCCCATAGCGAGCTCCCCACAGTCGCTTCTCGGCCGTGGTACCTGGAGTCACTGTCAGCACAAGACCATCAGCCAATGGGGATCCCTTAAAGGGAGAACCAATGGTGATAAATCGTCGAATATCTCCTGCCAAATAGTTATCATCCCTGATATAGCGCCATCGTCCATCGTCAGCAACAGATGGATCAAATGGCGCAACAGGCGCGTGCCGCCGAAAGTCCAACATCGGCCAGTTAGCGCGAGGCATGGTGCTTCTCAAAAACACATTTCGGTTAGCGATACCGTCGACACCGCTGATATACGCCCGAGTAATCTGCCCTCCCATGCTGTGCCCAACTACATCCGCTCGCGT
The DNA here is from genome assembly GCA_019636655.1 of Phycisphaeraceae bacterium. NCBI lineage: Bacteria > Pseudomonadati > Planctomycetota > Phycisphaerae > Phycisphaerales > Phycisphaeraceae > Phycisphaeraceae bacterium. The sequence continues at coordinate 203,569 of JAHBXB010000003.1, read as the reverse complement.
TGCTGCATACTTAATGCCAAAAAAGGCTCGAGTAGCAAGATGCTGGAAACTCGCAGTAGCATTTGGAAGCCATGGCGTGTGCGGCCCAATATCATCATTTGCTGTTCTATAATCATGCAGCGCTTCACGAATTTTCAGCGGCACTTTCATAAACGAAGCGTCGTAACCTTGCAAATTTTTATATTCATAATCTACAAAATACAATCTCGTTGGCAGGGGTGCATCGTAAAGTTCGTTATACTGCGATGAATGCCAATAGTCACCGGCCGATCCGAACAAGCCGTGCACCAACACAATGGGTGGTCGTCGCAGCTTAAACGGGATAACAGTTTGCATATACCCATTGACCTCGACTCCGAAATACACTTCGCACGTTTCCTGTGAGTTGAGAATGCCGCACACTTCCGGATTGTAGAAAGGGTCCAGATAGCTCGCAGGCGGCACGTAAAATGCCTTCTGATCCGTCATAGTCGTTTGACAGCTATACCCAATTGTTCCGTCGGGTGGAACAAATGGCATAGGAAGCGACGGCAGCTCCAGCTCCGTCTCATTCTTTGCTGTTCCGCTGAAACCGCCAAAGTGCGTGGGTATCTCACAGACAGCGAGACCGCCGCGTGGAAATACGCTAAGACGAAGTTCAACATTCAAGTCTGGAGGCGTTACTCGCAGTAGACACACGCTGGCTCCATCTGTAATGGCTCCACCAACCTCTGACGATGGATGAGCCACACTGGGGTCATCCAAATTCCTGTTTTCCAATGTGAGTGCATATGTATTGGGATCCGTTGCTGGACCCCAGTATCGCAAATCGTACACCGTCAATCGTGCTGGCGTTATATACACGATGTCGGATCCAATTACTGTCGTACCGGCCCGCATAACGGCTTGAACGCTGAGTGCGTTGGCGATGGTGTCTACAGGTCGAATGGCTTCAACGAACACTGTAATAGTGCGCCGCTCACCGGCTTGCATTCCAGGCGCAAGTTGTGATACGGCATAATGCACTCCTGGTTTGATAAAATCGCCAGGTGTTCTTCCGGGTTGCCGGGCTTGACCTCGCCAAAGCCGCAGGTGCCCGTCCGGCAGTGGCGGTAGCGGGTACTCGTACCAGCGTGCCACTGGTGAATCGCCGTGAGCAATTCTTGCGGGCAGCTCCGCCGGCGACGAGGCGCTGTATTCAAAGCTCACTGTCATTTCCGAGATATTATCAAACGGGCCGAGATCTACGACGATCGGTACCAGGCTAGTGAAATCGGAGCTTGGTGTTCCCCACGGCGATCCATTTGCGTCCGTACGACCAAGTCCATCTGCGTAATCCGGCACCCCATCGCGATCACTGTCGCCAGCTGCAATGAATACTACTTTACCAGGCGCATGCGATTCGGCAGCCTCCTCGGATACGCTGCGATCAACCCCGTAACCGCTGTTGTTGTCGCTGTCAATTGACAGTGCGATGGCCCTGGCAGGGTCGCTTGGGCGTCTGAACCGAACGCGCCATGTTCCGGGAAACCGGACTGGCAAACCAGGAGTACAGTCATAGAATCTGTCATTGCCGCGTCGCCAGAGACCATTTTGGTCTGTTAGCCAACCGTTGTCATTGTCGTTATCACAAGGACGATATGTTTCGCATAGTGGATTTTGGCACTGTGGCTCGGGGCCGACACATTCCATTATCGGATGTTCAAGACCTATGGCGCTAGCCGCTAAATAGCAATAACCGTTGTAGAACGACGTGCCGTCACCGCATTCCCTATAATAGGTGTCAAACCAGCTTGGCCGCCCACTGTATTTAATTGATGTAGTATAGTCTCTCCAAGTGGATAGCAGCATTCCGGACGAGGCACCTCGCACGGTCGGGTAAGATTCACTCGTTGTAGTTCGGTACGGTCCGACCTGTATTGTCCATCGAGCGCTTGTACTAAAGTACCACATTTCGCCTACAAATGTGTCTCCTTCGAACGGCGCCCAACCTCCGTCGGCAACATCCAGCGGGTCACTGTGTTGCGAAATCTCGACGCCATCGTCTGCGCCGTCGCCGTCAGTGTCTCTTTGGGTGGGATCTGTACCGAGACCGAACTCCTGCGCGTTGCCCAAGCCATCACCGTCTAGGTCTGCGCTACCATCTGTTGGGTCGAGCGGATTAAATCCATATGAAACTTCCCATCCATCTGGAACGGAATCACCGTCCGTATCAGCTATAGATGGATTTGTGCGATAGATAAACATCTCCTCCGCATCGGTTAGTCCGTCACCATCCGTATCCGTTGTTGCGATTGGTGGCACGGAAGAGGGGTCGAGTGGGTCAAATCCTCGAGCTAGTTCCCATCCATCAGGTACTCCATCCTGATCAGTGTCAGCGTTTCCTGGGTCAAGTCCAATTTTTAACTCAAACTCGTCATAGACGCCGTCTCGATCGGCGTCACGTAGGAGATACTCAACTCGCTGCGAATCAAGTAGTCCGAATTCTCCAGTTCGTGGCTGTAGAGGATTAAGCCCGAGTTCAATCTCCGCCAAATCCTGAACACCGTCTCCATCCGTGTCGAATCGTCGTGGATCCGTGTGAAAGTCACAAATTTCTTGGATATCGGACAAGCCGTCGCGATCGGTATCGAGGGTGTTGTCGGGCTTTGATTGCGCATCAGTCGGTGAGGTGCCTAGTCGAACTTCGCAGCCATCTGGGATCGAGTCTCCGTCTGTATCTGGATTATACGGATCTGGATCTATCCAGTCAGGAATCCCGTCTCCATCGGAATCTGGGCTGATCTCAAATTGACAGTCGGCGTACGCTGCACAGCCACTTGGAGCAACATATGTAACGCGGATAAGCACGCCAGATCCGATGTTCTTTGTAGTGTACTCAAAGTACTGGCTAATCAACGGCAATGGTGCGTGAATCAACGCGTGCTCGCCATACTCGACTGTCCAGATGTACGTGCCGCCAGGCGGCGACCCGACGGCGTCAAGTTGTCCGAAGCGGTTCGTGGCTAGCCAGCCCGCCGATGGACATCCATAAATACCGACGCTTGCCGGAGGGTCGCAAACGACCAAGAAGCTGCAGCAGGCGCAGATGGGATCACCACTCATTGGGACAAATGTTACGCACACGACATAGGATCCGGGTTGGTCGGGCGTGAAGGACCATCCCGGCTCAGAGCCACCACCAGTTCCGACGAGCACGCCGTTCCTGCACACGGTCCAGCTAAATGTGCCCGAGGCGCTACAGCCCGCTACGGTTGCGGTAATCTGGACGGGTTGGCCCGGCATAATGTTACTGGTAGGGCAAGTCAGACCCACAGAGCATATCGTTGATTGAGATGCTCCAGAGCATCCGCAGCTCTGGGCCACTGCGAATGACGCCGGACCAATTGCTGCGGCTGCGACAATCACTAGACACAAAGCAATCATGGTACGGGTGATGCTGATAATAAAATGCTGAAACATTGGGGTAACTCCGGAGCAGAGCGAAGCAGGGGCACTCGATGCGTATAAATAGGATTTCTAGCAGACGATGAGATCGGTGGTCCACGCATTAATAAAAGCAGCAAGATCGGCAGAGTCGGTCACTCCGGTGTTGTCGAAGTCTGCGATAGTTGTGCCCTGCGCGATATCGGCCGACCAGGATTGAATGAAGGCGGCGATGTCCGTTGGCTCGATAATGCCGTTGTGATCCCAGTCGCTGCGGCACGGGCTGCCAGGATGAACGTTCATCATCATCAGCGCCGAGTATGCTGCCGTGGATGGCGTGACGCCATTGTCGTCAATATTGCCTACAAAGTGAATCTTTGCGTAACCAGAGAGATCCCTGTCCGCAACTACCAGTCCATCGACACCCCGTAGTGAAGCTACCACCGCAGGATAATCGGCCAAGCCATCCCCGGTTAGATCCACACTATCGCCAGTTGTGACGACTCGTCGACCGTTGATGAAGAGCGCTTGGCCAGTCACACTTCCGATATGGACATCCCATACGAAAACGATGTCGCGGTTCTCATTAATCGCCACGTCGCGGAGGCGTGTGCCGAGGATGGCGCCATCTACGATGTTACCAGTACGGTACTGGATTTCACCATCGATCATAAGAATGGCGGTTGGCAGCGCCAGAGGCACCGACGGATCGGAGGTAGTTGCCGCGAGGAACCAATGCCCAGAGCCGGTGATTCCCATTTGCTGAAACGATGCCCAGGTCTCTGGGGGCCTGCGGCCTGCAGCGACCACGGGCCGCCCCTGAAGTACGATGTCACCAGCAACAAGCGCGGTTCCGTCGAGCACGACGGCTTGGTACACTGGACCTGCATGATCCGCTACCGTGACCTCAGCAATATATCGATCACCAGCTGGCGAAAACCCGAAAGCTGGTCCAACGGTGGCGATTGACGACAATGGCTCTGCAAGTCCAGGGACTAGTTGATTATAAATCAATACTGGCTCTGGGGTATGCCCAAAGAATAGTCCCCAACTTAATGAAAGGCCTCCCGGGGCTCCTGCTAAGCCTGCGAGCCAGTAGGGGGTGCCGTTCGTAGTGATGCCGGGGCGGCTGGTGAATCGCCAAAATCGCTCCGGCTCGAGGCCTGGGATGACGTCGGATTGGATCGCAAGAAGTGTGTCGTCTACCCACACTGAGTCCTTGAAGCCGACTGAGCCTATCGCCATTTCGGCGCTGTAGGCGATTTGACCCTTCTTGCTAACGCCGAGTTTTGCTTCGAATTCAGCCTGTGGAAGAATCTCACTAAAGGACTCAGTACGGAGTAGCGCGGGTGGGTCTCCGTTCACCTGACCCCAAATGTGGCTCAATCGTCTCGTGCCACCCTGGACAGCTATTTCTGTTTGCACAGTAACGGCGAAGCCGGCAGCGTGGTCGGTCGCAGGAGAGCCAATTGACACCACCGACTGCCCAGCAGGGATGGCCAGGAGCGGATCACCAACCTTGATTACCACACTTGGCTGGGCACCAGCCGGCGCGCAGAAGAGCGACATGGAGAGAGACAGGGCGATATTGCTGTGTACTCGTGTCATGGGAGTTCCAAGATCGCGGTGCCGGGCTGCTTCGATGACGTTAATCGACAATCAAGCGTCACAGGCGATGCACCTAGCTGTGACACATCGGGCCCAGATCGTGTCCAGAACATATCCACTTGCCAGGAGATACGCAAGTGACTCCGCGCGATGTGCCGAGCCTTGTGCAAAAATTGTGCAAAGCCCATCGCCTTACTCCCACGTGCGCGGGGAGGCCTGGAGTTGCACACGGGCATCAAATTGCATCCGGCATGAGGTAATCACTGTTCGAAAACTCCACATCGGTTCCCATCGCGTCTGGTACCAGCGCTGCATAGTGCTTCCGGCAGATCTCCGGCGAGTTCCCCATCAACGTGGCGATCTTGTACAGGCTGACGCCCTTCTGGGCAAGTTGGCTCCCGAAGGTGTGCCGGAAGTGCAGGCAGGTCCATGCGAGCCCCGCCCGCTCCTGGGCGGTCCTGAGATCGCTGGACAGGTTGTCGGGGTCGTACGGCAGACCGTGCGGGCTGGGGAAGTACAGACCCGCCGGGTTGGGGGTTGGGCGGTAGCGCAGCAGCCACCGCGCGAGGTCCCGGCTGATGGGGACCGCACGGTTTACCCTGGTCTTAGGCTGCCACGAGCGATCGCCGATGGTCTTTGCCCGGATCCGGATCATGCCGCGAGCGCCCGCATGCAGGTCAACGTCGGCAGCAGTGAGCCAGAGGGCCTCCTCCCGGCGGAGCCCGGCATAGATGTACATTGCCACCATGGTCTGGAGCTGGCGGTGGTCCTCGAGGGCCTCGAGCTGCTCATCGATCTGCCGGAGCGTGAGGTACCGGATCTCCGGGGCAGGCTCCCGGTACCGGTCGACCCGTGCCGCCGGGTTGCGGTCGCCGGGTAGGCGGACCCGGCCATCCCTGATCGCCCAGTTGAACAGCCTGTTGACGATCTCGCGGTAGCGGTTCGCAGTCTTCGGGGCGAGCCCCTTGGCGCGGACCAAGCGGCCGATGAACTCGGTGATCTGCGCAGTCGAGACCTGCTCGATGAACGCCGCATCGAGCGGGGCGACGTCTCGCGGCGTGCTGCCCGGCGTCGGCGGACGCTTGGTCGTTGCCGGCGTAACCACCCGGCTTGTGATCTCGATCTCGGGGCAGCACGGGCCGAACATCTGACGCAGGTAGTAGACGTCCGTCTGGGCGCTCTTCGCGGTCTTCACGAGCCGCATCTGGCGGACATACGCGGCGACGATCTCGCCGATCGGCGTTCGTGTCGGGAGCGGGTCATCGAATCCCGCGGCGAGCCTGGACTCGATCTTCCTGAGCCGTTCCTTGGCGACCTGGAGCGACGAAGTCTTGAGGGTTACCCGCCGCTGCTTCGTTCCGATATACCACTGGGCGTAGTAGGTGCCGCCGCGCTTCTTGAGACTGGCCACTGAGACCTCCGGGACCGTGCTGGTCCTCGTGGCAGGTCCCGGCTCTCGCGGACGCGGGGCCAAAACAGGGGTCAAAGGGCCGCCGCGGGCACGAAAAAAGGGACCTGCGATGTTGCGCAAGTCCCTTTCACACAAGAAGTAGCGGGGGCAGGATTTGAACCTGCGACCTCCGGGTTATGAGCCCGACGAGCTACCAGGCTGCTCTACCCCGCAGTCTTGACCCCAGCGTAGACCGCTGGCACGACGGGGTCAATGCACGGATAGCCGGAGGAACGTCGAGCGTCGGCTGCTACTCCGTCTGGGCGGTGCCCGCGCCCCCCGGATCCGGCAACGTAAACAGCCACAGGAACGTTGGCGAGTCGGGTCTGAAGTCGTTGTCGCTCGTGACGAGGATCGTCTGGCGGCCGTCGGGCATCGGTGGACCGATTGCGAGTCCCTCGATCTTCTCCGGGAAACTCGTGCTCGCCAGTCCAAACTCCGGCGAGAGCAGGTCGACTGCCACCGACTTCGTGACCGGGGTCACTCCGTCGGGAAGGCCGGTGGACGGTAGCGAAGAGATCGCGGACACATCCGTCGCACCGCCAATCGCGAATCGGATGATGGACTTGACGCGGGATTCCGCGGCCGAACGACCGTCCCGCTCGATGGCGAGCAGGTCGCCATTCGGGAGGCACAGGAGTTCGTTGAGCCCCAGCGACGCATTGGAGAGCACGTAGACGAACTCACGAGTCGCGCCGCTCCGAAGGTCGATCTCGAGCAACCGTACGTTGACCCCGATCCGCCGACCGTCGGACGACAGCGCCCCATCCTGGATCAGCGGGCTCTGCAGTGCCGCGTACAGCCTGCGGCCATCCGGAGTGATCGCCAGGCCCTCGAAACCCCGGTTGGGCTGGCGGCCGACCGTGTTCGTGGGCGGAAGCTCATCGCGAGGATTCGCGGATGGATGGACACACGCGAACGCCGCGGGGATCGCGAGCCACGACTGAAGCCGGCCATCTGCCCCGAATCGCCCGATACCCGTGCGGTACTCCTCGGCGATGTACACACTCCCATCGGGCCCGATCCGCACGGCCTCCGGGTCAAGTCGGAACGCGTCGACGTCCGGCGCGTCCGCATCGTCATCCTGCCTGAGCGAAGCAGACCCGATGAACGCCCTGCCGTCGGCTGTTGAAAGCAACGTCGTCTGGACCAGCTTCGGAGTGATCGTGCCCGCGGCCAGATCAACAGCCAGATCCATGGTGAACATGCGGCACCGGTACGGCGCGGCGCCATCGAGCGGCCCGCGATCGGCGACAAAGAGATACCGACCAGCCTGCGGCGTCGACGTGACCCCGGACCCAAGCGATGCCAGCACGTTGTTGGCAACGTTCGGCGTGATCGACTCCGTGAGTCCGGAGGTGTCCGTCGCGTCCGCCGCGATCGTCCCCCGGGCCACGAGTTCGACACGCTGGATGTTCGACTGGGGCTGGGCCAGTCCAACAGGCAGGATCAACAGCAGCGGGATCAGCATCAGAGCTCCTTGTGAGTATGCCGGGAAAAAGGCCGCCCGCGGCGATCAAGCCACGGGCGGAGGAATACCTGTTGACGTGGCCGCGGGGCCCGTTCATGGGCAACCGAGCTGTCCGGAGGTCAGGCCGCCGATCCAGCTCTGGATGAACACTCCGATGTCAGCCGGTTCCACAGCGCCGTTGCAGTCGATATCGGCGTACAGCGACACACCCGGGAGCCCGGGGTTGGAGACCGCGAACGACCAGGACTGCACGAACTGCGCGATATCCGAGGGCTCGACGACGTTGTTCCGGTCCCAGTCGCCGATGCACTGGGCCGAGTCAGCCGTGCCATCGGGTCCGCCGGCGATGGGGAGGCCGTTCTGATTCGGCGCCGTCCGGTTGAAGCAGTCGGGTCCGGAGGGTCCACACAGCACAGCCGGAGAGGCGAGGCTGCGCGGGAAGTCGGGGAACGCAATATCAAAGTCGTTGAAGTTCTGGTTGGTGTCCTGGCAACCGTTGTTCTTGCGAACCGCGGAGAGGATGTTCGACAGGTTGCCCGTCGCGGCGGCGCCCTCGAAGCACAGGGCACTGGATCCATACCCGACGAAGTCAACCACGGAGGCATCCGCGCAGTTCGTGCCGATCGGCGTCGTGGAGTTGCACAGCGCCAGCCGGCCCGCGTCGTTGGCCATCGCCACGCCCACGCTCTGCTCGTCGAGCGGGTTGTACCCAAGGATGTCGGCGGTGAACGGCAGACCGTTGATATCGGAGCCGCGGTTGGTCTGGATCAGCACATACCGCCCCGCCGGGATCGAGCCACTCAGATTGATCGTCCGCGAGGCATCGAACTGCTGCGAGAACGAGGGGGCGTACTGGAGGGACCACCCGGCCAGATTCACCGTGCTCCCCGAACGGTTGTGCAGCTCAACGAAGTCCGCGTAGAGCGGCGCGCCGGAGTTGCCGCCGCCGCCAAACACCGCGCTGATCACCATCGGAGCCGTCGAGTTCTGCGAGCAGTTCGCCACGGCCAGCGTGATCGATCCGTTCGAGGAACGCGCCTGCGCATCGGCAACCGTGAACCCGAGCGACCGGCTTCCCGGCGTGAGGTTGCCCGGGAGCGTCGCGGTGTAGGAGAATACGCCGTCGCCGGGGACGGTGTCCCCATTCGTGCCGTCGTCAAACAGGGTCTGAGAGGCCGACCCGCCGATCGTCGAGAGGTTGGCCGTCACGGTGATGCCCGTGCTCGGGGGATTAAGACCGCCGCTGGCGGCGACGGAGACCGTCACCGTCGTTTCTGTGGAACAGATGGCGCCGGGTTGCGCCGCGCCGCTGCCAGTGGGGGGGGTCGGTGACGAGCCCATACCGCTGACCGTCACCATGTCGAAGCGATTGGTGCCGCCGCCGGCGTAGGTGGATGTGGCGGTCGCGGCGGAGTACAGCGAACCAAGGCCCGGATCGAACACGGCGACGATGCGGAACTTGAAGTTCGGGTTGTTGCTCGCGGCGGGCACGGCCGAGAGATCGGCGGTGCGGCCGTTGAACCACGTATCGCCACCGGTGGCCTCGAACACCGGTCCCGCGATGAAGTTCACGCCGTCGGTGGAGTACATAAACTGGGAGAAGCGAGAGGATGTGTTGCTGTGGCGGTGATCCCAGGTGACCACGATGTTCGTGAAGCCCACCGTGGAGACCGCGAACTCAACACCTGCGGTGCCGGAGCCCGCACCCTGTGCGGGGTAGTTGGTCGTCTGGTACCCGCTGTCGTCGCCGACATTGGGATCGCTGGAACCGCCCGACGCATCGCCGCTGGCAAAGGTCGAGGTGATCCCGCCGATATCCGTCAGGACGCCCGCGCCGATGGCCGGCGTAGTGACGCCCGTTCCGGTGTTGCCGTCCGGTACGGGGCTGTTGAACGTCCACTGGGTCACCGTCTGCTGGGCCGACGCGGCTGCTGTGGCAGCAAACACCGCAGCCGCAGCGATCCAAGCATTTCTCCGATACGACATGCTGTCCTCCTGGTTAGCCGAAAACGTGGGTCCTGCTCTTCGAGCCAGAGATTAGATCTTGGATCGTGAATGTCACCGCTCGGTTGATGAAGATCGGGTGAAGGCGAAGAACAAACGGTTGACTGTGCGCGCACCCGCCGCGCATCACCCTGATCCGACGTTGTGATCGCGCCCTCGTCGCCTCCTAGAACGGCAGGCCCGGTGTGCTGAGCCAGCCACCGAACACCTTGCCCTCGATCTCGTGGTACTTGAGCGCCGTGATGCCGCCGGGGTACGCGGTCTGCGTGCCGCCGAACTCGCCATCACGATTGGTATCGGTGAATGTCTCCGCGTGCCCATCTGCAAACCCAATGTTGCCGTAGATGCGGTCGTGGTTGGCCCCGCCGCGGCTCATGAAGCTCCCCTTGCCATGCACGGGTCCGAAGTCCGTGTAGTCCTGTCGACCCCACACAATCCCCCGCCCGGGCACGTTCGCGACAGCGGGCCCGTCCGTCGTCGCCTTGGCGCCGGTGACCAGAACGCCGTTGATGCTCACGGTGTCGAGGCCGGTCTTGATCGTGCCGTCGGCAAGAAGCGGGACCCGCGACGGGCTGATATCGCTCGAAATCCAGTGCTCACGCAGCGGCCCCTGCACATAGCGAATGTCCTTGACATCCGGCGAGCCGCCCGGAGAAAGGGTGCGGGTCGCCGTGTAGGCCATCTGCCACGATTGGCAGTAGTTCGTGTTGAACCCCTCTTTGATAAGCCGATCCAACTCGGTCTGCGGGAACGTCTGGTACGGGTTGTCATTGGCCCGCTGCAGGTTCAGGTTCTGGCACGACTGCGCAACACTCGATGGGCAGAGCACCTGCCCCGGCGTCGCATACCCACCGTTGTTGTAGTCCGCCACCCAGCCCACCTCGTCGAACCGGCCGTACCCGGATTTGCGCCGGTTGTCGAAGGGCCCGGTCGAGAACAGGCCCTTGAAGTCATTGGCGTGCGTCGTGGCCGCGATCGACAACTGCCGCAGGTTGGCGCCGCACTTGGTCTGCCGAGCCGACTCCCGTGCCCCCGCCAGCGAGGGCAGCAGAATCGAGACCAGCACCGCGATAATGGCGATTACCACCAGAAGTTCGATCAGGGTGAACGCGCGGCGGCCTTGAGAGAAGAGTCGACGGGGCATGCGGGTGTCCGTGGGTGCTCGGGCAAGGGCCATCTCAGTCTGCCACTGAGGACCGCACGGTACTTGCGGTCACGCCGCGGCATCTCAAAGACTTTGACAAGAATGCGCTAAGAGCCCCGCGCGTCCGTGGATCGGCTTGACGGAATCTTGACTGACGGCCGAGCAGGCTGACACATGGTGCCCGCTAGTCTCCCCGCTCGGAACTTCCGGCGGGTGTGATCATGTGTTTCGCACGGCCGGGCAGACACCACGAGAGGAGAGATGAGCTATGTCCATGCGCCGTGCCTTCCCGTTGATCGTCGGCCTGTCGCTCGCTGCAGCGGCCAATGCCGATATCGTCACGCAGTGGGACTTCAATACGCCGTCGCCCGGTGACGGGAACAACGGCACCGGAATTCTCACGCCAAACCTCGGGTCCGGCCTGCTCACCCCGATCGGCGGGATCACCGCGTCGTTTGCCAGCGGCGATGCGACCGGCGGCTCGAGCGACCCGAACGTCGGCGACGACAGCGCGTACAACACGACGTCCTACCCCGCCCAGGGCACGGCGTCCGGTACCGCCGGCGTCCGGTTCGACGTCAGCACCGCCGGCTTCTCGGGCATCTCCGTCGCCTTCGACCTCCGCCACAGCAACACGTCGTCGCGGTTTATCCAGTTCCAGTACTCGCTCGACGGCTCGACGTTCATCACGGCCGGCCTGGCGGGCGACGGGATCTTCGAAGCGAACTCCGGCGGCGACTTCTGGTACAACCTCCGCAGCGTCGACCTCTCGTCGATCGCCGCCGCCGACAACAATCCCGCCTTCGCGTTCCGCTTTGTGTCCATCTTCGATCCCTCCGCGGGCAATGCCTACTCCGCGGCCACCGCGACCAGCAGCTACGCCGGTTCGGGGACCCTGCGGTACGACATGGTCACCGTCAACGCCGTCCCCGCCCCCGGGGCCGCCGCCCTGGTTGTGGCCGGTGGAATCGTGGCGACCCGCCGCCGCCGGCGCTAATACCGCCTTTTCTCGCAGCCCCGGGGAGCCCTTTCCCCGGGGCTATTCTCTGCGCTGCTCGCACTTGGTTAGTACGATGCCGAGATGATCCCTCACCCCGACGCCGACGTGGAGCGCCGACTCTCGGCGGCACGAGAACTCGCCCACGCCGCGGGGGACCTCGCCAACTCGTACTTCAACCGCGCCGGTCTTCGCGTCGAGGAGAAGTCGGACGGCTCCCCGGTGACCCGTGCCGATCGCGAAGCCGAGCAGCTCATCCGGCGTGTACTGGCAGATCGATTCCCCGATGACGGCGTCCTCGGCGAGGAGTTTGGAGAGTCAACCGGTACGAGCGGATGGCGATGGATTGTCGACCCGATCGACGGCACCGCGTCGTTCGTCCGCGGGGTCCCGCTGTGGGGCACAATGATCGCGGCCGAGCGAGCCGGGGAGTGCACCGCCGGCGTGATCACGCTCGCCGCACTTGGGGAAACCGTCTGGGCGGCGAGCGGAGGGGGTGCGTGGCACGCCGCTCGCCCTGACGAATTCCCTCAACCGGCTCGGGTGAGCACGGTTGACGCGATCGGAAGCGCCCTGTGCTGCACCACTTCTACTGATTACTTCAGTCAGGCTGGCCAACTGCCGGCATTCGGCCGTCTCGCAGAGTCCTTCAATTCCATACGAGGCTGGAGCGATTGCTCCGCCCTCGTGCTGGTCGCAACAGGACGTATCGATGCCGTCGTCGAACCCGTGATGAAGCCCTGGGACATGGCCGCGGCGATCCCGATCCTGCGTGAGGCCGGCGGACGCTGCACCGATTGGCACGGGAACGTGACCGCTCACGGTGGAGCCGGCGTAGCCACTAACGGTCGCATTCACGACGAGCTGATCACCCTCCTCAACCGGAAGTAGCCCGCCCATTCCGACCAGAGGATCGGGCAGTTCGGGCAACGTACGCTTCGCGGATTCTGCCGGGTGTTTCCGGCAGCGCGGCGCACGTTTCTCCCACCCCCCAATGGCCGACCCACGCGAAACTCCGGCGATGCAGCAATACTACCGCTTCAAGCGGCAGCACCCTGATTGCGTCCTGCTCTTCCGCATCGGCGACTTCTACGAGATGTTCGACGACGACGCCGTGGCCGTTTCAAAGGCCATCGGCCTGACGCTCACCCAGCGCACCGAGGGCGTCCCCATGGCGGGCGTGCCCTACCACCAACTCGAAAACTACCTCCGGAAACTGATCGGGCACGGCTTCCGCGTTGCCGTCTGCGAGCAGATCCAAGATGCGGCGGAGGCTAAGGGCATCGTCGAGCGCGGTGTGACCCGTGTGCTCACGCCGGGGACGCTCGTCGATGAATCACTGCTGGAGGCCGATGCGAGCAGTCGGCTCGCCGCGGTCGCCTTCGTCGAGAGCGGTGACCGGCCGCGCGGCGCCGCGGCGGTGGTCGATCTCGCCAGCGGCGAGTTCATCGTGTTCGACGCCGAGTACGAGCCGCTCCTCGATGAACTCTCCCGCCGCGGGGTGACCGAGGTGCTCTACGCGGCAACCGCGACCGGGCAGGTACCCGATCGCGTACAGGGCGTGCTGAGCGTGCTCGGAGTCGCCGGCACCGGGCGGCCGGCCTGGCAGTTCCGCGGCGCCGAGGGACGCGAGGCCCTGCTCGAGCAGTTCGCCGTCGGCACACTCGCCGGGTTCGGGCTCGGCGACGATGACCACGCCATAGGGCCCGCGGGCGCAGTGCTCCGGTACCTGCGCGACACGCAGGCCCCGGGCGATCCCGGTTCGACACCTCGCACGGGCCCCCTCCGCCACCTCCGCCCGCCACGCCGCGAGGACCCGGCCACCGGGCTGGTCATCGATTCAACGACCCTGCGGGCCCTTGAGGTCGTACGAACGCTCCGCGACGGCGATGCGGCGGGCTCCCTGCTCGGCGTCTTCTCCGGACCGGGCGGCGGATGTGTCACGCCGATGGGCAAGCGGCTGCTCCGAGACTGGCTCTGCCGCCCGCTGTCCGATGGCTCAGCGATCGCCCACCGTCAGCGGGCGGTCGCGACGATGGTCGAGGATCGTCGGACCGCCGGGACCCTCCGTGAGTCCCTCGGCGGTGTCCAGGATGTCACGCGGATCGCCGCCCGGTTGGCCCTCGACCGGGCCACTCCGCGGGACTTGGTGGCCCTCGCCAAGTCGCTCGGCCAGGTGCAGTCCCTGTCCGAATCCCTCGCAGGTGCGCCGGCCCTCATCGGCTTTGCGGAGCGTCTCGAGGCCGTTGCGGACCAAATCGCGCCCCTCGCGGCCAGCATCGCCGCCGCGTGCGTGGATTCGCCGCCTCATCACCTCCGTGAAGGGGGCCTGATCCGCGACGGTTTCGACGCCGATCTGGACGAGTCGCGAGGTTTGCAGCGAGACGGCGCGGCATGGCTGGCTACTTACCAGAAAACCCTGGTCGAGGCGCACTCCCTGTCGGGGATCAAGGTCGGCTTCAACAAGGTCTTCGGCTACTACATCGAACTGACCAAATCCCAGGCCAGGAGCGCCCCTCCTTCCTTTACTAGAAAACAGACGCTGACCAACGCCGAGCGATTCATCACGCCGGAACTCAAGGATTTTGAGGAGAAGGCCACCCGTGCCGAGGCCCGCGCGATCGCGCGGGAGCAGGCGATCTTTGCCCGGTTGTGCGCCGAATCGGCTTCATCGATTCCAGCCATCGGCGCCTTCGCCGATGCCTGCGCCGAGATCGATGTGCTGCAGTGCTTCGCCGAGAAGGCGGCCCGCCGATCCTGGGTGCGTCCGGAGATCGTTGATGAGCCCGTGCTCAGCATCACCCAGGGGCGGCACCCCGTGCTCGATGAGTTGCTCGGCACGAACTTCGTCCCGAACGACGTCGGACTTGGGATCGGCGAAGGCGACACGGCCGCCGGCCCCCGCCTGGCTCTGATCACCGGACCGAACATGGCCGGCAAGAGTACGTTCATCCGGCAGACCGCCCTGCTCGCCCTGCTCGCGCACACCGGCTCGTTTGTGCCCGCGCAGCGGGCCCTCGTTGGCCTGGCCGACAGGATCTTCACGCGTGTCGGCGCCGATGATGCGCTGCACGCCGGGCAGAGCACGTTCATGGTCGAGATGACCGAGACCGCCCGGATCCTGCACCACGCCACCGAGCGGTCCATCGTGATATTGGACGAGATCGGCCGCGGCACCAGCACCCTCGACGGGCTCGCACTCGCATGGGCGATCGCCGAAACGCTCGCCGCGCCAGGGGGCCGGGAACCGCGATCCCGCCGCGGCGCCCCCCGGACCCTGTTCGCAACGCACTACCACGAACTCACCGGGCTCGAGGAGCAACTCCAGGGCCGGGTCATGAACCTGCACGTGTCGGTGCGGGAGTGGGGGGAGTCGATCGTCTTCCTCCACCGCATCCTGCCCGGCCGGACCAGCCAGTCCTATGGCATCCACGTCGCGAAACTCGCGGGCATCCCGAGCGACACCGTCCGCCGCGCCCGAGAGGTGCTCGAGTCCCTCGCCGTGCACCACTCCGGTTCCGAGCCCGGCCATATCCCACCGCGGCGGCCCGAGGATGTCACCGGCACAAGGCCGGTGCCCAACGGCCAGCTCTCGCTCTTTACGGAGTATGTCCCGCACCCGGCGATCGATGCGCTGCGAGAGATCAAGATCGACACGCTCACCCCGCTCCAGGCCTTCGATGCGCTGAGGCAGCTCAAGGGGATGACCGACGGGTAACCGATCGCTTCCCATTATCCGGGGGGCACTCGCCCGTCGGGTCCACTTCAGTTGGCCGCCGTGATATGCTGCCACGCCCTGCGGTTTTGCCCGCGGGTGATGGCCCGCACGCTCGGGCCGTTTGATGGAGCCCGAGTTGACGGAGGATGTCGGATGATTCTCGATGATCGTGGTACCAGTTTGAATGCGGCCTGCCTTGGACTGAGTCTGGTTGCCGCCGGGCTTGCGGGAGCCGCGGCGATGTCCGGGTGCTCCGCGCCGGCGCGCCCGATCCTCACGGACGCACAACTGGCCCAGCGGGCCCACACCGATTCCGAGGAGATGGCGGAAGCCCTCCACGACGCGGTTGGAAGGCTCATAGTCCGAGTTCAGGAGAAGGAGGCCGAGTCGGGGCCGCCGGTCCTGAACATCCTCGCGCTCTCCGGCGGCGGTGACTACGGCGCTTTCGGCGCGGGGTTTCTCGTCGGATGGGGCACGGTTCAGGATCCCGAATGGCGTCGCCCCGACTTCGATGTCGTAACCGGTGTCAGCACGGGCGCCATGCTGGCGCCCTTTGCCTACATCGGCACCGACGAGACCTGCAGCCAGGTGAATGCCTTCTACCGAGATCCGAAACCGGACTGGATCGAGGAGCGAGGCCTGCTGTATTTCCTCCCCTCAAACCCGTCGTTCATGACCCTTCCGGGCCTGGAGCGGGATCTCCGGCACGCGGTCGATGAACCGTTCGTGGACCAGATGGCCGCGCAGTCGGCCAAGGGCAAGGTGCTCATCGTGAGCGCCACCGACCTGGACCTCGGCCGCCAGAAGTTCTGGGATGTGGGCATGCTCGCGGAAGAGGCGAGCACAAGCGGCGACCCTCGCCCGGTGCAGGAGGTCATGCTCGCGTCAGCGTCGATCCCGGTGGTCTTCCCCCCGACCGGGATCAGCGAATCGATCTACGCGGACGGAGGGATCACCGCCAATGTCTTCCTCCGCCTCGACTGGCGCAACCCGAACGCGTTCATCCCTCGCTGGCGGGCCGCGAACCCGGGCAAACCGCTCCCGAAGGTCCGTTACTGGATCATCATCAACAACCAACTGACCCACGCCCCAAAGACTGTGCAGCTCAAGTGGCCCGCGATTGCCGCGCCGAGCCTCGAGATCGCGATCCGCTCGGCGACCCTCGCGGAGGTCGCTCTGCTGGCCGCCGAGGCCGACTACGTCAACGCCGCATTCAACGCGGACATCGAGGTCCGCGTCGTCGGAATCCCCTCCGACTGGCGCCCACCGGTCGAGGGCGATTTCGAGAAGCCGACCATGGATTCCCTGTCCGACCTCGGCCGCAAGCTCGGCGCGGACCCGGCCTCATGGAAGATCTGGGCCGCGCCGAACCTGACCGATATGCCCGTCCGCTGATTGCGCCGTTCTACGGTCGCTGCGGCGGGCCGATGAGGGGCGTCTTGACCGGCGCCGCCAGACCGATGAACACGACCATTCCGTCACCCCCCGGGTTGATTTGGATCGGGATCGTCCGCCAGTTGTTGGCAAGCCACACGTTGCCCGAGGGATCGATCGAAACCGCGGTGTTTCGGTCGAGGGCGTCGCTGTAGAAGCCCAGCGGCGAGAGCGGCTCGCCGGTCGATCCGTTGAACCCCGAGACGCGGAACCCGCCGAAGTTGGCCACCCACACGTTGTCGTTGCCATCCACCGCGATGCCCCACGGGATCCACAGCCCGCCGCCGGTGTAGTTGCCGACGAAGTTGCCGTCCGAATCGAGATGCGTGATCGAGGCCGAGGTTAGATCCGGGGCGAGCTGCCCGTAATCCTGGGCCCCTCCCACATCGCAGTACGTGCACGGCATGTTGACGACGCCGGAGTTGGAGATCCAGACGCCGTCGTGGCTGTCGACCGCGATCCCCATCGGTCGGTTGATCCCGGTTTCCGGGCCGGCGAGCGCGGTCCGCGTGCCTTCAGGCGAGAGGCGGAAGGCGGTGAAGTTCAGGTTGTCCGTGACCCAGGCGTTCCCCGAGCCGTCGATCGCGATGCCAAACGGCCTGGAGTTCGCCGTCTGCGGGCACATTCCCGGCTTGAGCCGAGAGTTGCTGTCGATGCCGTAGACCCAGTTCGTGTCCGGGTGGCCCGAGATGTACTTGGTGACGCTCCCGCCGCAGGCGTTCGCGATCCAGATGCTCCCCTTCTGGTCCGAGACGGTCGACTGCGGCGACGCGATACACCCCTGGGTGAAGCCGGTCGGCGGGCTGAGCGGCATCCCGGCGGCGTTGAGCTTTGACACGCTGTTTGCGGGCGGCGCAAACCGGCACGGGCACGTCGACCCGAAGAACCCGAAGTTCCCCAGCCACACGTTGCCCTCAGGGTCCACGGTGATCCCGAACCCGACGCCGTCGACACCCGCCGGGTTTCCGTCGAACGGCGCCCCGGGCGCATCCTCCCCGGTCGCGGTCAGCTTGAGCACCATCCTCCCGCCGCACGTGGGAAGCAGCCGGTTGTGCCGGAACATGTAGTTGTTGCAGATCCACACGTCGCCGCGGGCGTCGAACGCCATGGCGCCAGGCCCGTCGAACTCGTGCCCGTTCCCGGTGTACTTGAGCGCTAGTGTCCACGTGATCGGCGCGTGCGACCTCGACGGCTGGTACGGCTGATAGGCCTGCGAGACCAGGTACAGCGCCAGCGGGTTCTGCCACGGGTAGTGGGCGATGTTGACGGCCGCCTGCAGCGTGTCGGCGGGCGGCGGCCCTCCGGGCGGCGTGGCGAGGAACAGCAGCGCGCCGAAGTGCCCGCCCCGGATCGCGCCCGCCAACAGGTTGGCCAGCGAGTTGAACGTCTGCATCGTCGACGTCGCGTTCCCATTGGGCGGCGTGCCGAGCACGTGACCGACGGTGCCGTTTCGTACATCGACCAGGTTGCGCAGCGTCCCAGCGGCGTTCTGCAGCCCGGGCCATTTTCCACCGATCGCGGCCCCGTCGATGAACTGCGCCATCGCGTAGGCCGTGGCGATCGTGGTCCGCTCGTTGATCGTGACCGTCTCGGGGCAGGTCCCGCTCCCGAGAACCGTCGCGAGTCGAGTGGTCGGGTGCGGCCCATCGGCGATCAGGTACAGCACCGCATCAGGATTCTGCGGCGGCTGGAAGTGGATCGCGAAGTGCCCGTTGCGGTCCGCGACATCCGACCCGAGCGGCGCCGAGGCGGCCTCGCCGTTCCCGGCGACGTACAGCGTGACGGTCGAGAACCCCAGCGGAGTGTTGGCGCTGCGGACTTTTCCTCTCTGGACATCCGCCGAAGCGGTGGGAGCCAGAGCGGCCACGAGTACAACCAGGACGGACGCGATCGTCAGTTTCATTTGGGCCTCCTATGAAACGCGTGCTGAATCCAGCCTAGCGCACATTGGGGCCCATGCAACCCGTTTTTCCGATCTCAGCAAAAACCAGCGAGCACCCGGACTCGAAACCGGGCTCGGCTCGCGAGGGTACGTATGGAGAGGTGGGGGTGGGGTGGATGGGGCCTCCCCCTCCCCCCGCGGATCAATCGTTGGGCACGTAGTCGTAGTTGTGAATGTTCACCGTGAGACTCTTGCTGGGCACCTCCACGGTGGCGTATTGCAGGTGGTGCAGCCCGGAGTTCATGGTCTTGAACGTCGCCGAGATGGTCACCTGGTCCCCTTCGAACGTTGTCGAGATCTGGACACTGGTGGGAAGCAGCGAGGCCCCATCGAGAGTCATGCTGAACGTATCGCCGGGAACGACCACGCCGCTCCCGTTCACCTGAAGGAGCGACCGGCCGTCGGGAGAGGTGATCGGCTGCACCTGCGCCTGGGACAGGAACTCGACCACCTTGCCGCCGGCCGGCAGCGTGTACTGGTCGACGAGCTTGCCGAGCCCCTCGGCGAACTTCTCGAGCTTCTTCCGCTGCCCCTCGGCGATCGCCTTGCGGAAGAACCCGCCCGGGAGGCGGCCCTGCTGGTCGTTGAGCAGCGTCCTCTGGGGCTGCCCGTCGGGGCCGAGGTTGACCAGATCGATCCGTAGATCCTGCATCGCCTCGCCCTTGAGGACCTCCGTCCGGCAGTTCCAGTTGTACTGCGCCAGCATCGTCGCGTTCTTCTGGCGGGCAGCGACGATCCCGTTGGCCAGGCCCTCGTTGCGCACCTGCGCGAGGGCAGTCAGTGGCAGCATCAGGGCCGCGGCGAGGGCGATCCACAGCGTGTTCATCCGGTTCATCGTGCATTCTCCTGTGCATTGGGAGCGGCGTCCGCTCACGCCGACAGCGTAGCCGCAACACAACCATCGTGGGCGGCAGGATCCTGAGCAGCATGATGCTCTCGCTCGCTCCTGGTCGCGAGCGTTCGGCGGGATGACGGCGGGGGTAGGGGGCCTCCCTCCACCTCGTCGCGGCTCAACACCCGTTCGTGAGAGCTCTGAGCCACTCGTTCACAAAGGCGGCGATATCGGCCGGCTCGACGGCGCCGTTGTGGTCAAAGTCGGTGTCTAGCTCTCCCGTCGTGCGGCCCGCAAGCCACGCCTTGACAAAGGCTGCAATGTCGACAGGGTTGAGATCATAATCGCAATTAAAGTCTGCATGGCAGATGGTATACGTGGCGGTGTCACTCGCAATTTCCGGGCAACCTAGGGCAGTCCAGACGATGCAGCGTATCCCATAGTGATGAACATCGGGGCAGCTGAAAAGGTGAATCTCCACTGTCGGCGAATCCTGAGGTGTCACGGATGCGAACCCGCCACAAGCGAGCGGAATAGGCTCACCCGCGAGACTCTGCCACGCACCGCTTGGAGCAACCTGGACCTGCCATCGGTAGTGCAAGGTGTCCTCACCCGAGGCGACTACAGTGAACCTTGCAGAGCCTGATCGGCAGGAACTCTGCGCCAGGGGCTGGCTTCCAATCGTTGCGCCGGAGCACACATCCACCAATTCCCAAGTTTCGTTGTAGTTCTGAGTATTCCGCTGCTGACCTCCGAACAGGACGGTCACGCGACGAGCCGGGTCGTAGGCCATGCCGAAGTAATCTCTCGCGGACGGAGTACCCGCCGTCCGGAGGGTCCAGGTTCCACCGCTCAACTCCCAGGTATCGTCGTGAAACGTGCCCAGACCGAACTGCTCGCTCCCGCCATAGAGCACGGATACCTGCCTGGCCGGGTCATAGACCAACTTGGCGGCCTCCCGGGGTGGTGGCTGGATACCCCCGATTTGTGTCCACGTTACGCCATTCCAAGACCATGTGTCGCCCCTAGTGCCTGTACTGTCCGCGCCGCCGAAGAGCAAGGTGACACCCTGACTTGCATCATAAGCCATGGCATGACGGGAACGAGCCGACGGGCCGGTTGTGGATCGCAATGTCCACACCGTCCCATTCCACTCCCATGTCTCGCCATTGTACAGGCTCGTTGCGGTGGAGCCCCCAAAGAGCACCGAAACGGCGCGGACCGAATCGTAGGCCATCGCGTGATCATCGCGCGGCGACGGACCACTCACTATTCGTTGCGACCACGCCGTCCCGTCCCACTCCCACGTATCTGCAAGGAACCCGTTTGTGTGGGCGTTGCCACCGAATAGCACGATTACACGCCGGGCAGAGTCATACTCCATTGCAGTCTTAACCCGAATCGACGGCACGCTGTCAAACCGACGGGTCCAGCCTGTACCATCCCACTCCCAATGCTCAGAGACAACGCCAGTATTCAGAATCAGTCCCCCGAGTACCACAGTGACCCCGCGAGCCGCATCGTGAGCCATGCCAAACATTTTGCGCGGCGATGGACCACTCGCCATCCGCTGGACCCATGCTACCGGTTGCGCCGCTACCGATGTGCTAGTACAGGCGATACATGCCATTGCGATGAGGTGATTGCAGAAACGCTGGTCAAACAGAATCCACATGCGGCAACTCGACATAATGGCTAATCGCATACGGGACG
Source organism: Phycisphaeraceae bacterium (assembly GCA_019636655.1). Lineage (NCBI taxonomy): Bacteria > Pseudomonadati > Planctomycetota > Phycisphaerae > Phycisphaerales > Phycisphaeraceae > Phycisphaeraceae bacterium. The sequence goes on along the minus strand of JAHBXB010000003.1, from coordinate 181,851 downwards.
CAACTACGCAAACGACGAATCCGACATGGCGAACGAGTATATCAGATCGATTCGGGCATGCAAGCTCTGTCAGCCGTTGCTGACACATCACGTCTGCAACACCCCGGTCCTGAACGGCTTGCCATAGTCCCACCCCTCCGTTGCCTGCAGCGCTGCGATGAGTTCGTCGCGTGTCTTGTGCGGCTCGATGAGCCGGTCCACCCAGCCGCGGGCCGCACCGTGCCGGATGTCGGCCTGCTCGGTGTAGCCGGCGTGGATCGCCGAGTAGATCGCGGTGTGCGTCGCCTCGTCGATGGTCTCGCCCTTGCGATTCCGGCTGGCCTCCTCGATGGTCGTCAGCACGCCCGTCGCCTGGTTCGCGCCCATCACGGCGCACTTGGCGCTGGGCCACGCGAAGGAGATGAACTGGTCGAACGCCCGCCCGCACATCGCGTAGTTCCCGGCGCCGTAACTGCCGCCGGTGATGACGACGATCTTGGGGACGATGCAGTTGGACATCGCGTTGACCATCTTCGCGCCGGCGCGGATGATGCCGCCCTGCTCGCTGTCGCGACCGACCATGAACCCGGTCGTGTCGTGGAGGAAGACGAGGGGGATCTTCCGCTGGTTGCAGTCCATGATGAACCGCGCGGCCTTGTCGGCGCTGTCGTCGTAGATCACGCCGGGCATCTGCACGGCCTTGGTCGGGCCGCTCTTGCCGCCCGCCACGCTCCGCTGCACCAGTTTCTTCTGGTTCGCGACGATGCCGCAGGCGTGCCCGCCGATCTTCGCGTAGCCGCAGACGATGCTCTGGCCGTACTCGGCCTTGTACTCATCGAAGTCCGGCTCGAGGGTCTTGTGGCCGTCGTCGTTGGGCACCGCCCGCCCGTCGACGATGCACGCGATGACCTCCTCGACGTCGTACTGGGCGCCGGGCTTGTCGGTAAAGACGGTGTGCACGTCGTCGGCGGGGCGGACCGGCGACACCGCGGGGCCCGCGGGAGCGGATCTCGGCGTGTTCCCACCGGCGTCCCCGTACTTGGCAACCAGTGATCGCAGCCTCGCGATGCACGCCGCGTCGTCCTTCTCCTTGAAATCGATCGTCCCGCTGATCGCCGCGTGCATGCTCGCCCCGCCGAGTTCCTCGTCCGTCACTTCCTGCCCGATCGCCGCCTTCACCAGCGCCGGACCGGCGAGGTACAGCCCGCTCCCATCGGTCATCAGCAGCGTGTCGCACAGCACGGGCAGGTAGCCTCCGCCCGCGACGCAGTACCCCATGATCGCCGCGATCTGCGGGATCCCCTCGGCGCTGATCACCGCGTTGTTGCGGAAGATGCGTCCGAAGTCGTCGGTGTCCGGGAAGACGTCCTCCTGCAGGGGCAGGAAGACGCCCGCGCTGTCCACGAGATAGATCAGCGGCAGGCGGGCCATCATCGCGATTGTTTGCGCCCGGATGATCTTCTTGCACGTCATCGGGAAGAACGCGCCGGCCTTCACCGTCGCATCGTTCGCAATAATCATGCAGCGGCGGCCGTGAACCGTTCCGATCCCGGTCACCACTCCCGCGGCGGGGGCGCCGCCGAACTCCTTATACATCCCGAAGGCGGACCAGAGGCCGAGTTCCTGGAATGTCGACACCGGCAGGGGTGTGGCGCTGGTCGTTGTGTGGGGGGGAGGGGTACCCCCCCCTCCCCTGTCGCCCGACGGATCGACCAGCAGCACGATCCGCTCCCTCGCGGTCAGCCGCCCCTTCTCGTGCTGCCGCTCGATCGCAGCAGCGCCGCCGCCAAGGCGGATCTTTGACTCGGCCTCCAGCAGGTCTTTGGTCAGCGTGCCGAGCGAGGCGGACTGCGGGGCACTATCAGTGGTCAACTTCGACATGCGGGCTCCGGGGCGGAAACGTTGGGGAATGGGTCTGGGCGAGAGGGTAGCGGCTGGCTCCGGTATCAGTCCTGTCTCAAAATATGCTGGCCTTTCTCTCAGCAGGTCACGGCTCGCGGCTCACACGGCAGGTCGCCATGCTGCGTTCCCGCGTCAGGCGCGTGGCGTCACACGCGCAAGCCCCGCCCTCCACACCCCTATCCCTCGTGAGCAGGGAGTTGGGGCAGTGGTTGGCCACGTGTTTTCTGCCCTTTGGGGGAGCGGCCTGATATTCGGGTCGGTTCTCCTGAGGGCCTTGGGGTGAGGCGTGGCGGAGGAGGGGGGCCCCCCCCTCCCCCCCCTGCGGGCCGATGAGCCCCGCTATCCCAGGGCGACAGGGCGCACCTGTGCGCACAAGGGCGTGCAGTGCGCCCCCCGGCTGTGTTCGCAAGCAGGGACTTGCACTGGGATTACGAGAAGTTCTCGAAAGCGGCCCGATGGAGCCTCCAGCGAGCGCCGGCGTGCGCACAAACGCGCCATCCGGACGGAGCAATCTGCAATGGACCCTTGACCCCGGCGCGACGTCTGGTAGGCTGGGGTGTCGCAAGCGATTGCGTTTGCGGCAGTTTGGGTCGGAGGGGTCCGCTCCATGGCAGCGCGGCGTGAACGCGTCGGTGACCGCCATGGCCGTAACCATGAACCAGATCGCGAAGCGGCTCGGCCTTTCCCAGGCGACGGTGTCGCGTGCGCTGACAAACAAGTGGCAGGGCCTCATCTCGGCCGAGACGCACGACCGCGTGATCGCGGTCGCCGAGGAGTTGGGCTACCGGCCGAACCGCTTCGCCCGTGCGCTTGTCACTGGCCGCACCGGGGTGGTCGCGCTGTGGATCCGCAACCCCGAGGCGCCCTTCTACTCAAGTGTTCTCCACGGTGTGATGGGGCACGCACGCCGCGCGGGATACCAGCTCTTCCTGACCGGGCACCACCAGGACCGCGGCGGTGAGCCCGAGCCGGGATTCCAGGGTACCTGGCCGGTCGACGGCGTCCTCGCCGTGGACTGCCCAAGACGGGTCCGCGCGTACATGGCGAGCGTCAGTAGCGCCGAGGCGAGGGTGGATACGGCAGTGCTCCCTCCGATCATCGGGATGAGCAGCGACTACGCCGAAGACCTGGACTACGTCGCGTTTGACGTCGAGTCCGGCGTGCTCGAAGCCGTGCGCCACCTGGTGAGCATCGGCTGCCGGCGGATCGCGCACCTGACGGGGTGGTGCACGATCGACCGCGTCCGCCGCGGACGCGCGGCGGCGTACCAGCGGGTGCTGCGCGAGTCCGGTCTGCCGTCGCGGTTCCTCTCGGCGCCCAACGAGACGCGTGCGGCGGCCCGCGAGGTGGTGCGCGAGGACATCGAGCGACACGGGTCCTTCGACGGGCTCTTCTGCCTGAACGACGACATGGCGATCGGCGCCTGCTGTGGGATCCGCGACGCCGGGCTCCGCGTGGGCGAGGACGTCGCGGTGGTCGGGTGCGACGGCATCGTGGACGGCGAGTTCCTGGCCACTTCGCTCAGCACGATCGTGCAGCCGGTGGAGCAGATGTGCGACCTGGCGTGGGAGGCTCTCTCGAGGCGGATGGCCGAGCCGACGTCCCCGGTCCGGCAGGTGGTGCTGCATCCGTGGCTGAAGGTGCGGGAATCGACGCTGCGTTTCGCATCAACTGCGGGTGCGCTGGCGCTGGAGGCGAACTAGCGGAGATTCAAACACGAACATTCCAGGGTCTCGTGGGGAGCGGATAGGGGTCCGGGGGGTGGTGTGTGAACCGTGGGGGTTCACTCTCGGACGGCAGGCAAGGAGTGTTGCCTGCCGTCCTTTTTTGGGTGCTGCGGGGGTGCGTGGGGGATTGGGCAGTCTCGAAGTGTCGGCGAAGCAATGACTTACGTTATTTGTTGCCCTCGCGAAACCCAAACATTGACAATGCGTTTGGGCCTTGGTATGCTCAGGTCACACCGGGCCCGCGAGCAGCGCCGCCCCCGGTTGGAAGAGGCGATTCATGGACGCTTCGCCCTTTCAAGACCAGCGCTGAGGTTCGTGCGCCCGCGACAGCCCGGTGACATCCGGAGCGGCGGCTACGCACGGCCGACATGCAGGAAAGGACCTGAGCATGGCTCGCAGCAGTGGCTCGTCGTCGCCCTCCCCGTCCGCACCAGCCGGTTCCCGGAACGGAACCAGCGGAACCACGATCGAAGCCAAGCCGTCGCCCGGCGCGGCGGGGACCGGGACAAGTGGGGGATCACACACAATCAATCGAAGCAGTTCACCGGTGGCCCAGGCGTCGGGGCCGGCATCCGGCGGTGCTTCGGGCTCCAGACCCGCGCCGGCCGCACCACCCGCCGCGCCGGCGGCGCCCAGCAAGGAGAAACTCCACGCGCTGGGCAACGCGGTGACGCAGATCGAGAAGGCCTTCGGCAAAGGCTCGATCATGCGGCTGGACGAGAAGGCGTACCTCAACATCCCCGGCATCTCGACCGGGGCCCTCTCGCTCGACCTGGCGCTGGGAGGCAAGGGGATCCCCCGCGGCAGGATCGTCGAGGTCTTCGGCCCGGAGTCCTCCGGCAAGACGACCCTGGCCCTCACCGTCGCGGCCCACGCGCAGCGGGACGGCGGCGTCGCGGCGTTCATCGACGCGGAACACGCGCTGGACCCGACGTGGGCGCGCCGCATCGGCGTCAACATCGACAACATGCTTGTGAGCCAGCCGGATACCGGCGAGCAGGCGCTGGAGATCTGCGAACTGCTCGTGCGGTCCAACGCGGTGGACGTGATCGTGGTCGACTCGGTCGCGGCCCTGATCCCGCGGGCCGAGATCGAGGGGGAGATGGGCGAGGCCCAGGTCGGCCTGCAGGCAAGGCTCATGAGCCAGGCGATGCGGAAGCTCACCGGCGTGATCGCCCGCAGCAACTGCACCGTCATCTTCATCAACCAGATCCGCGAGAAGATCGGCGTGATGTTCGGCAGCCCCGAGACCACCCCCGGCGGCCGCGCCCTGAAGTTCTACTCCTCGGTGCGCATCGACATCCGCCGCACCGGCTCGCTCAAGGAGGGGGACATCGCGGTGGGCAACCACGTCCGCTGCCGCGTCGTGAAGAACAAGGTCGCCCCGCCGTTCCGCGAGGCGGAGTTCGACATCATGTTCGACGAGGGGATCTCCGCCGCGGGCGACCTGGTCGACCTGGCGGTCGAGGCGAACGTGATCGACAAGAGCGGGGCGTGGTTCTCCTACGGCGAGGTGCGGGTCGGCCAGGGCCGCGAGGCCGCGAAGAAGTTCCTGAAGGACAACCCGGACCTGTTCAAGGAGATCCGGCAGAAGGTGCTGGCGATCAAGGTCGCCCAGCCCGCCGCCGCCAAAGCCACCGAGACGACCGGCGACGCCGACGACGAATGATCAAAACGATGTGACCAGACCTCTCCCCCGCGCCCGCCGGCAGGCGTGCGCGGGACTTCCTGAACGGGCACGCACCGGAGCACCAGCAAATGGGAACGTGGGAGGTCGGCGCCTTCGACAACGACGGCGCAATGGACTGGATGGGCGAGTTCCTCGACGACCCCTCCATGGACGCGGTCCGTGAAGCGCTCAACGCCGTCATCACGGCCGAGTCGCGGTACGACGCGGATACCTTTGTGTGTGAGTGCGCCATTGCCGCCGCAGAAGTCGTTGCAGCGGCCGCGGGCAAGCCCCTCCCGGGCCTGCCCGAGGAACTGGCGGCGTGGCTCAAGCAGGCCCGGCCGAAGGCTCCGCCCCGGCTGCTCAGCATGGCCGAGAAGGCGGTCGCCCGGGTTCGCACGGACAGCGAACTGATGGAGTGCTGGGAGGACTCTGACTCGGTCGCGACATGGCACGCCGCGATGGACGATCTCGCGGCGCGCCTGGCATAGATCCGTTGCCACGGGTTTGGCCCGTGGATATCCTTGCTCCCCAACCCGCGGCCGTGGCGGAACTGGCAGACGCGCTAGGTTCAGGTCCTAGTGGGGTAACACCCGTGGAGGTTCGACTCCTCTCGGCCGCATTGGAACAAATTGGGCGGTCCCGGGCACCACCGGGGCCGCCCGGTTTCGTTTTGGCGCGGGCCGCCCGCCTGCCCGCCCGCAAGTTACCATGGCCGCCATGTCGCTGGTGTTGGCGGGGATCGATGAAGCAGGATACGGGCCGATGCTCGGGCCGCTGTGCGTTGGCTTCAGCGCGTTCCGGATCGTCGTGTGGGAGAGCGGGGAGGGCGCCCCGGACCTGTGGGACCTTCTCTCCGCGGGCGTGTGCCGCAAGCCGGGCGACCGCCGGCGGCGGGTCGCCGTGGAGGACTCCAAGAAGCTCAAGCTCGCGAACTCCTCGCAGCGGCACCACCCCGTAGCGCACCTCGAACGCGGAGTGCTCGCGTTCCTGGGCGCGATGGGGGACGAGGGGGTGCGGGTCACCACGGATACAGAACTCTTCGACCGGCTCTTCGTGACGCCCGAGGGGCACGACTGGTACGCCTGCGAGCCGCGCCCGATCCCGGTGGGCCAGTCCGCAGAGGAGACGGGCATCACCGCTAACACGATCCGGCTCGCCGCGCACGGTGCCGGGGTCGAAGTGCTGGCGATGCGATGCCGGGCGGTGGGGGAGGCTCAGTTCAACGACATCGTCGACCGCGCCGGAACCAAGGCCGCGGCGACCGAACTTGCGATCGGCTCGTACCTGCGCAGCGCGTGGGACCGTTGGGCCGCCGAGCCCAACCGGGCCGATGGGGGCCCCCGGATTGTCTGCGACCGCCAGGGGGGCCGGACGGACTACGGGCCGGTCCTGACCAGGCTGGTGCCGGATGCCACGGTGAGCGTCCTCGAGGAATCCGACCGCGCCTGCCGCTACCGGCTCACCGGCGATGGCCGGGAGATGACCGTCCTGTTCCTCGCCGAGGCCGAGAGCCGGCACCTGCCCGTGGCGCTCGCGTCGATGGTGGCGAAGTATGTGCGGGAACTCATGATGGCGCGGTTCAACGCGTACTGGTGCGGCCTGTGCCCGGACCTCAAGCCCACGGCTGGATACACGCTCGATGCGCGCCGCTGGCTCAGGGATGCGCAGGCGGCGGGGGTGGTCGCAGACCAGCAGCGGCGGGTCATGGTCCGGAGGTCCTGACGCGTGAGCACCCCGGCGGTAGCCAAGGCGATGCTCGACATGGCCGCCCGGGCCGCGCTGCGTGGCGCCGGCGATGTCGAGCCCAACCCGATGGTCGGATGCGTGCTGCGGGCCCCGGATGGGCGTGTGATTGGAATCGGCCACCACCGCCGATTCGGCGGGCCTCACGCGGAGGTCGAGGCGATCGCCGATTGCCGTCGCCGCGGCGAGAGCCCCGCGGGCGCCACCGCGTACGTGACCCTCGAGCCGTGCAACGCCCACGGCAAGCAGCCGCCGTGCAGCGAGGCGCTGATCGCCGCGAGGGTCGCAAAGGTGGTCGCCTCGCGCCGCGATCCGAATCCGGCGAAGGCGGGCGGAGCCGAGCGGTTGCGGGACGCCGGCATCGCCGTCGAGTTCACGGATGCAAGCCCGCTCGCATCGTCGCTGGCCGATGCGTGGGTGAAGCGGCTGACGACCGGACTGCCATGGGTGATTGCAAAGTGGGCTCAGAGCATCGACGGCCGCATCGCGACGCGCACCGGTGACAGCCAGTGGATCAGCGGTGAAGCGAGCCGGCACGCGGTGCACCGGCTGCGGGCCCGCGTGGACGCCATCATCGTCGGGATCGGGACAGTCAGGGCGGATAATCCGCGGCTGACCGCCCGCGGGGTCGCGCGGGTCCGGCGTGTCGCGACACGGGTGGTCATCGACCCCGGGCTCGAACTCGGCACGGACAGCGCCCTGGCGACCACGGCGAGCGAGGCTCCCGTGCTCGTGGCCACGACGCGCACCTCGCTGGAGCAAAGACAGGCCCACGCCGATCGGTTACGGGCCCTCGGCGTCACGATCGAGCCGTTCGATGTAACCGGCGCCGAGCGGGATCTGGGCGGCGTTTCAATCGAATCGCTGCTGAGAAGCCTGAGCACCCGCGGCGCGGCCGTGGTGATGGTCGAGGGGGGGGCAGGCGTGCTGGGAAGGATGCTCGCCGGCGGATTGATCGACGAGGCGAGGGTGTATGTCGGCCCCTTGCTGATGGCCGATACCGAGGCGCCCTCGGCGGTCCGGGGTTTGAACCCGGACCATCTGGCCGGGGCCGTCCGGCCGCGTCTGGCTCGGGTAAAACGGCGTGGCGGGGATGTCGAACTCTGGTATCGAGTGCGATAGGTCGCCGTCGGCGCTCACTCGCCCCGCTTCCAGAACCGCAACGACTCTCGTACCGAGGCACGCAGCGGCGCGTGGCCCGGGATGTGGATGTGCACCGACGCGCCGGGGGTGGTGTGCTTGAACTTCATCATGGCGAAGCAGACCGGGCGGGAGCCGAGCATCGGGCTGAGCGTGGAACTGGTGACGGCGCCCACCGGCTCCGCCGCGGGATCGTTGGACTCGGTGACCGGCGTGCCCGTGACCGGCTGGGGAGGCGGCGCGTCCGGGGTGGGATCCGGCAGGTCGGGGAACTCAAACGCAACGACCTTCTGCTTGGGATGGCCCAGCGACTGCATGCGGGCGACGATCTCCTGGCCGAGGTAGCAGCCTTTCTTGAAGCTCACGCGGTCGGCGAGCGCACCGTCGCCCGCCTCGTGGGGGAGCGAGTCTGGACCGAAGTCGAGGTAGTAGAGCGGCGTTCCCGCCTCGATCCGCGCGACGTTGTACGCGTGCCACCCCGCGCGGATGGCCCGCGGCGGACCCGCATGCGCGCGCTCAACCAGATCGAACGCGCGGTCCGGGCGATCGATCGGTCCCGAGAGCGGTTCCGCAAGCGCGGAGTAGACCGCGGCGGCGTGCGGGGTATCGAGCAGCAGCTCGTACCCGGGATCGCCGGTCGAATCCTGCCGCCAGATCGTCACGGCCGCATCGGCGATCCGGTAGTCGCCGGCATGGTCTGGACGCAGAGCGGTGATCGGCGGCGCCGCCCCCACGGGTGTGGCGACGGCAAGGATGTCCGCCGCGCCGACCCCGTGCAGCGACAGCCTGTGAACGTGTTCCGAGCGGTCATCGATCGTGACATCGTCCGCGATGATGTACCCGCCGAGGCCCTGGATGGTGCGCTCCACCGCGTGGGCGTCGAGCTCGAGCAGGATCTCGCCCGCGCGGAGGATCACCACCAGATCCGCATCGATGCGTCCCTTGCGGTTGAGCCAGAACGACCGGCGCACGGAGCCATCGGCAACACCCTTGAGTTCCTGCGTCAGCATGCGGTTGAGGAATGCGAGACGGTCGGCCCCGGATACCCGCAGGACAGCGCGATGCGGGAGATCAAGGACAGCAGCCGACTTGCGGATGGCCGCGTACTCACGGCCGACGCCGCTATAGACCTGGACGACGGCGATACCGTGTCCCTCGGGCCCGTAGGGGGCGAGGACAGCGCCGGCGGAGTCATGCTCGATCGCGAGGGGCGAAACACGGGCCATGGCTGAGCGTAGGGGCGAGGGCAACGAGCGGCGTGCCGAGCGGTAGACTTGAGTCCCTTGGGGGCATGGTGAAGGAGCCTCGCGTGGAAGTGAATGTTGATCTGCTCAGGCGGTTGTGCGAGACGCCCGGTGTGCCGGGGCGTGAGGAGCGCGTGCGATCGCTGATCGAGAAGGAAGTGAAGGGCCTGTTCGACGAGGTCCGGACCGATGCGATGGGATCGCTCATCTGCCGGCGCGCGCCGCGCGGCAAGGGCGGGAAGAAGTCATCGTCCAAGGGCAAGCCCACGCGGGTGATGCTGCTCTGCCACATGGACGAAATCGGGTTCTACGTCAAGGGGATCGACGAGCAGGGGTTCGTGCGGCTGAACGCCGCGGGCGGGTTCGACACGCGAAACCTGTTCTCCCGCCGAATCCTGGTGTGCACCAAGGGCGGCGACCTGAAGGCCGTGCTGAACCCGGGCGGACGACCGATCCACATCGCCAGCGACGAGGACAAGAAGAAGATCCCCGAGGTCAAGGAGTTCCTCGTCGACCTTGGGCTGCCGGCCAACAAGGTGAAGAGCTCGGTCCGCATCGGCGACTACGTCGTCATGGACGAGCCGTTCCTCGACCTGGGCACACGGATGGTCTCCAAGGCGATGGACAACCGCGTGGCCTGCTGGCTCGGGATCGAGGCGACTCGCCAGATCGAGAAGAGCAAGGCGGCCCACGAGTGCGAGCTGTTCGTGGTCTTCACGACGCAGGAGGAGGTCGGGCTGCGCGGGGCCAAGACGAGTGCGTTCGGAGTCGACCCCGACGTCGGGGTCGGCCTCGACGTGACGCTGGCGTGCGACACGCCGGGTGTACCGGCGGACGAGATGGTGACCCAGCTCGGCAAGGGATTCGGGCTGCACATCATGGATTCGTCGTTTATCGCCGATCATCGGCTGATCGACGACATCGAGCAGGTCGCAAAGAAAAAGCGGATCCCGCACCAGAGGACGATCCTCGCCCGCGGCGGACAGGACGGCGCGGCGGCGCAGATGGCGACCAAGGGCTGCCGCGCCGTCGGCATCGTCGTCGGGACGCGGTACATCCACACGGTGACCGAGATGATCGATAAGACGGACCTGGCCGCAGCACGCGATGTGCTCGCGGCGTGGCTGCCGACGATCGAGTAAGCGTCGGCCACTGTTCAACTCCTGCTAACGAACAAGGCCCGGCGCATCGTGCGCCGGGCCTTGGCAATAGCAGGGGTCAGTGTGGTCAGTGAACGACCGAGGTCGCGGACTCGATGGCCTCAACAACCTGCCGGACCTGGAACGGCTTGCGGAGGAACCCGTCGAAGCCGACGGTCCGAAGGCCCTGGAGCTGACCATCGGTGAGCTTGCCGCTCATCGCGATCAGTCGCGTCATCTGCAGGTCGTCATCGGATCGGATCTGGTCGGCCAGATCGCGAGGATCGGACTCGCCGGTCATGTGGAGATCCCACAGCATGACGTGCGGCTTGAACCGCTCGCACTGCAGCCCCGCCTCGAAGCCGTTCGCGGCGGAGCGAACCTCGTAGTTGGTCTGCTGGCTGAGGACCTTCTGAAGAGTGTCGCAGACTTCGTCCTCTCCATCGACCACCAGCACGCGGGTCTTGCCGCCGGCGACGCCGTCGAAGGGGATGCCGTAGTCCTTCATGAAACGGAGCAGGTTGGCAACCGGGATCCGGCGGTCCTTTGATCCGGGAATCCGGTACCCCTTGAGGGAGCCGGAATCGAACCATTTGGATACCGTTCGGGGGGCGACGTTGCAGATCTTCGCCACTTCGCCGGTGGTCAGCACATCTTTGTCGAATGAGATCATCTCGTCCTCGCGGGTGAAGATCCGGGTCGGGGCGCACGGTCGTAGCGACGATGAACGCCGTGTCGACTCAGGAATCGGCGAGATGCGGGAGGGTCTTCACGGCTGGACCGGCAGAATCGAGCCGCGCGGGGTGTTTTCCGGTTCTCGGACTGGATTGGAAGGGCTGGATCCACGCGTGCGATCGCCGCGGATCGGACCCCACAGATTGACACTGCTCACCGCGGCAGGCTAGATTGCCCCTCCCAGCCGGAGCAGTCCGGATATGGGTCGGGTATCTGGGGAGGGCCGGGAAGGGTGGGGGGGTGGGACAGGTCCGGGGAACGTCGGCGACAGCGCCGGCGGGGTGGGTGTCGCGCAAGCCAGGAGCACGCCGTGCCGAGCCGCCGTTACTCTCGATTCATCCGCAGCACGTCCGCCGCCATTGTCATCACCGCCGCGACCATCGCGACGCCGACACTGGCGCAGCCTCAGAACGACGACGTACGGCTGCTCAAGGATTTCATCCACTACGTCCTGATCAACCAGGGCGACCAGGCCAAGTCGACCGCCGCGGCCCTAATGGATCGTGGGCTGACGCCGACGGAGTTCGCCAAGCTCGTCGAGTCGTCCGGCGAGGCGTCGCGATTCCAGAAGGCGGTGATCGATGCCGGGAGATTCCCCGACCTCGAGCCCTTCTCCGCCAAACTCCTCGCCGCGTACGAGCGGGGCAAACTGGACCAGGCCCGCGACCCCGGCGAGATCTCCAAGAACATCGGGATGCTGGTCGGCACCGGCCGCCAGCGCCAGTTGGCGCAGGAGCGGCTGCTCACCGCCGGCGAGTACGCCATGCCGCAGTTGCTCCAGGCCCTGCTGCAGCGGACGGACCCCGTGCTCGCGGCGGAGGTGCGAACAGTCATTTTCAATCTGCGGTCGCAGGCGGTCATCCCGCTGGTGACAGCGATGGCCGGCCTCGATGCGGTCTCGCAGGAGAACCTGGCGAGCCTGCTCGGCGAGATCGGCTCGCCCACGGCCCTGGCCTACCTGTACGAACTCCACGATTCGACGACCTCCCAACCGGTTCGGTCCGCCTGTGAGACGGCCGTGAAGCGGATCGCCGGGCAGTTCGACCCGAGCGTCTCGCCCTCGCGCCTGTACCGGAACCTCGCCGAGGGGTACTACGCCGAGTCGCCGAGCCTGACGTCGTTCCCCAACGAGGACCAGCAGCTGCTGTGGTCGTTCGATCCCGGGCTTGGCCTGATCCCGACGGCGATCCGGTCGGAGCTGTTCCACGAGGCGATGGCGATGCGGCAGGCCGAGTCGGCCCTGAGGCTCGACGCCGCCAACCGCGACGCGATGGCGCTCTGGCTCGCCGCGAACTTCCGTCGCGAGATCGAGACCCCCGGCGGGTACGAGAACCCCGTGTACCCGGCCGGTCGCCGCGATGCGATGTACTACGCCGTCGCCGCGGGACCCGAGGCGGAGCAGGCCGTGCTGGCGCGAGCCGAGGACGCGATGGCGACCCAGCTCGCTCGCCGCGCGATCGCCGCGCTGGAGCGGACCGCGGGCGCCGATGGGCTGGTCGAAGCGGGTGGCTCGAGGCGGCCTCTCCTTGAAGCGCTGCGCTACCCCGACCGTCGCGTGCAGTACGAGGCGGCGATGGTCATCGGATCGGCCCAGCCCCGCACCGCGTTCGATGGATCCGAGCAGGTCGTTCCCATCCTGGGCAGCGCGGTGCGAGACGCCGCCGCCCGCTACGCAGTGGTCATCGCCGGCGGAACGTCCGCGAGCCAGTCGGACGCGGCGGAGCGCCAGGCGCAGCTCACCGAGGTGCTCAAGAGCAAGGGGTACGACGTTCGGGTGAGCACCAGCACGCTGGCGGACGCCGCGCAGGCAATCGCCGAGGCCCCGGGCGTCGACCTTGTCGTCCTCGCCGTGCCCGCGTCGCAGACCGACCGCACGATCAAGCAGATCCGCGGTACACCGAAACTCGCCGCGACGCCGGTCTTGGCGTTGCTGGACCTCGCCGGCGTGGCGGAGGTCGGCCCGCGGTACCTGCGGGACCACTCCGTGGCGATCGCCAGATCGGGCCTGTCGAACGATCAGATCGGAGAGGCCGCTGAACAGTTGATCCAGGCCGCCGTCGGCGGGGCGATCTCCAAGGAAGAAGCCCTGGCCTACAAGGCGGGCGCCCTGCGGGTGCTCCGGGACCTCGCGGTCTCCGGGACCTCGACGTTCAACGTCGGCGACGCGACGGCTTCGCTGATCGTCGCCATGGGCGATAACCGCGGCGAGATGAAGCAGTCGATCGCCGAGGTCCTTTCGTACATCAACGACAAGCGGGCCCAGGTCGCGATCATGGACGCGGCCATGGGCGCCTCGGGCGACGAGCGCGTCGCGCTGATCGACAAGGTCACCTCCAGCGCCAAGCGCTACGGCAACCTCCTCGAACCGCGACAGGTGACGCGGATCATCGAGATCGTCAACACGACCTCCGGGGCCGAGGCGACCGCCGCCGCGGCGCTCATGGGCGCCCTGAGCCTGCCGAACTCCGATCTCATCCCGCTCATCCTCAACGGTGGCGGCCAGAAGCAGTAGGCCGCGCTTCCAATCAATCGCAGACCAGCGCCCGGGTGGCTTGTCGTCCGGGCGCTGTCGTGCGTCGATCCTGCATGCACTATCGCCAAAGAAAAACGGCCGCGAACCGTGAGGTTGGCGGCCGTAGGAGTCTTGCTCCCCGGGCTGCGCGACGGCAGGCCCCGTCGGGTCTGCTCGCTAAGAGCACAGCCCCTGGGTACAGTCGATTTTCGTCACTGGATCACCTCCTTTTCTGGAACGGACCACCCCAACCGTCGGGACACCTGTACGCGTCCCCGCCGGGATTCTTCCCCGCGGGCCGTCACCCGCGGCTCATCGCCCGGCGCCGGAGGTTCCCGTCGCCGGTCGTCACGGTGGCCCCGGTTTCCTGCCGCGTATTTCGTGCAGGGTCGGACCGGATCCGTCCGCGATTCATCTACATGTACTATCGCACCGGGACCGGGGTTCCGCAAGAGTTTCCGCGCAACTTCGGATCTGGGGTGGGCCCGGAGCCGCCGACTCAGCCCTCGAACTGCTCGAACGCGCCCTTCTCGGACTGCTGGTCCAGGTACGCCTGGAACTCCCCGGTCTTGTACGAAATGAAGCAGAACGCGTGGTGCAGGGCGAGCCACTCGATGTCGGCGGGGTCCTCCCCGAGGTCCTTCCGCAGGCGGTTGAGTTCGGCGAGGATGACTTCGACTTTGATCTTGCGCATGGCGGATCCCCGGGTGCGTCGGCGGTGTCGTCAGACTCTACGCGCCGGCGGACAGCAACTCGTCCCGCCCCCCGCGTGCCGCCCGCCCGACCAGGGCGTTGATCCCGATGGCCAGCGCGAACTGCCCCGTCATCACCAGGACGATCGTCGCCCCCGGGGGAAGGTCCGCCTCCAGGCTGACGGCCACCCCCAGCAACAACGACACCAGCGACGAGGCGATCGAGACAGCGATCACGCGGGAGAGTCGGCGGCTGAGTTTGAGCGCCGTCGCGCCGGGGAGCACCAGCACGGCGGTCGCGAGGATCACACCAACGAGCTTCATGGCGATGACGATGAGCAGGGCGAGCAGCGACATCAGCACCAGCCGGGATCGCCGGCCCGGAACCCCGGAGGCGACCGCCGCGGACTCGTCGAACGCCCAGAAGAGCAGCGGCCGACGGATCCACCAGATCGCGACAATCGCCACCGACGTGGCCCCGGCGGCGACCCACGCCTCGGCGGCGCTGATCCCGAGGATCTGCCCGAAGAGGATCGATTCGTACGCGACCGCGCCCGGCAGCCGCCCGTGCCGGCTCGCGACGGCCAGCAGCACCGCGCCCAGCGACATCGACGCGACGAGGAACACACCGATGGCCGTGTCTTCGCGGACCGCGCGCCGGTCCCCGACCAGCGCCATGCCAACGGCGGAGATCACGCAGAACGCGAGCACGATCGCCAGCGTCAGCACGCCGGTGCTCGGCGAATGCGCGGCGAAGAGGCCCAGCACCGCGGCGATCCCGATGCCGCCGAACGCCGAGTGCGACACCCCCTGCCCGACAAACGAGAGCCGCTTGAGAACGACAAAGACGCTGAGCACCGACCCCGCCGTGAAGATCGCCACACCTGCGAGCAGGCCCGGCAGAAGCAGCGACCGCAGGGCCGGATCGGCGAGCCAGTCAATCGTCCGCACGCGTGATCCTCGCTTGGGTGAGTGGGGGGGCAGTCGGTGCGTGGACGTGGGGATGCTCGTGCTCGTGCGGGCACTCGGAGGCGGCGTGCGCGTGGACATGCACATCGGAGAGCACGCCCACGACGTCGTGGCTGAACAGTTCGCCGAGAACCTGCGGCGTGAGGCCCCGCGGCGAGACGTGGCTGTGCAGCCGCCGGGCCAGGCACGCCACGCGGTCGCACCCGGCGACGATCGCCCGCAGGTCGTGCGACACGATGAGAATGGTGACCCCCAGTTCGGCGTGCAGCCCGGCGAGCAACTCGGCGAACTGCACCTGCCCCGCGGCGTCGATCCCGACCGTGGGCTCGTCGAGGGCGAGGATCGCCGGCGATTGGTCGCCGTGCCCGACGAGCGCCCTCGCGATCATCGCCCGCTGCAACTGCCCGCCCGATAAGTCTCCAACCGGCGAGTCGGCGTAGGCCTGGGCCCCGACCAGCGAGAGCATCCGATCGACCCGGGAGCGGGTCGTCGACGACACCCGTTTCCACGCGGGAATCCGCCACGCCGCCGCGTGCGTGACCATGTCGCGGGCCGAGAGCGGGAACCCGAGTTCCGCGTCGTGGCGCTGGGGGACGTAGCCGATCAGCCCCTCGCGCCGGGCCTGCTCCGGTGATCGCCCCAGCACGCGGACCCGGCCCGAGTACCCGGCGAGCAGGCCGAGGGTGATCTTCACGAGCGTGCTCTTGCCGCCGCCGTTGGGGCCGAGGATCCCCAGCCGCTCGCCGGATTCGATCGCGAGCGACACCCCCTCCAGCGCGGGCGCGCGCTGCCCGGGGTAGCGGAAGCCGACCTGCTCGTACTCCACGGCGGGTTGGGTCACGGGTCGCTCAGGGACGGGTTCAGGGCCGTCCGGATCGATTTGAGATTCGACGACATCAGGGCGAACCAGTCCCCGTCGCCAAGGGGGTCGAGCGTCAGCACCCGCGCCCCCGTCGCATCGGCGATGCGCTGCGCGGTAGACTTGGAGAGCTGCGGCTCGACGAAAACGACCTTGATCGCCTGCTCGTTCACGGCCGCCGTCGCACGCTCGATGTCGGAGGGGGTCGGCTCCGCAGCGTTCAGGCCGGCGATGGGGACAACACGGAGCGAGTACCGCTTGCCGAGTCGCCCGAAGGCGTCGTGGGCGACGACGATGGTCTTGTAGCGGGCATCGGAGATGGCGTGCTCGTACTCCCGGTCGACCTTGTCGATGCGGTCGAGCAGGGCGTTCATCGCCTTGGTCGAGGCGAGCCGGATCGTGGGGTCGGGCTCATCGGCCCGGGTCAGGAGCAGATCGACCACCTCGAGGCCCAGATGGGTGACGAACCGCTTGGCCAGGATCGGGTCGAGCCAGAGGTGGGGGTCGATGGCGTGGTCGTGCCCGTGGTCATGGTCGGCATCGCCCGGTCCGTGGTCGTGCTGGTCGGCCGGGTCTGCCTTGACGCCGACCGCCTCGGCGAAGCAGACGGTCTTTCGAGTCGGCCTCGGGTTGTCCTTGAGGAACTTCTCCACCTGCGGCTCGAGCCCGAGGCCAACGTAGACGACCAGGTCGGCCTTGGCGAGCAGGGCGAGTTTCGACGGCGGGATCTCGTAGCCGTGCTCGCTCACCCCCGGGGGGATGAGCATCTCGACGGTCGACCCCGGCGGCAACAGGGGCTCAACAAGCCCCTTGAGCGGCGCCACCGTCACCACGGCCTTGATGGGCGCGGGCTCGGGTGGCTCCTCGCGAACGGAAGCGCCGGCGATGAGCATGCACGCGGCGACGAGCGGGATGAGCAGGAGGCGGAGTCTGATCATGGTTCGCGGGCCCGTTGCTTATTGAGAATGTATCCTCAATAGAGATTGTACCACAGCGAACGAGCGGAGGGCTGAGGTGCCGGTCGGGTGGAGGTGGAGGGGGTACCCCCTCCCCAAGGGATGGCCCGCCGCGCGGTGCGCGGCAGAAGGGGGGGAGTGCGGTGGGTATACTTGCCTCCACATCCGCCGACGGGCCCAACGGCCGGTAGGCGAAACCCGGGGCGGTAGCTCAGTTGGTAGAGCGCATCGTTCGCAATGATGAGGTCGGGAGTTCGACTCTCCTCCGCTCCACTTGATGAAGAACCCCTGCAATCGCAGGGGTTTTTTGTGTTTGGAGGCTACCCGGGAGCATCCCGCATAACGTGCAAGCCCGTCAGCGTCGGTCGACCGGTATCCTCTTGGATGGACTCCGGGTAGTAGCCGACCAAATCAGCTCTACCGCGGCCAATCGGTCGTGGCCGCGCAGGTTGTGCCCCGCATGATTGCGGAGGCCGCCGCTGGGGTCGCCTCCTCAAGTTCTCTGGACATTCTACTTCGCCGGTGCATGTGCCGCGACCAAGACTTGGTGCAGGCCGTAGGGAGATTCTGTCGGTCCGTGCGTGCAACGGTAGCGGGTAGCGAAGTTTCGGGGGAGGCGATGGAACTTTCGCGGCGAAGCCGCGAGGATACACCGACGCTCGAGTGTTCTGCCGGCGACCTGCAGTTCCGTGTTCTCCTTCGCTTCGGCCCGAGCGACACATTGAATGCAGATGTGATCTTGGACAATCAGCCCCTCAGGACGGGCTTAGAGCCACGAAAACTCCGCGACCTAGCACATTACTGGTGCGGCCTCTGCAGCCGACTTGGCAGTGCCCTCGGAGCGACCGCAGTCGTGCTCGATGGGCTCGACAGCGACCCTGTCGTGCTGTGGGACGATTCAACTCGGCAGGGCAACCTCCGGTCGCCCTAGGTCGTGTGGACATTTGGCCTTGGAGTTCGATGGAACGGGTGGTTCCATTGATTTCGAAGGAGGGATGTCATGCGGCCGGCGGCACGAACTCACGGACGAGCAGTGGCCGAGGATGGAGGCGTTGTTGCCGGGGCGTGAGGGTGCTCGCGGCCGCCACGGCGACGACAACCGCCTGTTCCTCGACGCCGTGCACTACGTCGCCAAGACCGGCATCCCCTGGCGAGATCTGCCCGAACGCTTCGGCAAGTGGAACGCGATCTGGCGACGCTTCGATCGCTGGTGCGTTGCGGGCGTGTGGCCCCGGCTGGGCGAAGCGCTGGGCGACGCGGACCTGAGGCGTTGCCCGCGGCGGATGGACGACCAAGCTCCACGCGGCCGTGAGCGGCGCTGGCGACGCGATCCGCCGCACCATCCGAGACAACACGGGCGCGGCGTGCATCCGTCCCAACCCGACCCGCCGCGGAAAGAAGCGGTGCGATCGGGCGCGATACAAGCACCGCAACGTGATCGAGCGGTTCTTCGGCGCCATCAAACGCTCCCGCCGCGTCGCCACACGCTACGACAAGAAGCCCGACAACTTCCGCGGCTTCGCCTGGCTGGCTCAGCGCATGTGGCTTCACGGTGCAGCGACCGAGCAGTCAATCATCTGTTCGAGGGCGCCGCGACGGCGCTGCCAATCGCGCGATCCCTGCTGAGATCGAGGATGGGAGTACCACCGTGCATGCTGCCACCCATGCCTCGATGGCACCGACTGGCATAGCATCGTCACTCGATTGCTGGTGCCAGTGCTGGGGGGACGCCACTTCTCCTGTGTTTCTAGGGGTTTCAGTCGAGTTCATAACCCGGAGGTCGGCGGTTCGAGTCCGCCCCTCGGCACTTCTCAGGCCACAACTCCCGCGCCCGTCCCCGGATTGGGCGAGCATCTAATGCTCGACGAAGCAGAGCAGATCCTTGCACGGGTGGCCGCGGCCTACGCGGGCTGCCAGTCGTACAGGGACACGGGCGTGGTCACCTCGACCATGCACAGCCCGCGCCGGCAATGGACCTGCAGCGAGCGGTTCTCGACGCGGTTCGTGCGTCCCGGCGGATTCCTCTTCGAGTACCACCCTTGGATCGCCCGGAGCCGGTGGGGTCACTATGCCACCTGGATCGAGAACGGACGAGCGAGGCGCCGGTGGTCGATCCGCCCACCACTCGAGGACGCCGAGACGCTCCACAGCGCGCTCGGAGCGGCCGCGGGCGTATCGCTCGGGACATCCCTCCGCGTGCCAGAGTTGCTCATGCCCGAGTTGGCCGCACAGCGCAGCGCGAGTCCGCCCGGGCCCGCAAGGATCGTCCGCAACGCAGAAGCCGCATCGCAGAACTGCATCGTGATCGGCCTCTCGCGCCCCCACCTCGGCCCCGGCTTCGAGGAGCAGGTCTGGATCGATGCTACGCACCTGTTCATCCGCCGGGTAGTGGAGCCGCGACACTCCCTGCCGCCACCGCCGCCGGGGAATCGAATCCGCGCGGCCCAAACCGCCGCCAACTCCGCCGCCGACGAACCGCTTGAAGACGAGACCGTGACAATCTACGAGCCGGCGTTCAACGTTCCCATGGAACCCGCAGACCTGCTCTCCCGACCCTTCCCCCCGTGATGACAGGCCATAGAGGGAGGGCAGAGAATGAACGAAAACAGAGCCGGCTCCAGCTCGCCTCCTTCGAGGCTGAGCCGGGCCGTCGTGGGATATCGCGCGCATCGGTGAAGAACGGTTTCTCATCAATGAACAAGGCTCGCTCACCGATGCACGAGAGGCGTGCGCGCGTTCACCGAGAGGCGCGGGGAGGGTCCGCGAATGCCAGAGGAAGGGGAGGCCCCTTCCTCCGGCACCTCCAACCCCAGAAGACTTCTTCAGCCGTCAGCGTTGCCCACCAAGGTCGCATATGCTGTCGACCTGTGGAGGCTTTGCGAATGCGGAAGAGTCTAATTGGGTATTACCCTCCGACCGCGGCCGAACTCAAGGTGCTGTGGAAGAAGGGCCTAATCGTCCTTGACGCCAACGTGCTGCTAAACCTCTACCGATACTCGACTCCGGCAAGGGATGAGCTGCTTCAACTCCTGGACAAGCTCAAAGAGCGTCTTTGGATTCCTTATCAAGTTGCGATGGAGTACCACCGCAATCGCCTTGGGCTGATTCGCGAGGAGCGAAAGAGCTGTGAGGACTTCCTCAAGCAGTTTGACAGCCTAGTGCAAGGTCTTGACCAGACAAGGCGACACCCATTTGTCAGCAGCGAGCTGCAGACGAGGCTGAAGGAGATAGTCGGGAAGCTGCGCATGGAAATCACGACCGATTCCGACGGTCTTGACGCTCTGCGCCGCAAGGACCCGATCCTCGACCAGATTACCAGTATCTACGATGGTCGCGTGGGCGCGATGCCCGACACAGCAAAGAAGGACGCATGGTCCAAAGAGGGCGAGGAACGATATCGCCGCGGTATCCCTCCTGGTTTTGAGGACCACAAGAAGGCAGATGAGCGGAAGTGGGGGGACCTCTTTGTGTGGATGGAGTTGCTCGAACACGTGCGGAAGCACAAGCCGCCGGTGATCTTCGTGACGGACGACGCGAAGAAAGACTGGTGGAGGGAAGTGGGAGGCGAAACTGTTGGACCTCATCCGGCGCTCGTCGGCGAGATCGTAGCGATGACTGCCAGCCCATTTCACATGTACAAGCCGGAGCGCTTCGTTGAGTTCGCAGCCAAGCAGTTCTCCCAGCCTGTATCTGCCGAGGCCGTTGAAGAAGTGAGAGAGGCCCAAGTAGCTGCCAAGGAGGCGGCGAAGGGTCCGCGCAAGATTGACCCAGCGGTACTGCTGGCACTCGAGAACATAATGCAGCCGACTCGC
Source organism: Phycisphaeraceae bacterium (assembly GCA_019636655.1). Lineage (NCBI taxonomy): Bacteria > Pseudomonadati > Planctomycetota > Phycisphaerae > Phycisphaerales > Phycisphaeraceae > Phycisphaeraceae bacterium. Next base: position 160,770 of record JAHBXB010000003.1, on the reverse strand, counting down.
AATGCCGATGTGCATCGCCTCAAGCAAACATTGGACAGCCTTAGCGGGCCTTTAAGGGATTCTGAAAGCACGCGTTTGTGGATGCAGACAATGCAGAAGATTGCTGGCCTGAGAGAGCTGTTTCCACCGGCGCCAGCAGTGCCGCCCAAAGATCCGCCGGGCGACTGATCCTGAAGGCTTGATGGAGAGGCGTTTGACTCCCATCGCACTCCGCACCACGAACGCGGCCGCTTGGGGGCCGGGGGGAGGGGGGCGACGTTAGTCGGTTACGAGCCGAGCATCGATCACGAGGCCCGCGCCGTCGAGCGTGATTGCAAGCCATTCGGAATCGATCGCAAAGTAACTCGACCGCTCCTGACCGAGCAGATACACCATGTCGTAGCCGCCGAAATACTCAGTGACGGCGGGCGGGCCGATCAGCGACTCCACCTCCGACCGCGAGAGGCCCACGAGGCGCTTTGAACGGAGCAGGTCGTCCACCATTCGCTGGCGGATCGAGTCATCGTCGAACGCTCCGGATGCGGCCTTCCACGCTCCCGACTCGAATCGAATCGAACGGTGCCGCCACATCGGCGTGAGGGTAAAGAGCCAAACCGCAGCGCCGAGCACCGCGACCGCAGCCAGGCCTCGCAGGATCACGATCTTTCGGCCGCGTTTGACCGGGCGCATCGAGCACTCCAAGAGGACAAGGGGAGGACCCGGCCGCAGACGAAGGACTTCAGTTCGGCCCCGCCTCCCCTCGATCAAACGCAACCGTGATCGCCACCTGCTTCGGCTTCGCCGCATCGTACATCCGCACGAACGCGGCTGCGGGGGGGGTGGGGGGAAGGGAGGAAGGGGGAAGCCGGCGCGGGCCTCTTCAGGTCCGCGCCGGGTGTCTGCTCTCTGGGGCGATCGCTTCCGTCCCCGCGCCCAGCCGCGGCTTGTGCCACCGCTGCTGGGTCAGACGGTTGATCAGCACCGCCGGGGTCGGATGATCGAGCGCCATCACATCGTTCACCACATCGTGCCGGGCCGCGATGTGCGGGAAGATCCGGTCCGCGTAGTCCGTGGCGTCCTGCCGGGCCAGGTACGGGACCTCGACGTGCAGATCGACTCGTCCGGGCCGGATCAGGGCCGGGTCGAGGCGGTCCACGTGGTTGGTCGACATCACGAGGATGCGGCCGTTGTGCGGCGCCAGCACGCCGTCGATGCAGTTGAGGAACCCCGAGAACGAGATCCCCGCGGCCGCCTCGCCGCCGCCGTCGCGCTGGCGGAAGGCGCAGTCGATGTCCTCGATGAGGACGATCGCCTGCTGCTCCACGTTCCGGAACACATCCACCAGTTCCTGGTCGCTCTCAAGGTCGGCCAGGGTGATGACCGCGATGCGCAGGTCCAGGCGCGAAGCGAGGGCGTGGGCCAGCGAGGTCTTCCCGGTGCCCGGCGGCCCCGAGAGGAGCACGCCGAAACGCCAGGGAAGGCCCGCCCACTCGTACTGCTCGCGGGCGCCGAGGAACTCGCGCAGCCGGGTCTCGACCGAGTCGAAGGCGCCGGGAGGCAGGCAGAGCGTGCCGGGATCGCGCTTGGGGATCTTCACCGTGGTGCACGAGCCGAAGCGGTTGTAGAGGTCCACCAGTTGCCGGTGTTCCACGACCGTCGCCCGGCGCGACACCTCTTCCACCATGCGGGACAGGTGGGCGCGGGTGCACCAGATGATCTCCAGCGTGATCATGAACCGCTGGGCCAGGTTCTGCTTGGACTGAACCTCATCGCGGTGCACGGTGACGTGGCACCACTTGCCGTGCACGCGCGCCCAGAAGACGTCCGTGCCCGCCGCGAGTTTCGGCGCGGACAGACGGTTTCCATCGGGGTCCCACTGGACCCGGAGTTCGAGGGTGCGCGGGCCGCCGTTGCGGACGGAGCCTTCCGTCAGCATGGTGAGCCAGGCCTCGTAGTGCGGGTGGGTGTCGCGGACATGAACGACGCGGGTCGTCCACAGGCGGGCGAAGGCCCACAGTCGCTCGGGGAGCGCACGGCACTGGTAGCCGACCCAGCCGGCGACCATGATGGCAAGGCCGCCCTGGAGGAGCGGGACCTGGGTGAACAGGTTGTTGAAGAAGTCGATCATTGTGGTCACGGGGTGAAAGGTGGGGCCCGCCAGGGCGCTGGCCCGAGCGCGACCGAGGCTGATGGCGGGGTGCCATCAGCGCAAAGGGCGCGCGAGTGCCAACACGGGCGGGACGCGAGAAAAGGGCTCGAAATATTGGGGAAAACGTGGGTGCTTCACTCGATCGGCCCGAGGCCGACCGGCGGCGACGGGTCAAAGGAAGATGTGTTGCCGTGCCTGCATACGTGAACTCCTGAACGTGAAGCGATTATCCGCAGGAGTTATTGCGTGTCAATCACAATGTGCAAGTGAGAGTGTCTCTCAACAGCAGTGCCACGGTGTGGAACACACAATGGCCGGAGTTGCATTGGCGACGCGAAGGCGCCGCGGCGGCTTAGGGGTGATCAAACGCAACCGTGATCGCCACCTGCTCCGGCTTCGGCTTCGCCGCATCGTACATCCGCACGAACGCGGCGGCCTCGGGGCTGTTCATCGTGAGGGAGCGAAGGGGAGCCACCCAGGCGGGTGGGATCGGCTGGTACCAGATCGACGCCACAATCGTCAACCGCCCACCGGCCTCATCAGCCAGCGGCACCCGGTAGGTGACGCGGTCCGAGCCCCCCTGAAAGTTCGCATCGCCCTGCACGCCGATGGGGGCGGTGTCCTCCGCGTGCGGGCCGTCGGGGCGGTACCCCGCCGGGAGCAGCCGGTTGTCCTTCAGCCGCGTCGCCATCTCCGACAGGTGCGTGGTCGGCGCCCCCGCGGGGTCCGCCGCGACCATCTCGTACACCGCGACCTGGCCGGGGGAATCGATGACGTCGTAGTGGGGGATCGCCAGTTCATCCGCGACGTTCCTGAGCCGCCCGGACTCATCCGTGTCGCCGGAGTTGAAGATCGTCCCCCGCCCGTCCCGGACCTGCGCCTGCACCCACGCCCGCCGCGCGGGGTAGCCGGTCGGGAACTTGTGCCCCGTGAGGTTGGTGATGAGAGCCTCAAAGACCAGCCATCGGCGGCCGTCGGGGGCCGTCTCGCGGCGGATGTTCTGGAGTTCGATCGTCGCCGTCCGCTGGGAGAGCTGGGCCCGCGTGGCCCGGGCCATGCGTTCCAGGTCCGCGGCCGGGGCCGTGACGCCCAGGTCGGCGGCGTTGGTGCGGAGGATGTCGAGCATCAGGGCGTTGCCCCCAACAAAGGCGTGGGCCCGCACGGGGGAGCGAGTGGCGAGATTGAAGTCGGCGCCGGCGGGGTTGCGGGCCACGCGCATCGGGCCGACGTCGGCCATGTGGCACTCCTGGCAGGAGCGCGAGTCGGCGGTCGCCTGGGCCTCATCGCTGAAGATGCTGTTGCGCCATTCGAGGTAGGGGGACTGCTCCGGGAACCGCGTCCCCGTGTGCTCGGTGCGGAGGGTGTGGCAGGAGGCGCAGAGGGCGGAGGAGCGGATGTGCTCGCCGTGGGTGGGGGTGAAGGCCGAGTGCACGATCATGGGCTGGCCGCCGGGGTCGGGGTACGGCCCGAAGATCTGGCGGCCGGGCTTGATCTCCAGGTTGCCGCTGAAACGGGCCTCCGTGCCGAGCCCATCAGGCTGGGCCTGGTGGCAGACGGTGCACGAGACGCCGTCGGAGTACAGCGGGTGCGAGGTGGCGTCCGCGAGGCGCAGGGGCGGCTGGCCGGCGATGAGGTTCGTGTGGTGGCCCATCGGGGCGTGGCAGCGGAGGCAGAGGGCTTCGAGGTCCGCCGCCTTGGCGGGGTTGCGGGCGGTCTCCTTGGCGACCTGGGCTCGCCAATAGGGGTCCTTGGCGGAATGGGCCATGAGGGTGGCCTTCCACAGGCCGTGGGGGGAGACATCGTCGCCCGTCGGCGACCAGAGGGCCCGTGCCGAAGGCGAGGCGCTGTGGCACAGCGAGCACCCATCTCCCGTGGCAAAGACCGTGTTGGCGGCCGTGGGCTGGAAGTTGCCGCGGCCCCACGTGGGCCCATCCGGCAGGCCGCGGGGCTGGAGCGAAGCCCCGCCGATCGCCGCGGCGAAGGCGAGGCCGATGATCGCGATGTACGCGCGGGCGGCGAGAGAGCGGGCGATGCGCCGGGGCCGCGTGGGCCGGGTGGGACAGGGTGCGATGGGGGTGAGGGGGTGGAAGGGGGGCATGGGTGGGGACTCTACCCGGTCCGCTGCGGATCGACGCGGCGTGGGACGTGAGCCGGCCTGGGCGCGTGGGGATACGCTCAAATCATGAAGATGACGGCCGAGCAGGCGCACGGATTCGCGGCGGCGTGGTACGGCGCGTGGAACGCGCACGACCTGGACGGCATCATGGCGCTGTACGCGGAAGGGATCGAGCACTCATCGCCCTACATCGCGAGGTACACGGGCGACCCGGAGTGCCGGGCGCTCAAGGGGAAAGGGACCGTGCGGGAGTACTTCGCGCGGGCGATCGAGAAGAACCCGACCCTGAGGTTCAACCCGATGCACGTGGGCGTGGGGGTGGAGACGGTGAACCTGGTGTACCAGCGGATGTCCGGCGATCTGGCGGTGGAGGTCTTCTTCTTTGACGATGCGGGGAAGGTGGTGCGATCGATCTCGCACTACGCGGAGCGGGGGGAATAGGGAACGGAGAGGGGAATGGGGGGCAGGAGGAGTGCGTGGCGCGGACTTACCTGGTGACGGGAGCGAACCGAGGGATCGGCCTCGAGTTGGCGCGGCAGTTGTCCGAGCGTGGCGACCGTGTCATCGGGACGGCGCGGGATGTGGATGCGGCGGCCGCGCTGAAGCGGGTGGCGCAGCGGGTGGTTCGGCTGGATGCCGGGGATGAGGCGTCGATCCGTGCGCTAGGGGAATCGCTGAAGGGGACGGCGATCGACGTACTGATCAACAACGCGGGGGTGTCGTCGGGGCTCAAGCGGGTCGGCGACCTGACCGCGGCGGAGATGCACCGGGTGTTCATGGTGAACGCCTTCTCGCCAATGCTGGTGAGCGCGGCGGTGATGGAGAGCCTGCGGGCCGGGGAGCGCCGGGTGATCGTCAACATCACGAGCGCCCTGGGGTCGATCAGCGGGAACACGGGCGGATCGTCGTATGCCTACCGGGCGAGCAAGTCGGCTCTGAACCAGTTGACGAGGTCGAAGGCGCACGAACTGGCCGGCGAGGGGTTCATCTGCGTGGTCGTGCACCCCGGGTGGGTGAGAACGGATATGGGAGGCGAAAAGGCTCCGTTGAGCCCTGAGCAGAGCGCCGAGGCGATGCTGGCGGTGATCGACAGGTTGCGGCCGGCGGACACCGGGCGGTTTCTGAACTACGACGGCGCGGAGATCGCGTGGTGAGCGGCAGGAGCGCCGACGGCGTGCGGATCAGGGCGGGGGTGGCCGCGGATGTGGCCGGGATCTTCGCGATCTACGACGTCGAGGTGCTGCACGGGACGGCGACGTTCGAGACGGTCCCGAAGACACTGGAAGAGCGGGCGGCGTGGTTCGCCGCGTTCGGCGCGGGCGCGTACCCGCTGCTGGTTGCCGTGGCCGAGGGAACCGTGATCGGGTGGGCGGGATTGTCGGCGTGGTCGGTGAGGCCCGCGTATCGGCGGACGGCGGAGTGCTCGGTGTACATGCACCAGGCCTGGCGAGGGCGTGGGATCGGGGAGCGTCTGCTGCGGGAGGTACTGGAGCGGGCGAGGAAGGGGAAGGCGGTGCGGGTGGTGGTGGCACGGATCTCGCAGCCGAATGAGGCATCGAACCGGATGCACGCCAGACTGGGGTTCAAGGATGTGGGGACGCTCCGGCGGTGCGGGGAGAAGTTCGGGCGGGTTCTCGATGTGCTGCTGATGGACGTGCACCTGGACGAAGGGCATGACGCATAAGAAAAGCCGCGTCGGCAACTACGCCGGCGCGGCTTGAGAGTGAGAAAACGACTGGCCAGCCGCGGGTTCAGCGGCGGCGGCGGATGGCGAGGAAGCCACCCACTGCGAGCAGCGTGAGCGAACCCGGGGAGGGAATCACAGCGATATCGCGGATGAACAGGCCGCCGCCGATGGTGCCCGTGAGAGTGGCAGCACCGGTAGCGAGGTTGATGGTGTACAGGCCGGATTGGGAGGAGTTGGTGGCCAGGAGGGCGGCGTACGCGATGCCGGTGCCGCCGGAGATGTCGAAGGCGCCCATCTCAACGAAATCGACTCCGGTAGGGCCGATGGTGTTGAGCTGGCCGGCGTTGGGGCTGATCGGAGTGCCGTCGATCGAGCCGACGCGGGCGAGGGTGTTGAGGCGGGAATCGAGAACGAAGAGCGTGGTGGCCTGGGCGCCGGCGACGTTGTTGGTGTACGCGGCGGCCATGACGCTGGGATCGACCCCGAAGTTGGGATCGCCCGAGATGTAGGCAAGATTCGAATCGGTGCCGGCGACGGCGCCGGTGTTGGGATTGAGGCGGAAGTTCTGCTGGACGTCGGAGACGACGCGGGCGAGATCGGCGACCGGGTTGAAGTCAAAGCCGAACTCGACGCCGTTCGCGGGCGGGGCGAAGGGCTGGTTGTTGACCGCGGTGGCAACGCCTGTCGAGGTGTTGATCGTGTAGAGCCGGTTCTGGCTGCCAAGCCCGTAGAGCACGCTGTTGGAGGGGCGGAAGTCGATGCCCATGATCAGCTCACCGGGCTGGACACCGGTGATCTGCACGCCGAAGTTGAGGTTGTTCGGCGAAGCGCTGTCGAAGGACATCAAGAAGTTCTGCATCGTGACGCCGTAGATCGTTTCGGCCTGCGTCAGCGACGTTACGGATCCGACGGTAAGGGGGAGAATCGATGCAACAACGAACGCGCGGCGTGAGAGAGCCGTGGACATTGTGGGTCTCCGCGAAGAAAAAACTCGCGACACACCGGGGACAGACCGGTGCGAACCCTCTCTATTTCTCTCTCTTCATCTCCGCAACCCCAAACGACTGTGCCGGATGGGACAAGTGGGCCGAGAAACCCACCGTTGCGGGCAGATGACTTGGTCAATATAACCCGGACCGGAGGGGAGGGCAAGGGAAAATGATCAGAGTTTGCGAGACCTGAACGGGCACGGGCGCGGTGGGCCTGGATCGCCGTATACTGCTCGCCAAAGGGGGCGCTGGGTGATTTGTACGGCAAACGGCTGGTTGACGGATCCCTGAAAGGATCGGCATGTCGAGCTACAGGCGGACACACACGTGCGGGCAGCTGCGGGACACGGACGTCGGGAAGTCGGTGACGGTGTGCGGATGGGTCAAGGCCTACCGCGATCACGGGACTGGGCTGATCTTCATCGATCTGCGCGACCGGCACGGCATCACGCAGTTGGTGTTCGAGAAGGGGGATGCGCCGCAAGCGGTGCTGGACGCCGCGGACTCGCTCCGCAACGAGGATGTGCTCGCGGCGACGGGCGAGGTGCGGATCCGCAAGGGTGGGGAGAACCCGAAGCTGCCGACGGGAAAGGTGGAGGTTGTGGTTTCGTCGCTGCGGGTGCTGAACAAGACGGAGAACCCGCCATTCCTGCCGGATGACGGGCAGTCGCTGCCGAACGAGGAGTTGCGGCTGAAGCACCGGTACATCGATCTACGGCGGGGTCGGATGCAGCAGATCCTCGGAATGCGTCACCGCGTGATGCAGGTCACGCGGCGGTACTTTGACGAGAACGGGTTCCTTGAGGTCGAGACGCCGGTTCTCTACAAGAGCACGCCGGAGGGGGCACGGGAGTTCCTGGTGCCGAGCCGGCACCAGCCGGGGACGTGGTACGCGCTGCCACAAAGCCCGCAGCTGTTCAAGCAGATCCTGATGGTGGCGGGGGCCGACCGGTACATGCAGATCTGCAGGTGCTTCCGGGATGAGGATCCGCGTGCGGACCGGCAGGCGGAGTTCAGCCAGATCGATCTGGAGATGAGCTTCGTGCAGCGGGACGATGTAATGGAGGTGATGGAGGGGTTTGTGCGCCGGCTGTGGAAGGAGGTCCTCGGGATCGAGGTGCCGCCGCTGCAGCGGATGACCTACCGCGAAGCGATGGACCGGTACGGGATCGACCGGCCAGACCTGCGGTACGGGCTGGAGATCGTGGACGTCTCGGACCTTGCCGGTCAAACCGAGTTCAAGGTGTTCCGCGAGGCCCTCGAGAAGAACAAGGGGCTGCGCAACCGGGGTGTAGTCCGGGCGATCCGGGTGCCCGGCGGCGGGGAGAAGCTGACGCGCAAGGTCACGGACGGGTACGGCGAGTTCGTCAAGACGTTCGGGGCGGGCGGAGTGCCGGTGGTGAAACTGACAGCCGCCGGGCTTGAAACGGGGATTGCCAAGTTCCTCGAGCCGGTGAAGCAAAACCTCATCGAGCGGCTCGGGCTGCAGGCGGGGGACACCGTGCTCTTCGCGGCGGACTCGTACAACGTGGCCGTGAAGGCGCTCGGCGAACTGCGGCAGAAGGTCGCGCGGGACATGGGCCTGGTACCGGAGTGGGGGAAGGCGTGGAAGTTCCTGTGGGTCGTGGACTTCCCGATGTTCGAGCGGGACAAGGAGACCAACCGGTGGGTGGCGATGCACCACCCGTTCACCGCGCCACGGGATGATCAGCGGGACGCGTTCGTGTCGGCGGATGTGAACGACGTTGAGACGATCGGCGGGATCGTGTCGGCGGGGTACGACATCGTGTGCAACGGGTCGGAGATCGCGGGCGGGTCGGTGCGTATCCACGACCCGGCGGTGCAGAGCAAGGTCTTCTCGCTGCTGGGGATGACGCCCGAGCAGGCGAAGGCCAAGTTCTCGTTCCTGCTCGATGCGTTGAAGTACGGTGCTCCGCCGCACGGCGGGATCGCGTTCGGACTCGATCGGCTGATCATGCACCTGTGCGGCACGGAGAATATCCGCGACGTGATCGCGTTCCCGAAGACGCAGATCGGCGCGGACCTGATGACGGGAACCCCGAGCGGAGTGACGGAGGAGCAGTTGAAGGAACTGCACCTCAAGAGCACGTGGGATGGCGCGAGGTAGATCCGCGGCTCCGGCGGCGGCTGCCGGCCTGAATCCCGAGGAGAGATCGATGGACGCCGAGGCCCTCAAGAAGCGGATCGCGGAGTTTCCGTTCTGGTACCACCGGATCCGGCTGGCCGAAGGCGTGCTGACGCCGGGATGGGCGCCGCAGGATGCCAAGGCCCACGGCGTGCCGGAGGACCTGAGCGGGAAGCGGGTGCTCGACGTCGGGGCGTGGGACGGGTACTGGACATTCGAAGCGCTTCGGCACGGGGCGAGCGAGGCCGTAGCGATCGACGATTTCTCCGATCAACTGGGGTTCCTGGGACCCGGGGCGCGTCGCGCGTGGGATTCATTCGACTTCTGCCGCGAGGCCCTTGGGTACGGGGAGGACCGCTGCAAGCGGATCGAGCTGTCGGTGTACGACGTGTCGCCAGAACAGCTGGGGATGTTCGATGTCGTGTTCTTCTTCGGGACGCTGTACCACCTGCGGCATCCGCTGCTGGCCCTGGACAAGCTCAGCACGGTGTGCACCGGCGACATCTATGTCGAGAGCGCGGTGTGCGACGATCTGAGCCCGTACCGCGGCGGCATAGGGCAGGGGTACCCGGGTGACCAGATGGTGGCCGAGTTCTATCCGGGGAAGGAGTTCGCGAGCAACGACTCGAACTGGTGGTCGCCGACGGTGGCGTGCATGTGCGGCCTGATCAAGGCGGCCGGCTGGCCGCGAGTCAAGGGCTGGAAGTTGATGCACAAGCCGACGAAGATCGTGGAGTGCCGCGGGTTTGCGGTGGGGAGGAAGCAGTAGCGCGGCTAGGAGTTCCCCTTGGCCGCTGAGACGAAGATGGTCGTCCCGTTCTGGGCGTCGCGCTTGCCGGTGATGCAGTCGACGATGACGTCGGCGATGTCGCCGGGCGAGAGGCACTGCCCGCGTGGGACGACGGAAGGCGGAAAGAGTGCCCGCAGCGTCTCGGTCTCGACCGCGCCGGGGGCGATGGCAAACGCGCGGATCCCGGCCTCCCTGCCCTCCTTCGCGGCGACGTGCGCAAGCATGTTGACGGCCGCCTTAGTCGCCGCGTACGCGAAGAACCCGTCAAAGGGATCGGTGCTGGCCATCGACGAGATGTTGATGATGCAGCCGGCGCGGCCGGCGGCAAGGTGGGGCCACGCGAGGGCGATCAGGCACGCGGGAGCGACGGAGTTGAGCTGGAATGTCTGCTCGATCTCTTCGGCGGTGTGACCGGGGATGGGATGGCGAGGGGCAGCACCAGCGTTGTTGACAAGCGTGTCGATCCGCCCGAATCGCTCGATCGCGGCAGCGATGACGGCTTGCGATGCAGCGGGGCCGCACGAGAGGTCGGCGGCGACGGCGCAGGCCTCGGCGGGACCGGGGGGCAGCAACTCGATCGTGTGCTCGAGACGTTCCAGGCGGCGACCGACCAGCACGAGCCGGTAGCCGAGCTCGGCAAGACGTAATGCGGCGCACTGCCCGATGCCCGAGCCGGCGCCGGTGATGATCGCGACGGGGGCACTTGAGTGGGACGTCGAGTCGGCGACCGCGGGCCTGCTGGGCATAGATGGAGCGTAGGGATCGGTGCGGCCGGGGTCCGGCGGCGGCCGGATCGATAGACTGGGGCCATGAGAGCCGTGCGAGTCCTGATCATCCTGGCGTTCGTCGTCGTCTTGGGTGTGCCATTCTTGGTGCGAGCCCAGCGGACTGGAGGTGAGGCGGCCGCGGATGCGGGGCGCGAGGCGCCTGCAGTGATCATTGTGACACCGCACGTTGAACAGATCCGATCGGAGTTCGGCGAAGCGTTCTCGCGGTGGCATCAGCGCGTGCACGGCTCGCCGGCGCGGGTTGATTGGCGTGCGGTCGGCGGGACGAGCGAGATCCTGAAACTCCTCGAGGCCCAGTACATCGCCGCGGCGAAGCACGGCCAGGTGAGCGTTGCGGACGGAACGCCAGCAGCTCCCCCGGGGACCGTCGGGTTTGATCTCATGCTCGGCGGCGGGTCCTACGAACACACGAAGCTCAAGCGGGGAGTGTCGGTGGAGGCGCCGGGCCCGGGTGCAGTAGCAGTGACACTGAAGTTCCCAATGTCGGTGCCTGCGGGGTTCTCGCGGGCACAATTCGATGAGTGGTTCGGGGAGAACGCGGTCGGCACGCAGACGCTGTACGACCCGGAGCAGTACTGGCTCGGGACCGCTCTCTCCGGATTTGGAATCGTGTACAACCGGGACGTGTTAAGGGAAATCGGGGTCGCAGAGCCCGAGACGTTCGCCGATCTGACCGATCCGAGGTACGCGGGGCTGATCGCCCTCGCGGACCCACGCCTGAGCGGGTCGGTGACAACGACGTATGAATCGATTCTGAATAATGGCGGCTGGGAGAAGGGGTGGCGGACCCTTCGCGAGCTGAGCGCCAACGCGAGGTACTTCGCGAGTTCGTCCACCAAGCCCCCGATGGATGTGGCCGCGGGGGATGCGGCGGCGGGCCTGAGCATTGACTTCTACGGGAGAGGGCAGGCGCAGTCCGTGCTGCGGCCCGGGGAGGCAGCGGGGAGCGGCCGCGTGGGGTATGTCGACCCCAAGGGGGCAGTGTATATCGACGCAGACCCGGTTTCGGTTCTGCTCGGTGGCCCGAGCCCGGAGCTCGCGCGGAGGTTCGTGGAGTTCTGTATGACGGAAGAGGCACAGTTGTTGTGGCAACTCCCGTCGAGGCACGACCCGAGATCAGCGAACAACCCCGTTGGATCCGACGGCGAGCGCATGGGGCCGCTGCAGTATGAGCTGCGCCGCATGCCGTCGCAGCGAAGGGTGTATGCGGAGTACCTCCCGCACTTTGTCGACCAGGTGGATCCGTTTGTGCTGGCGACGGATGTCAAGAGCCGGGGTTGGCGTGATTCGATAGCGCCGATGATGGCGGCGTTCGGGATCGAGTCACTCGACGAGCAGCGGGAGGCGTGGCGGGCGGTCCTGACGGCACGGGAGGGTGCCGTACACGACCCGGCGTTGCGGCCCCTGCTCGAGGAGATGGAGAAGGCATTCTTTGCGATGCCGACGCACACGATCGTGCACGAGGACGGCCGCGTCGAGCGATTGGAGTTCAACGAGAAGAACTACAAGGCGATCGCTGAGGACACGCAGAAGTGGCGTCACCCTGTGAAGGCCGCGAAGGCAAAGATCGAGTACACAGGGTTCTTCCGTGAGTCGTACCGGCGGGTCGTCGACTTGTGGAATACTCGCCCGCGCAGTTGATCGGACGTTCGACGGCAGGAGACGGGAGTACGACGATGGAGAGCAACCCTATCCGCGGGCCTCGCGCCGGTGTGAGGCCGACGCTCGCGACCATCGTCGCGACGCTGGGCCCGGCGACCGATTCGCCCGGAATGGTGAAGCGGCTGATCGAGGCGGGAGTCGGGGTATTCCGCCTGAACTTTTCCCACGGCACGCTTGATGAGCACGCCAAACGGGTCGCGAGCATCAGGGAGGCGGCGCGAGAGTTGGGAACGGCCACCGCGATCATGGGGGACTTGCAGGGCCCGAAGATCCGGGTCGGAGTGGTCGATGGCGATGCGATTGAGGTGGCGGTGGGGGACGAGGTGAGGATCGAAGTCGGAGACCGTTGCCGCGGTCGCCGGGCGGGCATCGTGGAGCTGGCGTGCCCGTTTGAGGGTTTGGTGACGGATGTCGAGCCGGGTGATCGGGTGTTGATCAACGACGGGATGATCCGGATGCTCGCCGTCGGGCGGGGTCCCACGGGAGCCCTGACGTGCCGGGTCACGGTGGGTGGGCGGATCACAAGTCGAAAAGGGATCAACCTGCCTGATACCAGGGTCCGCGCGGGAGCGATCACGGCGCGGGACTGGGAGTGCGTGGAGTGGGCCGTACACCAGGGTCTTGATTTCCTGGCGATGTCGTTTGTCCGGCGCGCCGCGGAGATCGTGGAACTTCGGCAGCGACTCGCGGGGATGTGCTCGGTGGACCATGCGACCGATGCGCGGGGCGAAGGGGCATTGATCCCGGTGGTGGCGAAGATCGAGAAGCCAGAAGCGGTGCGGGAGATCGACAGCATCGTCGAGGCGGCGGACGCGATCATGGTGGCCCGCGGCGACCTTGGGGTGGAGCTTGACCTTGTCGAGGTGCCGGAGGTGCAGAAGCGTCTGGTGGCAAAGGCGGCTGAGTGGGGCAAGCCCTGCATCGTGGCAACCCAGATGTTCGAATCGATGATCGAATCGGCAACGCCGACCCGGGCGGAGGTGAGCGATGTGGCCAACGCCATCTTCGACGGCGCGGATGCCGTGATGCTCTCCGGGGAGACAGCGGTAGGGAAGCACCCGGACCTGGTGGTTGAGACGATGCGTCGCGTTGTGGAGGCGGCGGAGCGACAGGTGGTCGCGGCGGCAGTGGCGCCAACACCGCCGAGGAGGCTGGTGGAATCGAGGTACCGCACAGCGGCCCTGGCGCACGGGGCGTGCCAGATTGCGCGGGATATCGGAGCGATCCTGATCGTGTGCTGGTCGCAGAAGGGTGGGACCGCGCGGTACCTGAGTCAGTACGACTCCTGCATACCGATCCTGGCGTACTCAAGCGATGAGCGGCAGACGCGGAGAATGGCGCTGCTCAAGGGCGTAACGCCCAGGTGGCTGGAGGTTACGGCGGGGATGACGCTAGCGCAGTGGAACCGAGCGGTTGACGACGATCTGCTGTCGCACGGGTGGGCGAGGCAGGGGGAACCGGTGGTTCTGGTTGCGGGCTGCCCGCTCGGGGAGCAGGGGGCGACGACAGCGCTGGCGGTGCATTACGTCGGGAACCCGATGATGGGGTTCATGGCGCATGGCGGGTAGTCGGGACTAATAGTCCTTGACTCGCCAGTTGCGGACGACGATCACAACGGCGAGGACAATGCCGATGAGGAATCCGACGCGGGCGATCGTGCCAAAGGCCCAGCCAATGGTCTGAGCCTCGGCCCGCAGGATGATCGCGGAAGCGACGATGACCGCTGCGACCGTGACCGCCGCCGCGACATTGCGACTGGCGTGCTCGACCGTGCGGCTGAACTTGTCCAGGCCGAGGTGGTCGAGGTGGATCTGGAAGCGGTTGCGCTTGAGCTGGCGGGTAAGGTGGCGGATCTCGCCGGGGATCTGCTCGGCGAGTTCGGCGTAGGCGACGGCGGCATTGGTCATGCGTTGGCGGATGGCCTTGACCCCGTACCGCCGACGTGCGAGCTTCTCGACGAAAGGGCGGGCCGCGGCGACCAGGTCAAACGAAGGATCGAGTTCGGCCGCGACCGTTTCGATCGTCGACAACGCCTTGATCAGCAGTACGAGGTCGCCGGGACAACGGATGTGGTGCTCCCGGAGTTTCTCGAAGAACTCGCGGAGCATGGCCCCCATATTGAGGCGGCCGAGCGAGGAGGTCTGGAAGTGGGCGACGAACTCACGCACGTCCGCCCGGAAGGAGCGGGACTCGAGGACGGTCCACTCGGCGTCGCCGAGCTCTGCAACCACGCGGATGACCTTGTTGAGGTCGCCCTGCGTGACCCCGCCGACAAGGTCGGCCAGGGCCACCATCGTGCGGTCGTCGAGCCAGCCGGTCATGCCGCAATCGATGAACCCGATCCGGCCTCGGGGAAGGGCGAAGAGGTTTCCGGGGTGTGGGTCGGCATGGAAGAACCCCAGTTCGAGGCACTGGCGGAGAAGGGCGGTAGCGCCGTGCTTGACAATCAGGTGCCGCTCATGCGGCGTCAGGTCGCCCTCCTCGAGTTCAGAAAGCAGCGTGCCGTGGAACTCCTCGACAGCGAGGACGGCCCGGGTGGTGGCGCCCCAATAGACACGCGGAAACGCGACGCCCGGATCGTCGGCGAAGGCCTCCCGAAGCCGGTCGGTGGCGTGACCTTCGTGGATGAGGTCGACCTCCTTTCGGAGTTCGGCGGCAAACTCGGAGACAACCTCTGAGGGGCTGTAGCCGAGGTTTGAGAAATGACCCTCAAGAAGGCCGGCGAGCGTGCGGAGCACGTCCATGTCGGACTCGGTCAGGGACTCGATCCCGGGACGCAAGACCTTGAGGACGACTTCGGTGCCATCGGCGAGCCGGGCGCGGTGGATCTGGGCCATCGACGCGGCGGCAAGGGCGACGTGATCGATCCAGGGGAAGAGTGCGTCAACCTGGCCGGGAAACTGCTGTTCAAGGCGTTCCCTGATCACCTTGAAATCGAGCTTGGGGGCATCGTCCTGGAGCTTCTTGAACTCTTCGGCCCACTCCGGGGGGATCAAGTCAGGGCGGGTACTGAGGACCTGGCCGAGCTTAATGAAGGTGGGACCAAGTGTTTCGAGGACCAGGCGCAGCCGAACGGACCGCGGCATTGCCTTGGCTCGTTCCTCGCGCTTGATGCCGACCAGCTCGAGCGGGGCGGCCAGCATCCTGTTGAGGCCCAGCTCGGCGACCGCATCGTCGAGTCCGAAGCGGGCGAGCGTTGCAACAATCTCGGCAAAGCGCCTGCTGCTGCGGAGTGTGTGCGGGATGTCGAGGATCTTGGTGAGCACTCGACGGGGAGTGTACACGTCGGAGGCACCGCGGGGGGGGCAGTGGGGCGCTTGCGCCGGGCGATCAGACGTTGAAGTACTTCGCCTCCGGGTGATGGACGATAATGGCGCTGGTGCTCTGCTCGGGGTCGATCTGCCAGTTCTCGGTCAGTTCGCAACCAATGCGCTCGGGCTTCAACAGCCGCCAGAGCTTGTCCTGATCGGCCATGCTGGGACAGGCGGGATAGCCAAACGAGTAGCGGCTGCCGCGGTAGTGCTGGGTGAAGAGTTCGCGGGTGCGCGGGCTGTCCTCGCTGGCGATCCCCATTTCCTGGCGGATGCGCTTGTGCCACATCTCGGCAAGGGCCTCGGCGCATTCAACGCCCATGCCGTGGAGGTAGAGGTACTCGGTATAGTCGTTCTTCTCGAAGAGTTCGCGGGCGACCTCGCTGACGCGCCGACCCATGGTGACGCAGTGCAGGCCGATGACGTCGGTCCGGCCCGAGTCGATCGGGGCGAAGAAGTCGCTGATGCAGAGGCGCTTCTTGTCCGCCTGTCGCGGGAAGGTGAACCGCTCGATCTCGCGCATCCCGGCGGGAGAGACGGGGGCGCTCTCGCCGCCGGCCGGGGCGGAGGCGGGGTCCCAGATGACCAGGTCGTTGCCGTCGCTGTTGCAGTGCCAGAAGCCGTAGACGACGGCCGGCCTGAGGATGCCGTCATCGCGGCAGTTGGCCTTGAGTCGCTCGAAGACCGGCTCGATGGTGTCCTCGACAATGGCGTCGTACTCAGCGTCCGAGATCGCGCCCTTCTTGACCTGCCACTGGCCGCGGAAGAGCGCGACCTTGTTGACAAAGGGGTAGATCGAGTTGAGGTCGACGCTTTCGACGACGCGGGACCCGAGGAATGGCGGTCGCGGGATCTCCGCGGATTCGAGGAGCCGGACGTCCGACCGCACGGGCGCGGCGACTATGCCGACCCCGGCGCCCGAACCGTTGGAAGACGACTCGGATGCAGAGGAGGCGACAGCACGCTGCCGGCGCGTCTCGTTGATCAGGTCCTCCGCCTTGGATCGCTTGCCGAGACGGTCGTCGATCTCGCGGGCAAGCGCGCCGATCTTGCCGCCAACGATGCAATCCATCACGCGAAGGCCGTCAAACGCGTCCTTACCGTAGAGGCAGGAGCCCTTGTAGGTGCCGCGCAGGTGGCTCTCGCAGTAGTGCCGAGTGAGAGCGGCCCCACCGAGGATCACGGGGACGGTGATGCCCTCAGTGTTGAGCTCCAGAAGGTTCTCCTCCATGACGTTGACGGACTTGACGAGCAGGCCGGAAAGCCCGATCGCGTCGGCCCCTGTTTCCTTCCACTTGGCGATGATGCTCGCGATCGGCTGCTTGATCCCGATGTTGTAGACGGTATAGCCGTTGTTGGTCAGGATGATGTCAACGAGGTTCTTGCCGATGTCGTGGACGTCGCCCTTGACGGTGGCGAGGACAATCTTGCCCTTGGTGGCTCCCTGTACCTTCTGCATGTGAGGCTCGAGGTGGGTGACCGCCCGCTTCATCACCTCCGCGCTCTGGAGGACGAAAGGAAGCTGCATCTTGCCCGAGCCGAACAGGTCACCGACGGTCTTCATGCCGTCGAGGAGATGGTCGTTGATGATGTCGAGCGGCGAGTAAACCTTCATCGCCTCATCGAGCGAGGCTTCCAGCCCTTCCTTCTCGCCGTCGACAATGTGGGCGCGAAGACGCTCCTCGAGCGTCAGCGATTTAATCTCCCGCTTGGTGCTGGCCGCTGCGGAGGCGTCCTTGAAGAGGTCGATGAAGTGCTGAAGGGGGTCGAAGCCTTCACGTCGCCGGTCGTAGATCAGGTCTTGGGCCGCGTCCCACTGCGCCTGCGGAATCTTGTTCTGCGGCAGGATCTTGCTGGCGTGGACGATGGCCGCGGTCAGGCCGGCCTCGCGCAGTTCGTGCAGGAACGCCGAATTCAGGACAACGCGGGCTGCCGGGGAAAGTCCGAACGAAACGTTGGAGAGGCCGACAACGGTCTGGCACTCGGGTAGCGCGGTCGCGATCCGGCGGACACCCTCGATCGTTTCGAGAGCCGAGCGACGGTCCGACTCCATCCCCGTTGAGATCGGGAGCACGAGCGGATCGAACAAGAGATCGGCAGGCGAGAGTCCATGGACGGTTACGGCGCGATCGTGTGCCCGCTGGGCGATCGCAAGCTTCCGGTCCGCGGACCGGGCCATCGATGCCTGCTTGTCCTCATCGATCGACCCGATCACCAGTCCTGCGCCGTAGGCCTTGGCCAACTGGCAGATGTCGTCGAACTTCTCCTCACCATCCTCGAAGTTAGCGGAGTTGATGAGGCACTTGCCAGCCGCGTGCTTCAGGCCACTCTCGATCGTCTTGACCTGCGTGGAGTCGATCATGAGCGGGGCGTCGACCTGGCGTACGACCCGCGTGACGACCTCGGCCATGTCGGCGGCGTTGTCGCGCCCGGCGTAGTCGACGTTCAGGTCAAGGACGTGGGCACCGTCGTGGCGGATCTGTTCGCGGGCGAGCGAGACAATGCCGTCCCAGTCCTCGGCCTCGAGCAGTTGCTTGAACTTGCGGGACCCCGAAGCGTTCATGCGCTCGCCGACAATCAGGAACGAGTTGTCCTGGCGGTACTCGGTCACGCCATACAGCGAGGTGCAGCCGGGTTTGGGCGTCTCCTTGAGGCGATGGGCCGGGGCCTTTTCGGTGCGGGCGTGGTCGCCCAACGCTCGCACCAGCGCCTCGATGTGGCTCGGGGTCGTGCCGCAGCAGCCGCCAACGATGCCGACTCCCTCCTTCTCGACAAAGGCCAGCATCGCCTCGGCGAAGGGCCCGGGTGTGAGCGGGTACTCGGTGCGTCCCTCGACCAGAACGGGCAGCCCCGCGTTGGGGAGCACGGATACGACTCGGCTGGATGCCGTCCCCGGGACAACCCCGTCCCAATGCCGGCCCAGCCAGTGAACGTGCTCGGCCATCTCGGTGGGGCCGGTAGCGCAGTTCAAGCCGATCGACATAATTGGGTAGCCGCGGAGCGCGGCCGCGGCGGCCTCGATCTGCGTGCCCAGCAGCATGGTGCCTGTGGTTTCGATGGTGACGCTGACCATGATCGGAACGTCGGCCGGAGACCTGCCGCGATCAGCGAGCGCGGCGAGCACGGCGTTGATGGCGCACTTGATCTGCAGCAGATCCTGGCACGTCTCGATCATGAACGCGTCGACGCCGCGGCCGCCGTCCCGGCCCTCGCCATCAAGCAGGCCGAGGGCCTGCTGGCGGTACGAGTCGAGCATCGCTTCCCACGATGTGTTGCCGAGAGTGACCAGACGCGTGCCGGGGCCCATCGAGCCAACCACGAACCGAGGCTTGTCCTTGGTATCGAACTTCTTGCACGCTGCACGGGCGACGTCGACGGCCCGCTTGTTGAGCTCGTACGTCTGATCAGCGATGTCAAACTCGGCGAGGACGAGCGTGTTCGCGCCGAACGTATCGGTTTCAACGGCATCGGCGCCGACCCGCAGGAAGCTCTCGTGAATGCCCTGGATGACGTCGGGGCGAGACTTGACCAGGATGTCGGTGCAGTTCTCGCAGCCGCAGTAGTCGGTCTCGATGTCCAGGTCGTGCTGGTGGATGGACGTGCCCATGGCGCCGTCCAGGACGAGCACTCGGCGTTGGGCTTCGGCCAGGAATCGGCTGGGCATCGGTGGTCTCGCTTATCGGGCCTGCGGTCGCCGCAGAGGAACCAGCAGTCGCAGGGCATCATCATCGGCTCGCGCCGGTCTCAATCGGGTCCAATCGATCCGGCCACGCACTCGTATTCATCCATTCATCCGGATGAAGCGATGAACTATAGCCGCGGCGGGCGCTGTGGCCAGCCGGGGAACCGCGAGTCCCAAAAGGAAAAACGCGGCGGGCGTTGGGCGCCTGCCGCGTGAATCGATTGCGGGCGAGGATCGTCGGACGGCCGTGTCAGGCCTTCTTCTTGTCCTTGGGCTGGAAGTAGTTCCCGCCGAACTTCCGCTGGAACCGCTCAACGCGGCCGGCGGCATCGACAAAGGTCTGCTTTCCCGTGAAGAACGGGTGCGAGCCGGACCAGACTTCCACGTGCAACTCCGGCACGGTGGCGCCGCAGGTCATGACGACTTCGCCGTTATGGAAGACCTTGCAGTCGTGGTAGTACTTGGGGTGGATCTTGCTCTTCATGGTCGAGACTCGTGTCGATTGGGCGGGTGGCCCGGGGTTGGCCGCGGCAGGTTCATCGGTACAGACCGAACGGGCCGGAACAATAGGCACCGACTTGGCCCCCGAAAACCGCCCGTCTTGACCGATGTACCCGGCGGGCTACGCTTGCCACTCGCCCCGCCGCCGGTTCGCCGGGGGAGGGGGACGGGCGAGGAGTTTTTCGGTCCCCGATAGCTCAATGGTAGAGCGAGCGGCTGTTAACCGCTAGGTTCTAGGTTCGAGTCCTAGTCGGGGAGTTTGCGGCCCCCGTCGAAAGCGACGGGGGCCGTGTCGTTTACAGACCGACCGGGGGCTATCGGCCCCGTTCCGACGCTCCGGCGGGGTTCCCGCGCTCTCGGCTTCGATCCGAGAGCCCGTCACCCCGACCGGAACGACGCCCTGTCGGCCCCCCACCCCCGCCAAACTCTCGCGCTCTCGACCTCTCAGTGAACAGGGCGTTCGGATCGGGCGGGAGAGCGGAACGGAGCTTCGAGACGGAACGAAGACGCGAACACGGCGCTGGCCGCCCTATGGAGCCCGCAGCAGCGGGAGCTTTGGTTCAACTGCGAGTCCGGTCTCGCTGAGCAACTCGTGGACCATGTCCGCGTAGAGCCAGTAGGCGCGCTCATCCTGCCCCGAAAGGCAGGCTTTCACGGCTGGCTCGATCCATTTGCTGTAGACGTCGTTCCACACGTGACTGGCACGCGGCCGCAACTCCACTGCAGCGACGATTGCTGGCGCCAGCCGTTCATACTCGGCAATAGCCTCGCGGCCGCCAGGGCGCTGCATCAGGTAACGGTCGCGAAACCTCCGTAGGGCAGCAAGCGTCACCCCTTGATCGCCTTCGCCGGTGGCCGTGCATACCGCGGTCGTGATGAAGCACGGATTCCAGTCGAACATAAAGCTGAACAGCAGGGCTGCGGCTCCACCGATGATCCCTGCGGGCCCCAAGAGAGCAGCGCCGAAGGCCGCCGTGCCAAAGAGCGCTGCGCCGCCAGCGCCAACAACCGCCCCGAGCCCCACTGCGAGCAGGCTACGGACCGGGTTATCAAAGAAGACCCCTTTGATCGCGTAGCCCACATAGGCAAGCGCGCTCCACACTATTCCGAGAGCCGGTGCCACAAGCCCGTAGATGGCCTTTCCCACCGACTTCGCTGCGCCAACCAAATCAAATCGGAGAAGGCTCACAAACGCTTGAGCCAGCTTCTTGCTTGGCTCGTACACGAACATCCTGAGAGCTCCGAGCGTGAACGTGATGCCAGCGGCGGTGAGCGAGACAGCCAAGTACGCACCGGCGTACACGAGCTCGAGTGCGCTCTGGAAGAGTACCTTTCCGGCGTCGAGAAGCTCGAAGTCTGCCAAGGCGCTGAAGAACTCGACACCCGATCTGAGCGTGAACCAGCCAGTGCGGATGGCAGCGCTAGTCAGCGAGTAGCCCAGCACGATTGACCCGAACACCAGATCTCCGCCGAAGTGCAATGGTCGGTTGTTGTAGAACCCGCTCCACATGCCCTCTCCGACCAGCGCCACGGCATTTGTTGTGAGACGTATGTCGGCCAGCATGCTCTCGTAGATGTACTGTCTGCTCCCCACAAGGTCTTCGTAGTTGAACGATCGGTTCCTTTGCCCGGTGTGTGCCTCCGCGATGTCACCGTATTCCCGATCGTGGATTAGTGCGGCGAGATCGAGCGGCGAGGCTGGGTGCTCGCCCCGTCTTCCGCCCGGTCCCGCAAAGCTCCCATATCGAAGTGGATTAGCGTCGAAGATGAACGTCTCGTCCGGCCGAATCTCTCTCGAGCGTCGTTCGAAGGACGACACTCGACCAAACGGAGCACCCACCTGCGAGAGCTGACGGTACCACGCGCCTGAGAGGGAGTTCCCGAGCGTAATGCTCCGGGGACCGCGGGCAATCTGGGTAGTGGCTGGCCGGCGCGCTAATGGCGCAGTCGCCAACGCGATTCGCAGCGCTTGGACTGTAGGGAGTTGGACCGCTCGCGAGTTCCTCGGTTCCGCTGGTGGATTGATCCTGACAGCGCGTTCGGGTCGATCTCGATCGGCCACGCGGCCCATCCGCTCGTCGCGCGTCCACGCGATTGTCGGACTACTCCGAAAGGCCTTAGCGGCAAATGGCTTGCTGTCTCGGTACGCACGCTCAGATGCAGGGCGTTCAAGCGGCGCCCTCTCTCCAAGGCCGGTCCACGCGCTCTCGTCAGCGATCCCGCGCAGCATCGAGTTCACAAGCTCCTCCCGGGGTTTCGAGTTCGCCCTAGGTCCGAGAGTGGGGCAAAGTCACCGAATTCTGCGGGTTTAATCGCGATGTTCGGTGGCGTCCCTCGAGGGCGGTGTGCCTCAAGTATGTCGCTACGGGCCGATGGCAATATCAGCGTGCCGCCCTGCGGACCACCGAGTTGACACCAGTATTGCTTCGTGCGGCATCCCGGATCAGTGCGGTCACAGTGCCGGGCGGTCGCGTCACGTCCGCCACTCCGGCGCGGCCGCTTCCGTGGTGGCTGGATCGCATCGGTCAGGTTGGAACGGTGACGGCACCGAGGGCCGAGGGGCGGTACATCGTCGGACGCTTCGCTGCCAAGGAGGGCTGCGGCTGTGCGTGAGAACCAGTCGGACATCGCGGCGCTTCAGGCAGGGCTGAAGGCGCGGAAGCCCGCGCGGGATGGCCTGCGCCTCTACACCGCCGATTTCGACTCGGTGTCACTCGCGGGCTTCTACCGCGGGCGCTCGGCGTTCCTAATACTGTCGGGGCCGTCGCTCACGCAGGTGGACCTGTCACAGCTCAACAAGCGCGGCATCGTCACGATGGGAGTGAACAACTCCTGGTCCGTGCATCGCCCGACACTCTGGACATGCGTTGACGACCCGGGCCGCTTCATCGACACCGGCTGGAAGGACCCGGGCATCCTGAAGTTCGTGCCGACGTGCTGCGTGGAGAAGCGGCTCCGCATCCAGAACCCCGACGGCACCATGCGCAACAGCGCCTTCCAAGTCCGGCAGATGCCCAGCGTCCTGTTCTTCCGCCGCGCCGATCACTTCGACCACGAACGGTTCCTGACTGGCGACTCGGTCCCGTGGGGAAACGATGCCAAGCACGCAGACTCGCTCGGCATCACCGGCAAGCGAAGCGTCATGCTCGTCGCCCTGCGCCTGCTGCACCACCTTGGGTTCGGCACGGTGTACCTGCTCGGGTGCGACTTCAAGATGGCGACGGACCGCAGATACGCCTTCGACGAGCACCGGGCACCCAACGCCATCCGGCACAACAACGTCTTGTACGACTCGCTGGCCCGGCGATTCGAGGCCCTGCGTCCGCACTTCGACAAGCACCGATTCCGGGTCATCAACTGCTCGCCGGGAAGCGAGCTCCAGGCGTTCGACCGCATGGACTTCGACGCGGCTGTGAAGGCCGCGTCCGCCGAGTGCGGTAAGCCGGTGAGCACGCTGGGCTGGTACGAACCGAACCCGAAGCCCGCGCCCCAGGAGGCCGCCCGATGAGCGACGGCCCGACCCGATACTACTTATACATCCCCGTGTGGGCGACGGGCCGTCCGCCGACGGGCGGCGGATCGAGCAACTACTCCACGCCCTCGGGTTCGACGCCCGAGAGCACCTACTCGACGCCGACCAGCACGCCGAGCATGCCGCCGAGCTATTCAACGACCGGCGATGTCATCTACACGACGGGGCCCAGCGGAACGCCCACGCTGACGTTCTACACCACCGGTGCCTTTACGAGCAACACATCGGGGACGACACACACGCCGTCGAGCAGCGGCTCGAGCGACTCCATGTCCTCGGGGTCGTCAGGTTCGAGCAGCGGCTCGCCCTCCTCGTCGGCGGGTAGCTCGTCATCGGGATCGATGTCCTCCAGCGGATCGTCTTCCTCGGGATCATCCTCGAGCGGGTCGTCCAGCAGTGGTTCCGGATCTGGCTCTTCGAGCGGCTCCGGGTCATCGAGCGGATCGGGTTCGTCCGGATCAGGCAGCAGCGGAATGTCGAGCGGTGCGTCGTCAGGCGCGAGCAGCGGCATGAGCTCGGGAGCCTCGTCCGGCGCATCCTCCGGAGGATCATCCGGCGGCGGCTCGTCTGGTGGAGGCTCTTCCGGCGGCGGTGGTTCGAGCGGGGGTGGCTCCGGCCCCGGTGGGTCCGGTCCCGGCGGCTCGGGTCCGGGCGGGAGCGGGCCGGGTTCCGGCCCCGGCAGCAACTGCCTCCTCTTCGGCACCCTCGTGCGCCTCGAGGGCGGCCGCCTCACGCCCATCGAGAACCTCAAGCCCGGCGATCTCGTCGCATCCATCCAGGTGCCCGGCCTCGAGGTCGATGTGCCTTACCGCGCCCAGTACAACTGGCTCTCGCACCACGGTCTGCACGGCGCGACGCCCGTCGCAGCGCGCGTGGCGAGCATCCGCCTCGGCGAGCACCACGGCTTCGTGGTGATCAACCGCCGACTGAAGGCGACCCCCGAGCACCCGTTCATGATCCGCCGCGGCGACGAATGGGGCTTCGCATCTGCCGAGTTCGTCCAGCCTGGCGACTTCCTGATCGACCAACACATGAACGAGGAGGAGGTTGAGTCGGTCGTCCGCATCGACGCGCCGACCCGCACTGTGGCCATCCACATCCCGGGAACCAACACGCTGCTCGCCGAGGGCGTGTGGGTCCACAACGACATGCCCGCGACCGCCCAGAGTTCCGGCTCAGGCAGCGCGTCGTCGGGATCAGGTTCCGGTTCCGGGAGCGGGTCCGGCTCCGGCTCGGGATCGGGGTCCATGTCCGGATCGAGCAGCGGCTCCTCCAGCAGCGGATCATCCTCCGGCAGCAAGTCGAGCGGGTCGTCCTCCTTCTCGACCTCTGGCTCCACGTCGGGCTCGTCGTCCTCCGGCAGCGGCTCGGGCAGCATGAGCGGATCAAGCTCGAGTGGCGGAGGGACAGGCACGTTCTCTATCTGACCAGTGTGGGACAGCGCGATTATCCATCGCTGCCCGAGTCCCATTCGAACCTACACGGTGGCGATCGGAGCAAGCGCGTGACGCACCTTGGCAATGATCGAGTCCAACGTCGATCGGGGGATCGCCAGCCGTCGCGCCGCGTCGCTCACGGTGTCTGTATCGCACAAGGCTTGACAGGCATCGCGGTACTGTGTCGGCATTCGGGCGATGGCAATTCTCACCGCTTCTCGCTTCTCGGCCTGGCACGCCGCATCGCGCGCGTGGAACGTGGACTCATTCAGTGCCAACCGCTGTTCCTTCCCTCGGGAAACTCGGTACTTCGGACAACGTCGCAGTTTCCAGCATCGCTGTGCCACCAGGTGCTCAACGAACGCTTCAGCTCGGCCGCGATTGGCGTCGAAACGACTCCATCCGCTGAAGACCTCCACCAGCAGGTCCTGCTCCAGGTCCAGCGCGTCTGAACCCGGAAGCGCGCGAGCCAGCTGTAGTGACTTGATCCGGGCAAGATGGCGGGCAAAGTACACGATGGACGGGTCAACTGGCATAGGCGGTCCTTTCAAGTGGGCGACCTGTGACACGGGAGCACGCCTCACGTGGCTTGTCGCATGCCAATGGATGAGCCGATCCGGCGTCGTCCCAGCGCCGGCAAGATGCCAGCGCGATCCGCAGGGCCCAGACTCAGCCCGGCCTGGCTCGCTTGTCGATATACTTGCCAGAGTGCGCCCGCCTACCCAGACAAACACCGACACCAGCAAGGAGAAGCGGCTCCGTGATGGGCTCGCGCGTCGATCCCTAGACAACCCGGATTTCTGGTCGTTTCGTGGCAACGCCAAGCGGCACCACGCGCACGGATTGATGCAGTATCCGGCCATGATGGTCCCGCAGATGGTGGGCGCGCTGCTGGTCGAGATTCGGCGTGTTTTCCCCACCACGCGACTGGTGGCCGACCCGTTCGTCGGATCGGGCACCGTTCTAACCGAGACGATGCTTCGCGGCCTCGATTTCTATGGGCGCGACGTCAACCCCCTCGCGGCGCTGTTGTGCCGAACGAAGGCGGGTCCATTCTTTCCCGAGGCGCTCCAGGAGAGAGTCGAGGAGGTTGTGTCGGCGGCCCGGAATGATCGCGGCTCGAAGGTCGACGTGGACTTCCCAGGGCTCGACAAGTGGTTTACGAAGGAAGCCCAGGTCGACCTGTCTCGTATCAGGAGAGCGATCAAGAAGGACAGCTCAAAGTGGGTGCGCCGGTTCCTGTGGATCGCGCTAGCCGAGACGGTCAGGCAGACCAGCAACTCTCGGACATCCACCTTCAAGCTGCACATCCGCGCGGCGGACGACCTTCGTGACCGGGTGGTTGTACCCATCGAGGTATTCGCTTCGGTCGTTGAGGCGAATCTGGAGCGGTACTTGGCGCTGGCGGAAAAGCTGCGGAAGAAGAAGCGCACCAATCGCGGGCGCTACACCGGCAATGTCCGGCTTGACCTCGTCGACGCTCGTGCCCCGATCGCAAAGCGAGCCGCGCAATGCGACGCGGTGATCACGTCTCCGCCGTACGGCGACAACGCCACAACGGTGCCCTACGGGCAGTACTCCTACCTGCCGCTCCAATGGATCGACCTTTCGGACATCGGCGACGATGTGAAGGCCGACACTCTAAGAACGACTCACGAAATTGATCGTCGGAGCCTAGGTGGGTCGCGGCGCGTCACATCAGATTCGCTGGAGGGCGTGTTGAAGGCATCTCCGGCGCTCGGGCGTCTGCTGAAGCGGCTGGACGAGGAGCCGCCGGACCGTGCCGGACGTGTCGCCTCGTTCGTCCGCGACCTTTGGACATCGCTAACCACAATCGACGCCATGCTCAAACCAGGTGGCATCATGGTTTGGGTTCTCGGAAACCGACGCGTGGCTGGCCGCATCGTCCCACTCGACAACATCCTCAAGGAGCTTTTGGCGTCTCGAAACTTCGTCCTTGTCACGACCATCAAGCGTCGAATCCCCTCGAAGCGTATGGCCCACCGCAACAGCGTCGCCAAGACCATGTTGTCGGAGTCCATCGTGGTCATCCGCAAGAGGGGCAAATGAACCCACTGCGATTCGACGTACATCCCTCGGTGGCGTTTCAGCTCGGCGCAGATCTGATCAGCGATGACGCGCAGGCCCTACTTGAGCTCGTCAAGAACTGCTACGACGCCGATGCGAAGAACGCGAGGATCGACATCGACACGCGAGCCCACGCGATGGATGTACAGCCTGCCTCCGCCTATCCCCAGGCCGCGGGGGTCATCACAGTTACCGACGACGGCTCGGGCATGGATCTCGCCACGGTGGAAAATGCGTGGCTAGTGATGTCGAACTCTCCGAAGCGGAAGCTCAAGGCGGGCGGCAAGAGCCCTAAGGGGCGTGTCCCACTCGGGGACAAAGGGCTCGGAAGACTCGGGACCCAGCGGCTGGCCGACAACGTGGAGTTGTTCACGAAGGACGCCAGCGCCCACAAAGAACTGCACGTCGCGTTCCGTTGGTCGGATTTCGAGAGCGCCGACATGCTCAAGAACGTGCAGGTGCAGCGACTCGACGATCTGCCCTCAAGCCGAAAGCAGGGGACCACGATCGTCCTGTCAGGGCTGCGCGAGCCGGAGAGATGGCGGGGCGAAGACGCACGCACAGAGCTCGAGCAGCGGCTAAGCGAGCTCGTGTCGCCATTCGAAGAGATCAAGGATTTCACGCTTACGGTGCGCATCGACGGCACGCCATTGGAGCCCGCCGAGGTCAGCCGTCGTATTCGGCGTGAGGCCGACTCCACCTTCCGGCTTGAGTTCGATGGCACGACGTTTGACATGGATTGCAGAGTGAAGCTGCGATACCTCGAGCCTGCAGGCGATGAACGGCGTCACGCGTTTGAATCCCAGGTGCTGCACGATCAAGGCCGTCGGCTCTTCAGATTCCTCGACGAGCTGGACGCCGCGAAGCGACCGCTGACGGTCGCCAGCGGAAGCGGCCCATGGTTCATGCGATTGAAGAAGTCAGTTTCAATGGATTCGCTCCCGGGCCTAGCGATTGATGGCGCGAAGTTGAAGGCGAATCCCGGACCCTTCCGAGGTGAGATCGACAGCTTCGACTACGACCAGTTGCCCACTCAATCCGCTTTCGGCACAAGCAAGGATTTCGCTCGGCACATCAAGCAGCTGGCCGGAGTCCGGGTTTACCGCGACGGTTTCGGCGTCAAGGTAGATCGGGACTTTCTGCAGCTGGCGAAGGCGTGGACTGGCGGCAAGTCTTGGTACGGACTGAAGCCAGCGAATACGATCGGCTTTATCCAGATCTCGGCCGCGAAGAATCAGCAGCTCGTGGAGTCCACGGATCGAGAGGGCTTCAAGACCACGCCCCATTTCAAGAACTTCCAGCGTCTCCTTGAAGAGTTCGTCAAGTTCAGCTCGGACTCGTTGGAGTTCTTGCGCCGCGGCACCCTCCAGTTCTGTGATTCGTTCCTCCAGTTCCAGGCCGGTGTTGCGGAGGCCAAGTCGCCCGAGGACGTTGCGAGTAGCCTCAAGCAAGTCTTCGCCGTGGCCGGCCAGGCGAAGGCCACAGCATCCCAGGCACGACATACCGCCGAACAGGTCAACCGCGCTGTTACCAAGGCAGTCGCCGATGCGGGGCGAGCGAAGTTCGCAAACGACCGCGATGCACAGGCCTTCAGGGCTGCCGTCGCGGTGGTCGAGTCGCAGCAGTCGCGCCTCGTCGAGATTGTGGATCGCATGGAAGGCCTCGCGACAGAAGTTGCCAGCGGCCAGGCGAAGCTCGATGTGCTCTATCGCCAGATTGAGGCGCTGCGCGATCAGCTTCGCCGCAGCATGGAGGCCATTGGGCTGGCGACGACCGTCGAGGCGCTCACCCACGAAATAGCGCAAATTGCCTCCGGCCTGGGGGAGCGGGTGCTCGAGGTCAAGCGGCACATAGGAAAACCGACCGAGCGCGACCGCGTCGCCGCGTTTCTCCGGCATGTGGAAGCGGCAATCACGGGACTTCGGAAGCAACTGGCGCACATCGAGCCGTCGCTGCGCTATGCCCGAGAGCGCCGGGAGGTCATCGTTCTGTCAGAGTTTTTGCAGGAGTTCGCGTCGTTTCATCGAGATCGCCTGGCAAACGCCCACATCAACGTTGACGTGGACGGCAAACTCCGGTCGCCATTCGCTGTGCGGGTGAATCGCGGCAAGCTCACCCAGGTATTCGACAACCTTCTCTACAACAGCGAGTACTGGCTGCGCGAGGACATGCGCCTGGGCAAGCTCTCGCAGGGGCAGGTGACCATTGAACTGGATTCTCCGCGCGTGTCGTTCCGCGATAACGGCCCTGGCGTCGATCCTGCCGTGGAGAACGCGATATTCGACGCCTTTGTCTCCACCAAGAAGAACGGGCGAGGACTCGGCCTCTTCATCATCCGCGAGCTCCTCGCTGGCGATGACGGTGCGATCCGACTGCTTCCCGAGAAGAACAAGCACGGGCGCCGCTACATCTTCGAGATTGACTTCGCGGGAATGGAAAATGGCCGGGACTGAACCCACCGCGACTCTCGACGACCTCTGCAAGGGTGCTGGCTTCGGCAGAATTGTCTACGTTGACGACTTTTTTGACCGCAGCCCTGCCCGCATCGAGTCTCTGATCGCCGAACGTAGCCCCACCGAGCTGAGGAGCATCGAGGTCCTCCAACTCGGCGACACAGGGGATGACTTCATACACGACGCGGCGAAGACCGCCGCCCGCAAGATCACGGAGCCCGCACAGGTCGAAACGCTGTTCGAAGAGCTCGCCGCGAAAGTCGAGGGCACTGACGCGAGCGATGCGGACCATATTGCGGTCAGCGCGTTCAAGGGTGTTCTCGGAAACATCGCTCCCGGCTCGGTTCGACAGCTCTCGATGGGACAGTGGAAAAATCAACGCGACATATTGACGCAGGAGGCGGCCGGTGACGCCGTCACGCTCTTCATCTTCGACGATGACTTCTCCCTTGAGGGGCTGGGAACGGACGCTGGTCGCTCGGAATTGCAATGGATTCGGACGAAACTTGCGGGGAAGCGGCATGCCACAGTGCTGCTCACCCATGGAGCTGCAACCGAAGACGCCGAGCAGGGGATCGAGCAAGAACTCCGGACCGCGGACACGGCGAGTGGCTTCCGCACCGTGGTAATCAGCAAGGAGCCGCTTCAGCGCGGTACTAGCAGTCTTGTTCGGCGAGTCAAGTATGCACTTCTCCAAGATCAGTTCGTGGACTTGAAGGGCAAGGTACGCGCGGCGATGTCCGCCGCCGCTCAGTCTGCGATCGCGGCACTGGAACAGATGGGCGTGGACGAGTTCGAGCGGATCATTGTTCATTCATCGCTGACTGAGGGGGCATGGTGCCCGGACACCGTAACACGAGTGATCTGGGTTGGCCAAGAGAAGGCCGTCCGGAGATCCCTCCGCACGGATCAGACTGTCCACGACCTCGTGACGGCAATCGAGCCCCTGGCCAGACTTCGGACAGGCGAAGTGACCCCCGCAGTCGTTGCGCAGGCATCTCGGCTCCAGCATTTGGAGGTTGTGGATTCCGCTACGGACATGGACGGCCTCTTTCTCCCGTTGGACTTGGGGGATATTTTCGAGTTCAAGCAAAGGCGATATGTTCTGATCGCTCAAAGCTGCGACTTGGCGATTCGGTCCAATGGCAAGCGCAACCGAGACGAGGATCGAGTGGTGGCTCTCGTAGAACTGCAGGCGACCAAAGTCGCTTCTACCCCAGAGGCGGCCGCCCCTGCGGCTGCGGCACCGGCGCAAGCCGCTGCTGCCGTGCCATCACCGAAAGGATCGTCAACACCCGCTACCGAACCACTTGCTGGCCAACCGCTGGCTGCTGGCGAGGCCGATGGCTGCACCGCTTCGAGTTGCAGTACAAACGACGAGCGTGCATTCACGATCGCCAACGGTAACTTGGACGGTACCGCGCTCACGGTGCTCTTTGATCGGGTCATGTACGTACCAATCTGGTTGCTTGACCTCACCGTGATCTCTCCAGGCGGCGCGTGCGAACTGACGTCCGCGACAACGGCTTCCGGCGCTTTGCAGGCGTCATGGAGAGCCAGGCTCCCCGAACTGCAGGGCAGGGTAAAGAAGGAGGTCGTCTCGCTCTACCGCGCGGTTATGGAGCAGACTCCAAAGCCGACGAAGGCGCAACCGGCGACTGGCGCATCGACTGGCGCCGCTGCAGCGACACCGCCTCTGAAGGAACAAGAGCGCAATCGCCTGTTGCGATCCCTGATTCGGATTCCGGAGGGCTGCAAATTTCAGCCGTCGGTGGAGTTTGGCGCCTCAGAATCGTGGACCTTCAAGGTCGACGGCTTGAAGCGGGTGCAACGAATCCGTGAGCGCCATGCCACGCCGCTCCTCATCGCGTTCATGCAGTACGCCGCTCGTCCGGCGTATCCCCACGAACTCACGCGCATGTCATTGCCGGACACCGGCGGCTGATGTCACGCAGAAGTCTGCGCCTCGTTCGGTCGCGAGCGCGACGGCACCTCATCGTACTCAGCTATGTGCCGAGGACCCGCCGTCGGGCCGTAGCCTCAATCTGAGCGGCATCAATGCTCCCATCGAGCCCGTCCTCGGACGTGATCAGCTGGTCGAAGTAGCCGTTGTCCTTGTACCACTGCTCCTTCCGCACCCACCTGTCCTTGTAGGTCGGTGAGCCCAGCATTCCTCGATGTTCCCAATAGAAGGTGTCGCCCTGAAAGTTCACCGTGAAGTCCGGCCAGCGGAAGTCGGTCGGGTTATTATTCTTGTTGAGGAGCTTCTGCTCATACTCCCAGCTCAATCCGAGGTCGGTGAGGATGTTGGCGACGATGACCTCGGACTTGGACTGCACCAGGACACCACTCGGGTACTTTGAGGTCGGTTTCGTGCGGTGGATGAGGTGAGCGGCGTGCCAGCGGTCATCGGCTTCGGGCCGGACGGAAAGCACGAACATGTTCGTGTTGCGCAGCAGTGTGTCGGAGCACGCTGGGCTGCGCTGCTCCTCGAGGACCGCTGTGTCCTTCTCAATCAGCAGGACCATTCGACGGCGGAATCGCGTCAGGCCTGTGTAGAGCAATTCCCGCGAAAGCGTTGCCGCCCGCTTGGGGAGAACCAAGAACACCGTCTCGAAGTCGCTCCCCTGAGCGCGGTGAACAGTCAAGGCATAGGCCAGTTCCAGGTTCTCGTTGACTTGCCCACTGAAATAGCGATACGTGACGTCGGGCTGGGTCGAGAAGCCCACGTCCAGGCAGGCAGGTTCCTTGAATGTCTTTACGACCAGCCCGATCTCGCCGTTGGCGACGTAGTCGAGCCCAGTGTTCCTGGGCCACGCCAGCATACGACGGTTGAACGACTGGATCACCTTGTCTGTCCAGACGATTTCTTGATCCCCGAACGACTTGGTGGAGGCGAGCAGCCCGCCACGATACTTCGCCTGGATCTTTCGGTTGAGTTCGTTTGTGCCGTGCTCATCGGTGCGAACCGGGCAGAGGATCTGCCAGCGCTCCGCTTCCGGTGGCTTCATGCCCGCGTCCGTGATACCGAGGCTTGCGTTGAACGGGATGTAGGACTTCTTGTCGTCAGTCAGCCCCAAGTGCTTCTTCATGCTGGCCGCGAGATGCTCTTCCAGTTGACTGGTGTTCTGCCAGTACCACACTTCCAGGTCGCCAGCGACTTCCTTGCGAGCGACTCGGGACAGCACTTCGTCCGCGCCGAGCGTCGGGTCGTCGCGCAAGTAGCAGTCCGCAAGCTGGAGCGCCTGGCTCTCGTGATCCTCGTGTCTTGCCCGCTCGGTCAGGCGGGCCAGGTACTTCTTCCGCTGCTCGTCCGCTTCGAGCCAAGCGATGATGTCTACGAACGGACGACCGGGGCCGATGGGCGGCAACTGGTTGGGGTCGCCGACCAGGATGAGCCGCTTTACGTCATTCATCTCGAGCGCCCGGAACAGGACGCCGAGCAGATCCATTGGGATCATCGACGCCTCGTCAACGATCACGGTTGGCTTTGCCTTGGCCGCGCCCCCCTCCAGCTTGAGCGCGAAGTTGGTCTTGTTGATCCACTCGTTGTGCATCAGGAACTGGTGGATGGTCAGCGCATCGTCCCTCTTGGTCCGCTCCATCATGCGTACACGGGCCTTGCCGGTCGGCGCGAGGAGCAGAATCGGCTTCTTGCCCTCGATCTGCTCTAGGCCCTTGAGGAACACATTCAGCACCGAGGTTTTGCCGGTCCCGGCGCGTCCGCAAAGGACGCTGATCCGGCCCTCGTACATCTTGGCCAGCGCATCGGCCTTCTCCTTTCGGGCCCGCTCCTCGACCTCGGGAGGGAGCTTCGATCCTGACTTACCAAACTCCTCGAGCAACAGCCTTTCCCAACTCCATCCGGCCTTCGGCGGTGCGTTCTTCCGCTTCACGCGCCCAGCCAGGCACTGGCAGACCTGCCGCTCCAGGTCAGCGAGCGATTTCAACGCCGCTGTGGCCGGAGTGACATCCGTTCGGAAATCGAGAACCTCTCTGTAGTAATCGGCCTGGCCAATGACCAGGTCCCGGTCGGGGCGGCACGCGCGGCGTTCGGGGAAGAGCGCGTTGATCCGCTGGATCGTCTCAGCGAAAGGCAGCAGTGTGTCCCCATCGCTCGCGGCCGTCTGAAGGACCGCGACCGCGGCGGCCCGCACACGCCTGCGGTCGTCGGCGCCGCAAACATCCTCCTTTGCAAGGAAATGAGCGGCGTCTCCCTCGGGCCGCATTCCCCGGTCAATCGTTTCGAGGCCGACCAAGTCGGACTCGCCGTCGCCTTGGTCCTGCTCGCAAAGGAGGTAGGCATTGGCGACGATCTGCTCTTCGGTACCGGCGATGCCGCATGCTGCCCGCAGGTCGGGCTTGGCAATTCGCTCCACCTGGGCCCGCGACAACTCGAAGCGGGCGAGAAGAGCCAGCAGGTTGCGCCGCGGCGCCTTGAAGGCCGTCCACCTCTCGGCGGCCTCGCCCAACGCCTTGGTGTACTCCTTATGTTCGCACTTTCGGCGACCATCGAGGATGGCCAGGGTGTATTCCCACGAGTTCTCACCCTTGGCGAGGAGCGGTGCCAAGACCTGCTTCTGAAATGCTGTTCCACTCGGACAGTTGAGAAACTCCAGCACG
This sequence comes from Phycisphaeraceae bacterium, assembly GCA_019636655.1. Lineage (NCBI taxonomy): Bacteria > Pseudomonadati > Planctomycetota > Phycisphaerae > Phycisphaerales > Phycisphaeraceae > Phycisphaeraceae bacterium. The sequence continues at coordinate 126,838 of JAHBXB010000003.1, read as the reverse complement.
CTGCCAATACCGGGGAAGGGGCCACGGTTCCGCCAGACCTCGGCCAGCATGTCGTTCAGACGCTCAAGCGAGGCGTCCCAGTCTCCAGGGACCTTGCCGTCGTCTCTCACCGCCTGGACGGATTGCAGCAGGCGCGTCAGCGCGCCCACGGCAACGTCGTCGGTCACATGCTCGGCGACGTAGGAGAAGTTGAACGTGTCGGCATCGGGTATGCGGCACAGGATGCGCGCGGAATCGTGTCCGCCCCGCAGGTACTCCTGATAGGGAAGCCTGACACCCTGGTGCTCGAAGTCGTGGGTGATCCGACGGGACCAGATCGGATATCGCTCGGCCGGGTTCTTCTCGGTAGAACCGAAGTACAGCTGCTCGCCGATCTCGGAGATTCGGCTCACGCCGACCAGGATGCGCTGAAGGTGCTCCGCAAACGGGTGGCCGTCCTTGCAGTAGAAGAAGACCAGTGACTGCTTCTTCTGAAGCTTTCCCCAGAAATGTGAGAGCAGAGCCTTCTGCCGGCCGGGCTCCGCCACCCACCCCTTCTCCTTCTTGGGATTCTTCGGACCGGGGAGCGCGAGCCCTTCCCGCTCGCACAGGAACCGGAAGTTGTCTTCCCGCATCCAGAGGTACGGGGACGGGCAGATCGAGTACGGCGGCAGCTTCTCCGGCACCGGCAGCAATGCCCGCCGCTCGAGCGGGTCCTCGTGCATCGTCGCGGCCCCGACCCTTGAGAATGCCAACGGGTCACGGGAGCAGGGCGGGCGCCAGCCGTCCAGTTCCAGGAGCGGCAATGACGCCGCCTTCTCCTCCCGCTCAACCTTGACGGGATCGCGGAACGCCTCGCGCACGTGCTTGTGCGCCACGCAGTAGACGTTCTTGCCGGGCTGATCGCAAACATGGCCGTCCCATGCCCGATCGTGCCACACCAATCTCGCGGAAAGATGAACCATCGAGGATGCTCTCCGTCCTGCACCTACGGCTGCTTGGTCACCGCCTGTCGTCCCAGGTCCGTCACCTCCCACACGCCCCGCGGCGAGTCGGACTTCAGCAATCCCTCCTTCACCATCGTGTTCCTGGCCCACTGGGCAGCATTGCGCCAGCGTGGGTTGTCCGGTCCCGACGCCAGTGGCTCGAAGTCAACCGACTGGAGCTTGGGCTTCATCATTTGGCCGACCTTCTCCAGCACCTCCGCGGCCTTGCCTGACCCCCCCATGCTCTGAAGCACCCGGAGGATGGGCTCGCGGTACGCGGCTTCCGGGGTCCTCAGGCCGTTGCGAAGCCGGCCCAGGTTCCGGCGCGCGGCCTTCGTCTCCTCGTCTTCCTCCTGCTCGGCAACGGCGGCGATGGTCTGCCACTCCGTCCGCAGGGCGGCTACTTTGTCGCGGAACGCGATCAGCACGCCGGCGCGTGCGAGGGCTTCCTTGGCTCGGTCGTAGTCACGCCCCTCGAAGGAGCGAGCTCCGACCGTGTTCACGAAGTCAACTTCGGCCTCGACCTCCTCCAGCAGTGACTCGAAGGCGGAGGACACATCTTGTGGGTTGTTCTGGATCATTCCTCATCCTCCTCCTCGTCCGCGGCCGAGTCCCCCATACGGTACTTGAAGTCGTAGTTCATGACGAAGTCGGCCTCTACTGCAGAGAGTCCAAGAACTTCTGCCAGCCACAGGTCGATCGTGTCAATCACCGCCTTGCTTCGCTTCGGGATGATGCACTGCACCGTCAGGTGGTCGTGCTTGAACTTCATGCGCCGCTGCTCTGAATGTGCCCGTAGGTCGTTCATGAGCGTTCTGGCCAGAGCACTCGATCGTTCGCTTTGAGCTGCAGACAACACACCGAGGTCGAATGGGAATGCCTCGACCTCCCTTCGGTTGAGGTGGCGACAGTCAGAGAAGACCGTGACGAACCAGTAGAAGAGGTTTGAGTTCAGGCAGCACAATGCGGCGTCCGCTTCAGCGCGAGTACGAAACGACAGCTCTTTGAATTCCGAAGGAGGACGCCGTTCCCCTTGACCGTCCAGCACTTCGGGTTCGAAGTTCAATACTTGGAGAAAGTAGCCCACCTTGCGCGAGTAGTAGATGCTGTGGCGTCCATTCCGGCTGATGAACTCCGACAAACGATGCCGACAGGTCTGTAGTCGTGCGATAATCGAGCGTTCAGTGTGAAAGTTCAACTTGGGAAGAGTGCCCGGCACGAGGCACGGCGTTGCCGGCACATACGCCAGTCGCTCAAACAGAGTGGGGCGCTCCGTAGCCGACCACTTGTGGTATCGCGTGGCCATCATGGAGGGGGCCGCATCGGGCGGGGCGACGAGGTGGATTGTGAGACGGATGTGCTCTAACCCATCGAACAGTCGTGACGGCCTGTCGTCGTACGCGCTATACCACAGCGCACGCGCGGTGAGCAGTCGTTGGAGTGACTCGTAGCGCTCAGTCGAGATCGACGACACTGGAACGATCATCCCGAGTCGGCCCTGCGGACTAAGTAGACTCAGGCATTGCTCGATGACCAGCGCGTAGAGATTCCCAGCGGGCTCGGTCGCATACCCACGCACCGTGTAGCCCTTCAGCTCCTTGAGTTCGATGTACGGGGGGTTGCCAATGATAATAGACAACCCGCCGGTAACCATGATCGCGTGAAAGTCAACGCTCCAGTGAAACGGCTGATAGCGGGATCGCCATTTGTCGAGCGCGCCCGCTCGATCGACGGGCACTCCGTATTCGCCAGCCAGCAGCACGTTCAGGGACCCCTCCAGCGTTCGTAGCTGTTGGCGTAGCGCTTGCTTCGTAGCGACGAGTGCCGCGACGTCGGCGTTGTATGCCGTCTGAGCGTTGCGAAACCGCTCAAACTCCGCTGCGGCCGCAGTGGCTTGTTGCGATATGCGGTCGAACTCGCCGCCGAAATCAAGCCTGCCTGCGAGTGCGGCACGGACCGATTGCAGGTTTGCAAAGCCGACCAGGGTGTTGCCGGATCGGATGTTGAAGTCGATGTCCGGAAGAGGTTCGATCTTTTCAATGAGACCTTCCTCGACCTGCGCGACGAGCTTGAGGAAGAGTCGCAGCTTGCAGATCTCGCACGCCTCCTCCATGAGGTCCACGCCGTAGAGGTTGTTGACGATGATGGATTTGAGGATGAAGTAACGGCGGTTTGGATGGTCCCCGACGCGGTCCAGGATGCGGCAGAAGTCGGCGAACGTGTCCGGGGCTGGGGCGCGCCCCTTTCCCTCAGCGGCGGCGGCCGCATCGCGGGCCAGCGTGTCGAGGAACGCGCCCATGCGGTCAAGGCACGCCTCGTAGAGGGGTTCCAGAACATTCAGGGCCGCGAACAGGAACGCGCCGGAGCCGCACGTCGGGTCGAGCACGGTGACGGACTCGACGGCCTTCCACATGGCCCTCAGAAGATCCGGCCCTTCGCAGCGCTCGATGACGTCCGCCGCAAACTGTCGGATGTCGAGGTTGAGGGTCACCAGGTCATTGACCGCGGACACCTCCCCGGCGGCAAGCTTGCGCCGGAGGTCCAGGCACCGCTCTCGCCTGGCGACATGCTCGCGCCACGTCTCGGTCGGCAGCCCGAAGGGGTCGGTGGCCGGTTTGTTCCACCCGCCCCGCTTGGAGACATTGTCCACACCCGCCGCGATCTCTTCCGGCAGCGGCACCACGTCGCCAGTGTCGTCAATGACGCCGCGCCGGACGGGTTCGTAGAGATAGCGGTCGGGATCGTCCTGGAGGAGCCGCCAGACGGAGCCACCCGCGTTCGGGGCGGCAGGCGGCACGAACGCGATGGTACAGGCCGCTGCGGCCTGATCGAGGATGTAGGGGATGATCGTGTTCTGCGAGATGTACCCGGTGATGTCTTCCTTCGTGTAGTAGGCCCCCATCTGCTTCTGGTTGATGTACTTCTCGAAGATGTAGCCGAGGACGTCGGGGTTGATCTCGTTGTTCTCGCGCAGCGGGCGCTCGTCCAGGTGCCAGCGGTACTCGTCGAAGAACTTGAAGAGCTTCTCGAACGCGGCGTCCGGGATCTGGATGTCGTCGTACCGCTCCTCGATCTCGTGGATATCGAACAGGCCGCCGTTCAGGTAAGGGATGCGGCCGATGAGCGCATCCAGGTCCTTCGAACGTTGGGCGGGCTTGGTGCTAAGCCCCTCGTGGAACAGCCGCAGCAGAAAGTGCTGGTAGAAGGTCCAGAACTTGTCCTTCCCCTTGGTGGTCTGAAGGCGGGAGAGCCGGTTGCGCAAGTAGTCACGATCACCGTCGAGCAGCCCCTTCTTCTGGATGAAGTAGCAGAACATCAGCCGGTTCAGCATCACTGAGGCGTACCAGTCACGGTCGGCGGCGACCTTGATGCCGTCGATGAACTTGTGGAACGCTGCGTGTTCCTTCTGGAAGCGCTCGAAGAACTTCTTGGTGACCTTCTCGACATCGAACGCCGCGGCGACCCTGGCGCGCACGTCCGGAAGGGTGGTCGTGTCGTCATCCTCGAAGGCGATGGCGAGCGTGGGCAAGACGCGTTGGAGGATTTGGCCGGTGGGCTGGCCCTTGAACCACTCGTAAGACTGCTGACTGGCGGGCTTGCCCGGGACGCGGCGGACCCACATCCATACCTGGTGGCGGCGATCCTTGTCGGCGAAGATGACGAGGTGCTCGTGGGCGGTCTTCGCGAGCACACGCTCGATGGCGTCGCGAGTGGTTCGATCGGGCACGCGACCCCGGGGATCGGGCGAACACAGGTAGACGGCGAAGTTCCGCTTCTCCGCGACGGCTCCGAGCCGGAAGGTGTGCGAGCCGACCGGAACGTCCATCGTGTGGTCGTGCCGATCCCAGCCCAGATGCTCGCGGAACAGCGCTACAAAGTCATGCCCATCGAGTAGGCGACGAACGGGTTCAGGATCGATGGCGGCATGACTCATGGCGGATGTGCCCCGGGCATTCAGGAGTGCGCGTCGAATAGCGATGGCAGAGGCGTGAGCGAATGGTTGGATCGAATTGATGGCGGTGCGGGCTGGGGAGCCGTCGGAGCGACTTTGGGTGTGACCAGCCGCCAACGCAGGTCATGGCCTCGCTCTGCCTCGCCGGACTTGGCGAGGCCATGTACGGCCGCACGGACGCGCCCACCGTTGATTCCCAGCGTCGTGATGAGTTCTGTGACCAGCATCCCGCCAGCCGCAGCAGCGGCTTGAAGCGCGGTCTGAACTCGGTCGATGTCGCTGTTCTGGGGAATCGCCGGAATGTCGGCCAGCTCACTTGAGTGACCATTGTCCGCGGCGACCGGGACCGCCGGATGCTCAGTACCGTTGGCCGGTAGCGGCGCCAGAATGCCGTCAAAGAGCTTGGGTGCAGGAGCGGCTTGAAGGGTGAGCGTGTATGTGGCGGAACGAGCGGCGAGGGGCATCGCCCGCTCTCTCTGGATCGGGGTGACATCCGTGCCAGGAACAGCAAGCATGGGGGCGAGAACCTCGCTTTCCGCCAGAGACCTTCGCATCCACGCGGCACGATTCGTGATTTCGCTCTCTGTCGGCTCGTCGAACAGGTCGCGCAAGTCGTCGATAACCCGAAGAAGTATCTGTCGCACCCGCTCCTTGGTCAGGCGATGTACGGCTCCTATCTGCTCGAGGGTTGCCTCCACGCCGCTGCCATCGAGTCCGAACCGCTGTTGCACGATGGCGGCATCGCGGGCCGGCAGGCGTGCCAGGACGTCGGGGATTCGAACAACTCGCTCTTCGTGCAGCATCCGTTCAAGAGGGGTGGGCACGTCGTCTGGCCGCTCATTCAGCATGCGTCGAAACGGCGCAGACCGATCATCCAGTGTGTCGATGTGCCGTACAGCGCGGAACACGCTGGCGGGCTGCGTTGTTCTGCGCAGTGTCAGCACCTCGAGCAGGCGGCGTCCACGCCACTCTCCCGAGGTCACGGCAAGCCGCTCGGCCTGGCGCTCGCATTGGCGGAATACACGGCACCGGTGACTCCGACATTTGATCATGTCGGTGTAGACCGGTGCCAGTCGTCCGATCCACTGCATCATCGCCTTCGTGGCGTAAGTTGAAAACTGCGCACCGTGATCGGGGTCGAACTGCTGGGCAGCCCTGCGCAGGGCGAAGAACGCGACTGCTGCGGCATCCTCCTGTTCCATCCGTCGCGGAGCGAACTTCTTTGCCGCCCAGGGGAGCAAGGGTAGGTGGATCGAGAGAAAGGCGTTCAGGTCCGCATCCGTCTGGGTCTGCAGCCAGCGCCGGTGGAGCGCGTCGCTGAGCACACGCCAGCGGGCACCTCGAAAGAAGCTGGAGAACTCCGGATCATTATCGAAAGAGGTTCTGAGCCGGGCGGACACGTCGGACAGTGTCGTGGCGTCCTCCGCCTCAAATGCAATGGCGAGTGCCTGAATCCTCGCGACGACCTTGTCTGACGGAACGCGACTGGTGAACGGGTGCTCGCGATGTCGCAGTCGCTTGCCCGAGGGGCCGACGGCGGCCCATTGCCAGCACTGTTGCCGAAGGTGTTCACAGAAGTAAATGGCGACATGCTCCACCGCCTGCTGAGACAGCTGCGCCTCGATCGTGCGGAGGAGCTTCCGATCGGTCAACTGTTCGGGCGTCAGTTCGCAGGTGAACGCCTGAACCCCTCGCTTGTGTGCGATGCGCCGCAGCGTAAACGAGGTGGGACCTGCGATTGCCGTGGCGTCGCCGGATGCGATATCCCATCCCAACTCCTCAATGAAGAGGTTGCGGAACGAGTGGCGAGCGAGATGGTCCCGGACGCTTTGCACGCTTACCCCTGAACGAGGCCGAGGGAACAGATGAGGCGAGGCTGGAGGTCTCGCCTCTGGTCGTCCGGCACCGTGAGCCGTCCTTCGGCACGCATGGCTACGACGAGAGAGGCGAGGTCTTCATCGGCGATGCCGCTCTTGAGCTGGCGGTTGAGGGTTTCGGTCGCTACCGGACGAAGGGGCGTGCGGTAGACATCTTCGATCGCCCGCTTCAGTTCATCCGTGACGAACAGCGTGCCGGCGCGTTCCTGTACAAAGCGGTTAAGCCGGTCGTAGACCCTGAACCGAGCACCCGAGCGTCCACCCAGTTGGCCGCCGATGCGCTTCTGCTCTGTCAGCAGGTGCGACGTACCCGCCGCCACCGCTGCGTGGTGCCAAGCCCCTCGCGGAGCCGCCGGTGCATCCGGCGAACAGGCAGCGGTGTCGAGAATCGCCCGCTGGGACATGCTGATGACCTTTCCTTCGGGGTTGACGCGAGCGAGGGCGTCAACGTCGTCACCGGTCCGAACATAGACGATTGCGCCCGGCCCGAGTGCATCCGGTGGGGCTGCCTTGGCGGTGTAGACCACGTCCGGCAGCGCCGGCACGATCTTCTCCAGCGACGGGTCGCGCTCCTTGGCGTCCTTCCAGATGCCGTAGGCATACGACGCGAGGTCCGTCTCGCCCCCGTCTGCATCGTTCAGGACGCCCGACCGTTCGTTGTAGAGGTCACGAATCACGGTCTCCGGGGCCTCGTCCTCGAAGAAGGCCTCGTCCGTCCCCACGACCTCCGCGTTTTGGCGCAGACGGGCGCGAATGCGAGTCCGGAGACGGATGATCGTGTCCACACCCTCCGCGGGCATGAAGCTGTAACAGAGGATTGTCGGTGACTGTTGGCCAATGCGATCCACGCGGCCCGCCCTCTGAATGAGCCGGATGATGGCCCACGGAAGGTCGTAGTTCACAACCACATGGGCATCTTGGAGGTTCTGCCCCTCGCTCAGCACATCCGTCGCAACGAGGACACGAAGCTCGTCACCGTCCTGTCCAGGCCGGCGAAGATTGCTCCTGGGGCTAAATCGGTACGCCAGCGTCGTGGGGTCTTCGGAACTGTTGCCCGTCGCCGCGGCCACGCTGCTCACACCACGGCGCTGAAGCTCGCGCACGAGGAAGTCCGCGGTGTCAGCATATTGGGTGAACACGAGCACCTTCTCGCTCGAATGCGTTGACTGCAATAAGACTGTGAGTGCGTTGAGCTTCGCGTCCTCGGCGTGCCGCCACGGCCCAACTTCGTCACAGATCGCGAGGAGGCGATCACTGTCTTGGCGAAGATGTTCAGACAGATCGTGGGTGAACAATCCCGAGGGGAGCCAGCGGAACCGGCTCGCGTAGCGATCTCGGTAGAGGGCATACAGCTCCGCGGCCTTGGAACGGATGAAGTCGCGGGTCGGATGGCGGGGCTCGGCCACGGCGGCGACGGGATCGTCGGCTTCACCGTTCTCGCTCTCGAAGAGCGAGGGCTCTGCGTCACCATCTGTTTGCGAGGGATCAAACTCCCCAAAGTCGGACTTGCCAATTGGCAGCGGCAACCCGTTATCGAGCGCGTGCTGGGCAAGGGCATTCCGGAGGATGTGGCGTTCCAGCGACAGGATGAAGGAGCCGCCGCTGCTCTCCAGTCGCTTGAACAAACCCACTCGGCAGAACCCCATCATGCGTTGTCCGGCTCTCGACAGGCCGTCGATTGCCCGCTGCTCGTCGGCCGTGATGCCCTGTGGAATCGGGTCAACCAGGTAGTTTTTGAGCCCGTATCGCGGCAGGTGAAGGGTGCTCAACGCTTGAACTACTGCTGGCGAATAGAGCGTGGCGTACTGGTCCGTGGGGTCATTCTCGCGGCACTCGAACTTCACGACCTTGGGGACACGGTCGGGGAAGTAGTTGCGAGTGCCGTCAGCGAGCGTCAGGTACTCCCGACCGTTCGTGCCGTCGCGCTGAGCGTAGTGCTGACGGATGAACCCCCGAGTGCGGCGCACAAGATACAGCTGCATCAACTGCCGCCAGTCATCCGCGTGGATGCTCTTCTCAAAGCCATCGATGGTGTTTGGACGGCACTGGTGTCTGCGGATGAACTCGGTCTCCCCGATCTCCTCGACGTACTTTTCAGGCTGACACGGCAGTGGCTGGTCAGAGTCCACGAACAAGCGCAGTTGACTCGCGAGGTCGCCGTACGACTTGTTGTACGGAGTCGCGGACAGCATGATCACCTTGGACTCGTTCTGCGCGAGGTACTCTCGGATAGCGAGGTACCTGTTGCCCTGCCGATTCCGCAGGTTGTGGCTCTCGTCGATGATGACCAGCCGGTGGCGGCGCAACTCAGGGAGCTGCTGTTGCACCTGGCTGATCGGAACAATGGTGGCGCGCAAGCCAAACCGCTGGCGGTAATCGTTCCACATGCGCTGCAGCTTCGGAGGGCACAGAATCAGCGTCTCGATGCCCAGGTCGTCTTCGAGCATCCGTGCTAGCGCTGATGCCATCATGGTCTTGCCGAGTCCGACCACGTCCCCGAGGATTACGCCCCCGCGTCTGTTCAGATGCTGCGCCGCCAACTGCACGGCTTTCGCCTGATACTCGAACAGGAGTCCTCGGAAGGCCGTGGGCAGGTCAAAGAGAGCCACCCCCTCGCGAGCCTCGCGGCACAGGTGGTATGCGATCTTGAGGTAGAGCAGATACGGCGAGAGCTGTTGTTCCGTCGCCCAACTCTGGTCGATGATGTCGGCGAGCTCGTTGCTGATGTCAATGCAGAACCGATCGTTCCAGCGGTCATCAAACCACTTTGCGAGCTTGACGCAGGCGTCGTGATCCAAGACGTCAACATTGAGCTCTCCCTGCCGTAGAAGTCCCGGCATCGTCAGGTTGCTCGATCCGAGGAATCCGATCGAAGGGCTAGTCGGGTCAGACCGGAAGCAGAGGTAAAGCTTCGCGTGCAGGGGATGGCGAAGAAACAGCTTGGTGCGAACTCGACGGGAACGAAGCTGGCCGGCCAGCCGTCGAAGCCCGAGTTCATCCTCGTTGGACGGGACGCCACTGGCGAGCTGCCGACGAAAGTCCTCCGCAATCTGCTTGTGCAGGGTGCGCGCCGTCGCCTGATCGACCAACTCGTCAGTCGGGGTGGCGGAATGAAGGAGCCGAACCGACTCCTCCGGCGTTCGATGCATGCCGACAAGGAGCCGACAGCAGTTGTCGTCCGATCCGGACCAGTGGTCGACGGGGGAGTCCAGCAGCCGCCAGCCCCGCAGATTGAAATACCCGACGCAGAAATCGCCCCTGGCGGCGCTCGCGAGGGCATCGCGCAGGCCGTCTCCGAGGCGGGATTCAATGTTGTCGAAGATCCGTGGCATCGTCGTTCCTCAATGCTTGGTCGCGTATCGGCGTGAGCGGCCAACGGGTAGACTCCGACCGAATCCGTCGCAACCGTTCGCCGAGAGCGGCAGCGACGTCGGGGGAGTGATCAGCGGATGCCGGAACGCAAGAGTTCCAGCTCGATTTCCTTGTAGCAGCGGTCGTACACAGCTGGGTTGCGCGCCATCTCGTCGGGCTTGGACTTGTTGTCCCGATACTCCTGGACGCAGATGGCGACCAGGCCGTCGATGACTTTCGGGAGCAACTCTGCCAACGTGGTTTTCCATTCGAATACGCCAGACGCCAGGTCCCATCGCACGTTGGCTCTGAACGCAGCAAGCATGACGAGCAACCAGCCAGTGTGGATCTTGTGATCCATCTTCGTGCCGAGGAAGAACAGCGGCGTGTCCTTATGCGCGGCAGATCCTGCCCGGACGCCCGCCCGCTCGCCCTTCATGCGACCGAGCTCGAACGCGGGCTTGAGTCGCTTGCACGCGGCCGGCGTCGCCTGCGCGATCATGTCCATGAGCACGAGAATCTCGTGAACATGCGGCACAACGAGCGCGATGGGAGACGGGCGCTGGCCCGCATCATCGCGGAAGGCGTCCAGCATCTGCTTCTGCTGGCGATACAGTGTGCTCGGATGCTTGCGGCTGTCGAACCGCTGGCAGTTGAAGAACATGATCGCCCGGATGATCTCGGTGATGTAGTAGTTGCCCGGGTCGCCCTGCCTGTAGGCGATCTCCTTGTGGCCCGGCTTCCCGTGGAGCACCTTCCGTATCGCCTCGAACTGACCCTCGAGATTCATCAGACTCGGATCATCTACCTGGCGACTGCGGTTGAGCCCTTCCGCCATCGCCGGCACCTTGTCGGGATCGATCCCCTCGAAGAGATGGAGGCGAACCCAGACCTCTTCAAGCGTTTGTGGGTTCTCTGCACGTTCCGAATACTCGCGAACAGCGGCGTAGGTGTGCCCGCCGTTGCATAGCCCGTGAGCAAGTGGGTCCGCCATCGTGAAGCGCAGGCGACCACCATCTCGTTGCCGCTCATACTCTCCGACAGATTGGACGAGCAGATACAGGCCCTGGTTCTTCAGCGCGAAGTCCGCAGGCGCTTCTCGCAGGGTGTCCTGAATACCGCGCACAACGTGCCCCGTGAGGACGTCCTTCGCGCTGCGCGTCGGCACTCGAGGATTGACGGCGAGCCACGCGTCAAGGTCCAAGTGCTTGACTAGCTCATCCGCGCGGATGAAGCAGGAACCGACCTTTGAATTTGGGAGGCCCGGAATTCTGTGCGACCGAAAGTCGTCAACGTGAACCAAGAACTCGACGGGCACTGGGCGAAGCGCTGTGGCGCTGGCCATGTGAACCTCCTGAATGTTCGCGGGCGGCGGCATGCCGCGACCCGACTTTGCTTCGGCGGCCCCGCTCTCGCGAGCGAAAGGCGACCGCTGCAGTATACCACCCCGTCGCGGCCGATGCTCAACGCATCAACACCCGACCAAACCTCGTACCGCAACTACCGCAGGGCGCGACCACGGCCTGTTAACCAGAGAGCGCCTGTCAGAAACCCCTCTGGCGGCCCGGATTCGACGGTTTGAACTCGTTCCGATCGGGGAGTTGCCGACGCCCTCGCGGAAACGCGGGGGCGTTTTGGTTTACGGGTCGGGCCATTCGGGCGCCTCGGGCCGTAGTTGAGAAGATGCGAGGAAGCCCCGTCAGAACTGGGGTTACTGACGCCGGGGCCGACCACCGGCCCACCCGCCGCGTTCTCTGTTCTGTCTTCAATTCGAACCTCGGGTCCGACGGCAACCCTTACGGTTGCTCTCGCCCAGTACGGGCAGTCCGCAAATAGTGGACTGCTTCCGGCGCCGCAAAAAATTCAATCAGTCGGCACCAACCTCTCCTAGCAAGGGCTTGCTGACTGCGTGCGGCGAGGATTCCTGCCGCCGCGTCGAGGGCGCTGAGGCGTCAGTCATGGACGAACGCTCCGGGCATATCCCCCTGACCCTCTTTCGTGCCATTTGAACTGAAGGTTGCTGGCGGCGTTCGAGCCGACGCCCGCTCCAGGTCATGGTCCTCCGCCGCACGGTGCCGCTGGAGCCTATCGAGATAGATGTAGAACACGGGCGTCGCGTACAGCGTGACCAACTGCGAGAAGAGCAGGCCGCCGACCACGGCTAGGCCCAACGGCCGCCGGCTCTCGGCTCCCGCGCCAACCCCCAATGCGATGGGCAGGGTGCCCATCAGGGCCGCCGCGGTAGTCATCATGATCGGCCTGAACCGCACAAGGCACGCGCTAAAGATCGCTTCTTGAGCAGACAGGCCCCGTTCTCGCCGCTGCTCGATGGCGAAGTCCACCATCATGATGCCGTTTTTCTTCACCAGCCCTACGAGCAGGATGACACCGACGAAGGCGTACAGCGAGAGCTCGACCCTGAACAGCAGCAACGTCGCGAGCGCCCCGAACCCGGCAAAGGGCAGGGCAGACAGGATTGTCAGCGGGTGCACGAAGGACTCGTAGAGGATACCCAGGATGATGTAGGTCACTAGGATGGCCATCGCCAGCAGCAGTCCCAAGCCGGCGAGGGATGACTGGAACGCCTGCGCCGTGCCTTGAAACGTGGTCGAGATGGTCGCCGGGATCGTCCGACGGGCCAGGTCGGTGACGGCGTCGACCGCGGTACCAATCGACGTGCCGGGCGCCAGGTTGAACGACACCGTGACGCTCGGCAGCTGCCCCGAGTGGTTGACCGACATTGGACCCACGTCGCGCGTCAGGGTTGCCACCGCGGTGAGGTGCACGAGCTGACCGCTTGCGGAGCGAACAAAGAGCGTGTCCAGCCAGGATGGATCGGCCTGGAAGCGAGACTCCAGCTCCATGATGACCTTGTAGTCGTTGTTCGAGGCGTAGATCGTGGAGATCTCCCGGGAGCCGAAGGCACTCGACAGCGCGAGTTCGATCTGCTCCGGCGACACGCCGACCGCCGCGGCCTTGTTGCGGTCGATCTCCACCCGCAGCTGGGGGTTCTTGAGTTGCAGGTCTGTGGTGACATCGAGCAGCCCCGGCAAGGCCCGCATCTTTTCTGCGAGAAGCGGCGCGTACCGGTACATCTCGGCCGTGTCCGGGCCCTGAAGCGTGACCTGGTACAGGCTCTTGGTCAGCTGCCCGCCGATACGGATCGTGGGCGGGTTCTGGAGGAACGCCCGCACTCCCGGGACCTGCGCGAGCTTGGGCCGGAGGTCCTCCATCACCTCGTCCAGCGAGCGCGACCGTGCGCCGCGGTCCTTGAGCCGCATGAAGATCGTGCCAACGTTCGAGCCGGTCGACTGCCCGCCGCGGGCGCCGATGCTCGACATGAAGCTCTCCACGTCGGGGTGGCTCGCGACAATGTCCGAGAGCGCCTGCTGGTAGCCGACCATCCGCTGGAAGCTCGTGCCCTCCGCGGCCTCGGTCTGCGCCAGGATGCGGCCCTGGTCCTCAGACGGAAGGAACCCCTTGGGGATGACCGAGAACATGTACACCGTTGCCCAGAGCACCGCCGCCGACGCGACCACCGTCGCGAGCTTCCAGCGCAGCACCCATCGAAGGGTCGCCGCGTAGCCCGCGAGCGTCGAATCGAAGACCCACTCGATCGCGCGGTACATCACGCCGTGCCGTGCGTTGTGCCCGTGGGGCGCGTGCGCCGACGCCTTGAGGAGCCGGGCCGACATCATCGGCGTGAGCGTGAGGGACACCACACCCGACGCCAGGATGGCAACCGCAATCGTTACCGCGAACTCGTTGAGCAGCCGGCCGACCAGTCCACCCATGAAGAGCACGGGGATAAACACGGCGACCAGCGACAGCGTCATCGAGAGGATCGTGAAGCCGATCTCCGCGGAGCCGTCGAGCGCGGCCCGCATCGGTGTCTTGCCCATCTCGATGTGCCGCACGATGTTCTCGAGGACCACGATGGCATCGTCGACCACAAAGCCCACGCTCAGTGTCAGGGCCATCAGCGAGAGGTTGTCGAGGCTGAACCCCAGCAGGTGCATGGCCGCGAACGTCGCCACGATCGAGATCGGCATCGCCACGCTCGGGATCAGGGTGGCCCGGACGTTCCGGAGGAACACGAAGATCACCAGCACCACCAGCCCCAGGGTCAGCACCAGGGTGAACTTGACATCGTGCACCGATTCGCGGATGGTTGCCGACCGGTCGTACAGGGTGCCGATGCTCACCGAGGGCGGCAGCTGGGCCCTGAACGACGGCAGCATCCGTTTGATCGAGTCCACGACCTCGACTGTGTTCGCGCCGGGCTGCCGCTGCACGGCGAGAATGATCGCCCGCACCCCGTCCTCGCCCGAGGCGCGGAACCACGCGGCTGTCTTGTTGTTCTCGACGCTGTCGACCGCGTCGCCCAGCTGATCCAGGCGGACGGCGTTGCCCCGTCGGTACGCGACGATCGCGTGCCGGTACGCCTGCGCGTCCATCAACTGCCCGGTTGCCTGAATCGTCAGAGTCTGCTGCGCCCCCTCGATTGCCCCGACCGGCAGGTTGACGTTCCGCTCCTGGATGGCGCTCGCGAGCTCGTCGATTCCCAGTCCCATCGACGCCAGCCTGCGGGGGTCCACCTGGATCCTGACGGCGTACTTCTGGGATCCGTAGACCACGACCTGGGCCACTCCGGGGAGCTGGCTGATGCGCTGGCTGAGCAGTGTCTCGCCGTACTCGTTCAGCTGGTAGAGCGGAAGCGTGTCGCTCTTGACCACGAGGTACAACACGGGCTGATCCGCCGGATTAACCTTCTTGTAGCTTGGGGGGCTGGGCATCTCCGACGGAAGGGACCGGCTTGACCTTGAGATCGCGGCCTGGACGTCCTGCGCCGCGGCATCGATGTTCCGATCCAGCGCGAACTGCAGGGTGATCTGGGTACTCCCCTGCAGGCTGGTCGAGGTCATCGAGTCAATGCCGGCGATCGTCGAGAACTCGCGCTCCAGCGGCGTGGCGACGCTCGACGCCATCGTCTCGGGGCTCGCCCCGGGGAGCGCCGCGGACACCTGGATCGTTGGGAAGTCCACATTCGGCAAATCGCTGACCGGGAGCCTGCGGTATGCCAGCCAGCCAAAGAGCGTGAGCGCCGCCATCAGAAGGATGGTCATCACCGGACGACGGATGAACGGCTCGGAGATCTTCACCGCGCCTCTCCCGCCGCGCCGGCCGGCGCCGCAGCCTTGACCTCGACCTTGATTCCCGGCGCCAGTCGCAACTGCCCCTCTGTAACCACGATCTCGCCGCTCTTGACGCCCGAATCCAGCACGCTCAGGCCGCCATAGGACCGCCGGACCCGAACGACCCGGAGTTCCGCGGTCTGCTCGGGTGTGACAATCCACACCGAGTCCCCCGCCTGCGAGGGGAGCACGGCGCTATCGGGGACCTGCACGCTGTCGGCCTCGCGCCGGACAGTGATTTCGACATCGCAGAACTGGCCGGGCCAGAGCTCGCCATCGTCGTTGGCGAAGGTCGCCTTGAGTCGGATGGTCCCCGTCGTCGAGTCCACGGTGCTGTCGATGAATGTCAGGCGCCCAGACTCGGCGGTGTCATGGGTCCCGGTCGGAGTCGCCACCACGTCCACCTCTCCGGCCGCGGCGGCCCTTCGGATCTGGGCCAGGTGCTGCTCCGGGACCGAGAAGGCCACGTCTATCGGCGCCATCTGCGCCAGCTCGACCAGGTCGGTCTCGTTCTCCTTGACCACCGCGCCGGGCTTCGCGAGGAACTGTCCAAGCCTTCCGGCGAACGGCGCGACAATCGTGCAGTACTCCAGGTTGAGCTTCGCCACCTCCACGGCCGCTTCCGAACCGAGCACCGTCGCCTCCGCCGCGGCCGCGAGCGCGTTTGCCTCCTCAAGGGCACGCTCGCTTGTGGCCATCGACTTCAGGGCCTCGGCCTGGCGGGTCACCTGGTCCCGGGCGTCGACCAGCATCGCGCGAGTCCTCCGCAGGTTCGCCTCGGCCTCGCGGAGGGCGGACTCGAAGGGGCGGGCGTCCAGCGAGAGGAGCGGCTGGCCCGCTTCGACACTCGTCCCCTCCGCGGAGAGGAGCCGGCCGATCCGTCCGGCGATCTGCGGCTTGAGCATCACCCGTGAGCGAGATTCGACGGTCCCCACGGCCCGGATCACGACCGCGGCGTCGCCGATGGTCGCCACCGCCGTGACCACCGGCGCGACCGGCTGCGATATCGCTGCGCCCTCCGGGGGAGGCGAGGCGCGGTCACATCCAACAGCAGTCGCGAAAAACACCCCCACGGCGCCGAGCATCGCGGCTCGCTTGGTCATGCTACCTCTTTCTGGGCACAGCGGCCCGGCGCGATCGCTCTGCGTCGGTCAGGAGGCCATCGAACAGGATGTCCAGGAGCGAGTCGGCTTGCTCATCGATGCTCTCGGTGCGCCCCGCCATGTAGTTGGTAAACATCCGTCCGTAGAGCACATTCCCGATGAAATCCGAGACTTGCCCCGGCGGTCGACGCTGCATCCGTCCTTCGGCCATCATCTCCAGGTACATGTCGTGCCAGCGACCGACCTGCGACAGCCTGTGGCGGAAGTACGCCGGCTTGGTGCGGCCCCCAAGCGCCGCCCGCTCCTGGATGAGCACCTCGACGTACTCGCGGTGCTCGTCGAAGAACGTCAGGTAGTTGCGGACAACCGAGTCCAGCTTCTCGAGCGGATCGTCGATTCCGGCCATGCCGTCGTCGATGGCCGCCTGCATACGCGACATCACCCGGGCCACGGCGGCCTCGAACAACGCACGTTTGTTCGGAAAGTACCTGTAGAGCGTCCCTTTCCCGACCCCAATCGCATCGGCTACATCCTGGAGATCGGTGCCAGCAACGCCTTGGCGGGCGAACACCTCGGTCGCTCGGCACAAGATCTGCTCGCGGCGTCGATCGGCCAGGGACGGGTCACGAGGGCGCCCGGGACGCCGCGGCGGGGGAGGGGCTGGCATGGTTCATTGTTCCATTCACGGACGCGCGCGTCTACTAATGCCCGTGGAACTCGACGCTGATGGCGGCAAGGAAGCACTTGGCCCGTTTTCGCTCCGTGCGCACCTCCATCACAGCTATATCAACGACGCACTTGCCGGCCTGTTTGATGCCCTCCGCCCACTCTTGCAGCCCGCCCCGCCAACCGGCCGATCATCCAACCGAGTGCCCCCCTCCACGCCCGCCCTCATCATCACCGACGGCAGCCTCGGCGGCCTCGTGGCGACATGGGGTGATTCCCTCCGCCGATCCAACCCCGAGAGAGAGGCCCCGGGCTCCACCTCGGTCGCCTGGAGGCCACCCCCGAGCCCCTACACCCCCTGGCTCTCCACCGCCGCGGCGGAGCGCAGCGCCCGCACCCAGGCCACCCTCGCCGCGATCCCCTTCATCGGTGGCGACCCCACCCCTCCCGCCCCTGCGGCCGCCCCGCCCGGCCTGGCCCTCTCCCGCATGCTCCTCGCCGCCCTCGCCGCGGCCCACGAGCACCGCCTGACCCGCATCATCTGGCCGATCCACGCCGGCGAACTCCCCGGCTCCGAGCCCGACGGCGATGACGCCTCCGCCAACGCCCCGAATCCCCAGGATCCCTCGGCCCTGAACCTCACCGCGATCGCCGAGACCTGCGATCGAGCCCTGCTCATCGGCCACCTGGCCGCGGTCGACGGCCTCCCCATCCGCGTCGAAGTCCCCTATGTCGACCTCACCGACCTCCAGTTGACCGACCTCGCGATCGACATGGACGCCCCCCTGTGGGCCTGCTGGTGGTGCGAGCAGGACGGCCCGGCCCCGTGCCGTGCCTGCGCCCGGTGCCGGCGTCACCTCGCCGCCCTGGAGCGCCTCGCCCCGGCCCCTCTTCCCCGGTTCGACCCGCAAAACACCGCGGCGCGCAGCGCCGACCCTGCAATCCACGTCCCCGCCCGCCTAACGTCTCAGCCTTCCGGCGGCCCGACGACCCACCCGCCTGGAGCCTCGCAAAGGAGTGCGCGCCAGTGAGCCTTGTCGTCCAGAAGTTCGGCGGATCCTCCGTGGCCGATCCCGACCGCATGCGCCGCTGCGCCCAGCGAGCCATCACCGCCAAACGCGCCGGGCACGACGTCATCGTCGTCGTCTCCGCGATGGGCGATTCCACCGACGACCTGCTCTCGCTCGCCGACCGCATCTCGTCCAGCCCCGCCAAGCGTGAACTCGACCAGCTCCTCGCCACCGGTGAGCAGGTCTCCATCGCCCTCATGGCGATGACCCTCAACGAACTCGGCTTCCCTGCCATCAGCCTCACCGGCGCCCAGGCCGGCATCCGCACCGAGCCCGCCCACAGCCGCGCCCGCATCCGCTCGGTCGACCGCGACCGTCTCGACCGCGAACTCGCCGCCGGCCGTATCCCCGTTGTCGCCGGCTTCCAGGGCACCACCGACGACGGCGAGATCACCACCCTCGGCCGCGGCGGCTCGGACACCACCGCCGTCGCCCTCGCCGCCGCCCTCAATGCCCACGAGTGCGAGATCTACACCGACGTCGACGGCGTCTACACCGCCGACCCCCGCCTGGTCCCGAACGCCATCCTGAAGCAGAAGATCTCCTACGACGAGATGATGGAAGCCGCCTCCCTGGGCGCCAAGGTCATGCACCTCCGCGCCGTCGAACTCGGCAAGAACTACAGTGTCCCCATCAGGGTGCTCCACTCGGGCCGCGTCGGCCCCGGCACGCTGATCTGCCCGGAATCTGAGTGCATGGAAAGTCGTTCGGTCTCATCCGTCGTGCTGAAGAAGGACATCGGCCGGGTCACCATGACCCGCCTGCCCAACCGACCGGGCATCCAGTCCGAACTCTTCCGGCCCATCGCCGCCGCGGGCATCTCCGTCGACGACATCATCCAGACCGAGACCGCCACGCCCACCGCCGGCGAACCCCTCTCCGGCGAAGTCGAGATCGCCCTCACCGTCGACCGCGCCGACCTCAGCGACGTCAACACGCTCCTGAAGATGGCCGCGGCGGAGCTCGGCTCCCCTGAACCGACCATCGATCTGAGCCTCTGCAAGGTCTCCGCCGTCGGCGTCGGCATGCGGTCCAACTCCGGCGTCGCCTCCACGATGTTCGACGCCCTCGCCCAGGCCCGCATCCGCATCGCCAACATCACCACCAGTGAGATCCGCATCTCCTGCCTCCTGCCCCACGACGATGGCGAGCGTGCCCTCCGCACGGTTCACGACGCCTTCGGCCTCGGTGATGCCGGCGGCTCGGTCTCCGTTGCTTCAGGCCTCGATCCCGCCCGCCGGCAGGTCTGATCGCCTCGGGAGTGGCGGGAGAGCGTGCGGGGGAAGTGGGGGCCTCGCCCTCGCTCACGCAGGCTTCCCTCACGCAGCCTTCCACATCCCCACGGCTACCATGCCGCCCTATGACGACGACCACCCAGGCCGCCGCCCGCGGCAGCATCCATTCCTGGCGCCAGACGCTCATTCCGACCACCCGCGAAGCGCCCGCCGACGCCGAATCCCCCAGCCACATCCTCCTCAGCCGCGCTGGCTACATCCGCAAGCTGGGCGCCGGCATCTATGACTACCTCCCGCTGGCCTGCCGCACCCTCCGCAAGGTCTCCCAGATCATCCGCGAGGAGATGGAAGCCGCCGGCTCCAGCGAACTCCTCCTTCCCGCCCTCCTCCCGATCGACCTGTACGCCGGCACCCGGCGCGACGTCGACTACGGCGACCTCCTCTTCAAGGTGACCGACCGCAAGGGCGCCGTCGCCGCCCTTGGCCCCACCCACGAAGAGCCCATCACGGAACTCGTGAAGTCCGCGGTCACCTCCTACAAGTCCCTCCCCGTCAGCCTCTTCCAGATCCAGACCAAGTACCGCGACGAGGCCCGCCCCCGCTCCGGCCTGCTCCGCTGCCGCGAGTTCATCATGAAGGATGCGTACACCTTCCACCTCGCCATCGAGGGCCCCGGCGGCCTCAACGAGGCGTACGACGCCATGTACGCCGCGTACGTCAACATCTTCCGCCGCTGCGGCCTGGACTTCACCGTCGTCGAGGCCGAGTCCGGCCCCATCGGCGGCTCCGCTTCCCACGAGTTCATGGTCAACTGCGCCAGCGGTGAGGACACCATCCTCAAGTGCCCCGTCTCCGGCTACGCGGCGAACGTCGAGAAGTGCGAGATCGGGCCCCGGGAGTCGACCCTCGACGCCCCCGCCACCGGCGAACTCACCGAGGTCCACACCCCCAACCTCCCCGGCATCGACGAAGTCGGCAAGGCCATGGGCGTCAAGCCCAACCGGATGCTCAAGACCCTCGTCTTCCAGGTCACACAGCCCGCGGGCGGTGGCAGTGGGGGGGCGGGAGCAAGTGGTGGAGGCGGGGGGGTCCAGTGGGTCCTCGCCGTCGTCCGCGGCGACCAGGATGTCAACGAGGGCAAGGTCAAGATCGCCAGCGGCTGCGCCGTCGCCCTCGCCGACGAGAAGGCCGCCCGCGCCGCCGGCTTCGCCATCGGCTACGTCAGCCCCCGCGTCGTGAACACCATCCCCGGCACGCTCCTGCTCATCGACCCCGACGCCGCCCAGGGCGGCTTCTGGGCCACCGGCAGCGACAAGCCCGACTACCACGTCAAGCACTTCAACTGGAAGCGCGACGTCGGCGCCAAACTGGCCGACCCGGGTTATGTAAAGGTCGCCGACGTCCGCAACGCCGTCGCCGGCGACCCCTCGCCGCGCGCCCCGGGCGCCAAACTCGAAACCGCCCGCGGCATCGAGGTCGGCCACATCTTCAAACTCGGCACCAAGTACTCCGACGCCATGGGCTTCTCCATCCTCGACGACAAGCAGCAGAAGCGCAGCGTCATCATGGGCTGCTACGGCATCGGCGTCAGCCGAACCATGGCCGCCTGCGTCGAGATGAGCCACGATGAGAACGGCATCATCTGGCCCGCGGCGATCGCGCCCTACCACGTCCTCATCTCCGTCATGAAGCCCGACGCCCCGGAGCAGATGGACGCCGCCCGCCAAGCCGCGGCCGACCTCGCCGCCGCGGGCTTTGACGTCCTCATCGACGACCGCGACGAACGCCCCGGCGTCAAGTTCAAGGACGCCGACCTTGTCGGCATCCCGATCCGCCTCACCGTCGGCGACAAGCCCCTGGCCGAGGGGTCCATCGAGTTCAAGCGCCGAAACGACCCGGGCAAGGGCTCGCTCGTCAAGCGTGAAGAGGTGCTCGCCGCATGCAAACAGGCCCTGGCGATGTAGCGGCACGAGGCGGGAACGCGAGCGGGGGCCCCCCGGTGGTCCGCGCCGCCGCCACCCGCGCCGACATCGACGCCTTCGCCGCCCTCTGCCGCGACTACGCCGATTCCCTCGCCCACACCGCCGAGTGCCGGAGCCTTGAGCACCAGCAGTTCGCGGCCGAACTCGCCTCGCTCCCCGGCGCCTACGCCCCGCCCCGCGGCGAGATCCTCATCGCGTTCGATGGCGCCAAGCCCATCGGCTGCGTCGCCATCCGTCCGCTGGACACTGGCGACTCCGGCCCCGCCCGTTGCGAGATGAAGCGCATGTACGTCCACCCCGCCCACCGCGGCCGGGGCGTCGGCCGCCTCCTCGCCCAAGCCTCCCTCGCCGCAGCCCGGCGCATCGGTTACCACGCCATGCGCCTCGACACCGGCGAATCCATGACCGCCGCGGCCGCCCTGTACCAATCACTCGGCTTCACCGACATCCCCGCCTACAACGCCGACCCCGTCCCCGGCACCCGGTGGATGGAACTCCGCCTGACCTGACCAGCGCCCTGATGCCAGCCTCTGGGGAGAATGCGCTGGCCACGTTTTCAGCCCACAATGGGCATTACCGTGCTTGTAATTTGGAACACGTGCATTCTCAGTGTTGGGCCGATCATCGGCGCCAACTGGCCACCGGCCGGGGCGAACTTGCGGAAACGCGCGTGTTGTACGACTCGCGCGACGTTGACCAACTCCGCAACCGTCACGCTGCCCTCGCCTGGTGGCGTCAGACCGCGTTCTCGCCCACAAGCCTTGCACCATCCCCGCCGCGCCGGGTATACCCGGGCCATGGAACTCCGCGCCCCGATCGCCGGCGCCCTCCTCAGCCTCGCCGCTCTCGCCGGCTGCGACCCCGGATACGGCGACCCGACGCGATCGCCCATCGCCACGCCCACCTTCGACGGCCGCTACCAACTCATCGCGGAGGAGAGTTTCCAGGCCCTGCGGGCCGACCTCGCCGCCGAGCCCGACCCCGACCGCCAGGTGCTGCTGCGGCAGATCCTCGAGGGCAACGAGGACGCCTTCGCCGACTTCCGCATCACCCACGGCGTCATCACCTTCGGCCGCGAGATCACACAGTCCTTCGCGCTCCGCTCAGCCACGATCGAAGACGGCGAACTCCGCGGCGAGGCCATCTGGCACGAGGACATCCACGACCCCGGCGACATGAGCCTCGAACCCATCCGCCTCCGCCTCAAGGGCGACCGCCTCGAGTTCCAGCTCGGCGACGAGAAGACGGGGGTTGACCAGAACTTCGAGGCGGTGCTGAAACGGATGGGCGACAACCCGCCGCGGGATTGAGCCTCAAGCGTGGCGCAAGACGCAACCCCCAACATACTTGCAATCCTCGACCAGCGAGCACTATTCGATTATGCTGATGGTCCAGGCCGTCCGCGTCGTTGCGGACGGTCCTGATGTTGGGCCGCGTCGTGGTGATGAGTAGGAAGCCCGCCCTTGGCGAAAGCCATCGGTGGGCCTTTGTTGTTCGCGGCGTTCCGATGTCCCGGAACGCCGATTGCCTTCGAGATCGGATCTGATGCGCAACTGGTGGACGACACACCAATCGTTCGAGTTCACGGCGGCACCCGTGCAAGCGGTTCTCGCGACGGTCATCGCGTGCATCGTGGCGTTCGTGGCGCTCTATGTGTCGGCGGCGGTGGGCTGGTGGCTGCGAGGTCGGGCCGACCGTCGGCGCCGGTTTCCCGGCGAAACCCAGTAGGGCAGTGGTTCAATGACCGGTGGGCCCTCGGGGGGGCCGGGGGACCGGGGGGCGGTCCCTGGTGGGCCTCGATGGCCCACTGGACGGGACGAACCTGCTGAAAGGCGAGATGTACGACTCACGCGACGTTGACCAACTCCGCAACCGTCACGCCGCCCTCGCCTGGTGGCGTCAGATCATGTGCCGCCACCCCGGAGGCGTCGTGCCTGTTATTGTGGCCGCACGCATCCTTGGTGTTACACGACGGCGTGTGCAGTCACTGCTTGAAGATGGTAGATTGACAGCGATAACTGGCATGCCAGGGGGTTTGCAGAGCGACGTTTTTGTGCCGATTGATGAGCTGATGGACGCGCCATTTCGAGCCAATGCTGGCAGGCCAGGCTTGTGGGGCCCGCGTGCTCGTCGAGGAAAGTGATAATTATGGCTGCGGAATAGAGTTTAGGAGTTGGCCACATGGTGTACCAGGGTCGTTGTAGGCTTATAGCCGTTGTATTTATTGGCATATGTATATCGCTCACTCTAGGCATTTCTGGCGACCCAAGTAGTAGCGTTAATAGCGCCCCGCTCTCGGTAGTCTCGAAAGAGGAGCTGAAGGCGGCCAGTGATCGTGCCGTAGAAGATGCTCTGTTAAGGGCGGAGTTGCGCGCCATCGCTATAGCGGATGGCAAACGGGATGAAGCGTTGAGCATTTTTCGCAATAGCCTGATAGCCGTTTCTGTTGCTGGCGTACTGGTGGCCGCGTTGGTGCTCTTGTTCGGAAATGCAATATTGAAGGATCGCGTCGTTGCAATGGCGAACGAGCGGATGGGCGAGTACCTGAATGCGTCGGCAGGCGGCGAGTTGATTCGCCGCTTAGAACAGTATGTCGAGCGTGGCAGGGTAGCGGCGGAGTTGATGGAGGCCGACACTACTGCAATTGGCAAACGATTGCGGATTCTCAATAATGAAGCGATGCCCGACCAGTTTTTTCAGATCGCCTGGGAGGTGGAACCGTTGACAATTGATGCCGAAGCACCGGACACACCAGTCCGCGGAGCGTATGGCCATGGCCGCCCTTTCGAAATACCGATAGCACCTAAACTGTCAATTGGTTGCAAGCGATCGGGGACAATGTTTTTTCACGTGACGGGCTTGATAAAGGCAAATGACGACAACTCGATTGGGAAGGCTCAGGTATGCATTACTACTGCGCAGAGGGGAATGGTAATTCTGGGCAACATTTGGGGGCCATCCAAGGACGACTACCCAATTGATTTTTCGGGTGTGCTGCGGTGGGAGGCGTTTGCCGAAGAGGCGTCGGAAGATATTGGAATAGGTGTGTACGGGGTGTATGGGGCTCTAAACGACACCATTGATGTGACGGTGTCGAGGGTCCGCGTGCGTGTGGTCTTCCTCCCAGACCCGATTCCGCGTCCGAAGCGTCGCAGCCCGGCGAAGATCAGGTAGGACGGGTTCGAGTTGGCGCTTAAAACGTCCTCTGTCGGGTACCGCCGCAACGTTCAGGAGGGTTGGCGACAGTTTTTTTTGCGGAAGGAAGGGCTAGGAACTGCATCCGATGGAGTGGCCGCAAAGGCCGTGACGACAAGGATTCAGACCGCGTCAGTCAGTTTTACATAACATGTATTATCGGACCCAGCCAGCGGGGGGCTTTTCGGTTGTTTTGCCCATCGCCACGCCCTACGCGTCCGGCGTCTTCGCCCCCGCCGGCACCGTCTGATCGATCCATTCCGTGATCGCCCCCGCCTGCGTCGGCAGCAGCCAGAACGCGCCCTTGTGCCCCAGGAACCAGAACGTCCGCCGCTCCGGTTTCCCCAGTTGCTCGTACAGCAGGTCGCCGCTCGACGCCGGCACGATCCCATCCTGCGCGGCGTGCACCTGCAGCACCGGCACCCACCGCAGGAACCGCGCCGTCGAATACGGGTCCAGTTTCGACGCCTCCAGGTACGCCTCGTTCAGCCGCTTGATGTCCGCCGGCCCGCCGCGGCCCTCGCCCCAGTTCACCTCCAGCCCGCCGTTGGTCAGCTCGCTCCGCTGCGCGATGTCCAGCACGTTCGCCCCGCCGCACACCAGCACCGCGGCATCGATCGGTCGCTCCAGCCGCGCGGCCACCGCCGGCGTTACCAGCGACCCCGCGCTGTACCCCGCCAGCACCAGCGGCGTCTGCGGGATACCCGGCCGGTGCTCCTTCAGGTAGTCGAGCGCCGACTCCACCGCGTACGCGTGCTCCGACAGCCGCTCATCCACCACCTTCGCCGCCCGCCTCGCCGCCGGGGCAATGTCGTCCTCGCTCTTGATCGTCAACCGCGTCAGCCGCCGCGGCTGCAGGTTCGGCGACGCCACGCGTAGCACCGCCCACCCCTGTTCCAGCAGCCCCGCCACGATCGGTTCCTCGAACTTGAACCCCCCGTACGAGCAGATGTGCACCACCAGCCCCCGCGGCCTGACCTGCCCCTCCGGCTCATACAGCCGCATCAACACCCCGGTCCGCAGCACCGACCACGGGTCCGGACGCAGCATGTGCGCCCCCTCCCGCCCGCCCCGCGTCCGCCGCGGCGGGCGGTACGCCAGCGGCGGCGCCCCCGGCGGGTAACTCACGAATCGAAACCGCTCGCCGACGTTTTCCAGCGACGGCTTCTCATCCGGCGGCGTCTGGATCCGCTTCAGGTGCAGGAACACCCCCTGCCCGTAGATCCCAGCATCCAGCACTCGCACCAGCGGGATCCGCTCGGTCTTGAACTCGCTGGTCGATCCCGATTCTTCGGCGACCACCTTCGCGGGCGCCTCGGCCGCGCCCTCATCCTCCGATTCCGGCCGCCACTGCACCGTGATCGTGAACACGGAGGGAATGGAATCGACAAGGTCCGGCAGCACGTCGGTCGATCGCGCGGGCCAATCGGTCGGCGCCATCGGCTCTACCGTCGGCGTCCCCCCTGCCAGTCTCGCCTTGTCCGCGTTCGAATGCGCCACGCACCCCGGCAGCGCCGCTGCGGCTACCACGGCGCCAATCGCGATTGCGGCCGACCGGCCCAACCACCGCCGACGCAGTCCCCGGAACACCCGCCACCCTTGCGCCGACTCCCGACAATCCGTTTGTTCCACGTGGCCTCCCGCGCCTGGGCGTGTCCGTGTTCCAATGCGCCGCCGGGCGGCCTGCGGATGCTCATACTCTAAGTCGGCCCGCCGCCGAAGTGGATTCACCCCAGCCGAGATGCGAACACAGTTGCCTCGCCCGGGCAACCCTGCGACACTCCCTACCCAATGCCCCCCCAACGCCGAACAACCAGATCCCCACGTCCCGCGCGCCGCCCCACTTCAAGGGCCCGCGGGGTCACGCTCGACGGCTCCCCGCTCACCCCCGACCTGGTCGATTCGGTCGCCCGCGCCGGCTCACCCGTGCGCCTCGGCGACTCCGCTAGGTCCGCCCTCGCCCAGTCGCGAGCCGCCCTCGAAGCGTGCATCTCCGACGGCGAGCCGCACTACGGCCTCAACACCGGCTTCGGCTCCTTCTCTCGCCAGCGCATCCCCGACAAGGATCTCAGCGACCTCCAGCGCAACCTCGTCCGCTCCCACGCCGCCGGCGTCGGAACCCCCCTGCCAACAGCCACCGTCCGCGGCATGATGCTCCTCCTCGCCGCGTCACTCTCGCGCGGCCTCTCCGGCGTCCGCCCGGTCGTGGTCGAGCGGCTGCTCGCCATGCTCAATGCGCCCCCCACCGGCGTCACGCCCGTGGTCCCCGAGATCGGCTCCGTAGGTGCCTCCGGCGACCTCGCCCCACTCGCCCACATCGCGCTCGTGCTCCTGGGCGAGGGCGAGGCCGAGTTCCGCGGCAAGGTCATGCCCGGCGCCAAGGCCCTCAAGGCCGCCCACATCCCCCCGCTCTCGCTCCAGGCCAAGGAGGGCCTCGCCCTCATCAACGGCACGCACCTCATGGCCGCCCGCGGCGCCCTGCTGATGATCGGCGTCGACCGCCTTTTCTCCGCCGCCCTCACCGCCGCGGCGATGTCCATCGACGCCTGCCGCGCCACCGATGCCTTCCTCGATGAACGCGTCCACGACGCCCGCTGCCAGCCCGGCCAGGCCGCCGTCGCCGCCCGCCTGCGCGATCGCCTCCGCGCCAGCCAGATCATCCCCTCCCACCGCGTCAACGACCCGCGCGTCCAGGATCCCTACTCCCTCCGCTGCATCCCCCAGGTCCTCGGCGCGGCGTGGGACGCGGCGCAGTACGTCCGCTTCCACATCGATGCGGAACTCGGCGCCGTCACCGACAACCCGCTCGTCTTCCGCCGCCCCCCGCGCCGCGAGGCCGACATCGTCTCCGCCGGCAACTTCCACGGCATGCCCATCGCCCTGCCGCTCGACGTCCTCTCGATCGCGCTCGGCCACGTTGCGGGCATCGCCGAGCGCCGCATCTACCACATGCTCGGCGCCTTCGACCCCGACGCCGGCCTCCCCGCCTACCTCAGCCCGAAGCCAGGCCTGCACTCGGGCCTGATGATCGCCCAGTACACCGCCGCTGCCTGCTGCAACGAGATGGTCGGCCTCGCCAACCCCGCGAGCGTCGCCAACATCTCCACCAGCGCCGGCATGGAAGACTACAACTCCTTCGGCCCCCGCGCCGCGGCCAAGGCCGAGCGCTCCCTCGAACTCGCCCGCCACGTCGTCGCCATCGAACTGCTCTGCGCCGCCGAGGCCATCGAGCACCACCGCCCCCTCCGCTCCGGCGCCGCCGTCGAACGCGCCCATGCGATGATCCGCACCCGTGTCCCGCCGCTGAAGCGCGACCGCCCCCCCGCTCCCGACATCGCCGAGATCGCGGCCATGATCGAGCGCGGCGACTTCGCGGACTAATCGTTCCGTTTGCTCAACATCGCCATCATCCACTGCGTCATTGCGGAGGCCCCCTTGTGTCAGCACCGCATCAGGGGTACGGTTGAGGGGGGCAGACCGCACACATTCCCGCGGAGATCCACCCCATGACCACGATCGCCCGCTCATCCACCCCGAAGTCCCCAGGCTCCGGCCGCACCATCACCGCGCCCCGCGGCGGCACGCGCACATGCAAGACCTGGCAGGCCGAGGCCGCCATGCGCATGCTCATGAACAACCTCGACCCCGCTGTCGCGGAAAACCCCGAGGCGCTCGTCGTCTACGGCGGCCGCGGCCAGGCTGCCCGCTCCTGGCCCGCCTTCGATGCGATCGTCGAGTCGCTCAAGAACCTCGAGCCCGACGAGACGCTGCTGGTGCAGTCCGGCAAGCCCGTCGGCATCCTCAAGACCCACACCGACGCCCCCCGCGTCCTCATCGCCAACTCCAACCTCGTCCCCCACTGGGCGACGCAGGCCAAGTTCGACGAACTCGCCGCCAAGGGCCTGATCATGTACGGCCAGATGACGGCCGGATCATGGATCTACATCGGCACCCAGGGAATCCTGCAAGGCACCTTCGAGACGTTCGCCGAGTGCGCCCGCCAGCACTTCGGCGGCTCCCTCAAGAACCGGCTGTGCGTCACCGCCGGCTGCGGCGGCATGGGCGGGGCCCAGCCCCTCTCGGTCACGATGAACGACGGCGTCTGCCTCATCGCCGATGTGAACCCCAAGAGCCTCTACCGCCGTCAGAACGACCGCTACCTCGACGAGATCGTCCCGGGCGTCGACTCCGCCATCGATGCCGCCGTCGACTACGCCCGCCGCGGCGTCGCCCGCAGCGTCGGCGTCGACTGCAACGCCGTGGAACTCCTCGAACGCCTCATCGAGCGGAACATCACCCCCGACGCCCTCACCGACCAGACCAGCGCCCACGACGCCATGTCCTACGTCCCGATGCAGATGACCATCGACGAGGCCGACGTCCTCCGCATGGTCTCGCCGGAGGACTACCAGCGCTTCTCCCTCGACTCGATGGCCCGCCACGTCCGCGCCATGGTCGAACTCAAGCGCCGGGGCGCCCACACGTTCGACTACGGCAACAACATCCGTCAGCAGGCCTTCGACCACGGCTTCAAGGACGCCTTCGAGTTCCCCGGCTTCGTTCCCGCCTACATCCGCCCCCAGTTCTGCGTCGGCCGCGGCCCCTTCCGCTGGGTCGCCCTCTCGGGCGATCCCAAGGACATCCGCACCACCGACGACGAACTCAGGAAACTCTTCCCCAACGACGCCAACCTCCACCGCTGGCTCACCATGGCCCAGGACCGCGTCGCCTTCCAGGGCCTCCCAGCCCGCATCTGCTGGCTCGGCTACGGCGAACGCCACCTCGCCGGCCTGCTCTTCAATCAACTCGTCGCCGACGGCCGCGTCTCCGCCCCGATCGTCATCGGACGCGACCACCTCGACTGCGGCTCGGTCGCCTCTCCCAACCGCGAGACCGAGGCCATGCGCGACGGCACCGACGCCATCAGCGACTGGGCCATCCTCAACGCCCTCGTCAATGTCGCGAGCGGCGCTTCCTGGGTCTCGTTCCACCACGGCGGAGGCGTCGGCATCGGCTTCAGCCAGCACGCCGGACAGGTCATCGTCGCCGACGGCACCCCCGAGGCCGCCCGCCGACTCGAGCGCGTCCTCACCAACGACCCCGCGATGGGCGTCCTCCGCCACGCCGACGCCGGCTACGAACTCGCCCAACAGTGCGCCGACGAGCGAGCCGTCTCGATCCCTATGAAGAACTGGTAGGCCCGCCGCCTTCGTCTACGACCGCGGCTGCGGATGCCTCGGCTGGTACAGCCCCATCTCACCGCCGCCCGGGATGCGGAGCGTCGTTAGAAGCCCCCACCCCTGGTCGGAAACCGGCCGTGTGAACTCGACGCCCTTGTCCTTGAGCGCCGCCACCGTCGCGTGGACGTCGTCGCACATCAGGTACAGTTCGTGCCGCCCCCGCGACGACCCATCCTCGTCGGGGTGCACACCCAGTTCCGCCGGCGGCAGCGAGAAGATCAGCCACCCCCCGCCTGCATCGATACACGACAGGCCCAGGGTGTCTCGAAAAAACGCGCGAGCCTTCTCCGCATCCGCCGCATAGATGATCGAGTGCACACCGGTGACCATGCGGACCTCCTGTTCTCAGCCGTCTGGCGTCTCCAGCAACTGCTGAAATCTCGGGAGCGGCACAGACACACCCGATAGTACGCGACCGGCCGCCGGCCCCACCCGCACTACTTCCCCGCCTGCTTCCCCAGCACCTTCGCGATATCAAAGTCCACGAAATCCGCGTGGTGGAAGATCCAGCTCTCGATCGTCCGCTCCACCTTGTCCCCTTCGTGGCTGTGCGTCGCCACGATGTGCATCACCTCCGCCGGGATCCCGTGCTTGTAGCACAGCGCCACCCCGCTGAACGGGTGCCGCAGCATCTCGCCGTAGTGCCCCTTGACCACCAGCCCCGATCCGTCCTTGTCGAACTCCAGCATCTTCCCCACGTCCGCCAGCAGGCTCCCCGCGATCAGCACATCCAGGTTCACCGGCACGCGGCTGCCGAACACCTCCTTCAGCACCCCCGCGATCGCGATGCACTGCTTGCAGCACGAGTTCAGGTGCTCCACGAACCTCAGGTCGATCTTCCCCGCCAGCAGCGTGAACGGGATCGCCCGGATCTCCTCGAACGTCCACCCCTTCCCGCCGCACCCCGAGGTCAGCGCCTCATTCCAGACCGCCGCCACCCCGTCGCGCAGCCGGGCGTCCTTGATGTCCGCAAGATTCGGGAACAGTGTCGCGATGTCCGATGTGGTGTGCGCCATGCCCTGAGCATACCGGCGCTCCGCAGCTGCGTCAGGACGGCCCTCCCCGTCATCAGCCCAAGCCACCGGCCGGATACACTGGCCCGCCATGTCGACCGCGACACAATCTCTGGCGATGGCATTCGGGATCGGGGCCCTGATCTCCACGGTCTCCTCGCGCCTGCGCATCCCCTCCGTCCTCCCGCTCCTCATCGCCGGTGTCGCCGTCGGCCGCTCCGGCCTCGGGCTCGTCGACACCGCCAGCATCGGCGACACGTTCCGGGCCCTTGTCGCCCTTTCAATCGGCCTGCTCGTCTTCGAAGGAGGCCTCCACCTCGATCGCCGCGAACTCGGCCGCGCCCCCCGCGCCGTCCTCGGCCTGCTCACGATCGGCGCCCTGATCACCTGGCTCGGCGTCGCCGCGCTGGCCGTCTACATCCTCGGCATGGACTGGCCGATCGGCCTGGTCCTCGGCTCGATCGTCATCGTCACCGGCCCCACCGTTATCCAGCCCATCCTCCGCCAGGTACGCCTCAGCCCCAATCTCCACGCCGCCCTCAGCGCCGAGGCGATCCTCATCGATCCGATCGGCGTCATCGTCTCAGTCTCCACCCTTGAACTGGTCCTGGCCTACTACGAGGGCGCGTTCGAGGGCGCCTGGCCCAACGTCGTCCGCGGCCTGGCCATGCCCGTCGGCGGCGGGTTCCTCGTCGGCGCCGTGGTCGGAATCCTCGGCGCCGGCCTGCTCAGGATCATCGGCCGCCACGGCCCGTCGCTCAACGTCGCCGCCACCGGCCTGTGCATGCTCGCCATCGGCGCCGGCGAGATGGTCGCCGCCGAGGGCGGCCTGGTAGCCGCCACCATCGCGGCCGTCATCCTCGCCAACACCCACGTCGTCGCCACCTCCGATGTGCGCCAGTTCAAGGAGCAGGTCGCCACCCTGCTCGTCGGCATGCTCTTTGTCCTCCTGGCCGCCCAGATGGACATCACCCGCCTCCCGCAACTCAACTACAAGCACGTCCTGTTCATCGGCGGCATCCTCCTGCTCGTACGCCCGGTCGGAGTCGCCGTCGCCTCCCTCGGCACGCAGCTCGAACTGCGTGAGCGTGCCTTCGCCGGCCTCTTCGCCCCGCGCGGCATCGTCGCCGCCTCCGTCGCAGCCCTCGCCGTCGTGCGGCTCAGCGCCGGTCTTGAGTCCATCGGAACCAAGGAAAGCGCCGTCTGGCTCGCACAGGCCCAGAGCCTCGACATCGTCGTCTTCGCGATCATCATCGTCAGCGTGGTCTGGGCCACCGTCGCCGCCTGGCCCCTCGGCAAGGCGCTCGGCGTCCTCGCCGGCCCGCCTCGCGGCGTCATGATCGTCGGCGCCCACGGCCTGGGCCGGGAAGCCGCCCGGGCCCTCGTCGCCGCCAAGGTCCCCGTGCTCCTGATCGACGCCAACGCCCGCCGGTGCGAGGTCGCCAAGCGCGACGGCCTCACCGTTGCCATCGCGGACGCCACCGACGGCGAACAACTCGGCGACATGGTCCGGATGCACGAGATCGGCTGGGTCTTCGCCTGGACCGGCAACGACGACGTCGACCGGGTCGTCGGCCGCTGGGCCGCCAAGACCCTCGGCAAGGACCGCGTCCTCGTCGGCCTCCCCGAGGCCCCCCGCGCCAAGGGCGAGAACGGCAACGGCGGTGCCCAGCAGGGAGTCCGTCACTTCGAGCGCATGCTCCACGATGGCATTGTGCACGTCTCCATCGCGGAACCAGCCGCGGGTGTGGTCCCCCTGCTCTCGGTCGATGACGGCGCCCCCCGCTCCACCGACCGCGCCAAGGCCAAGCCCGATGAATCGTGGCTGGTCCTTTCCAGGGTCCCCGGACAGGACGATCGCGCGTCCTAGATCCCCACCCCCGCCGGCATTCCCCGCGCCGAGGGCCCGTGCACGTGCTCCCGCGCCGGGTGGTGCGAGACGCCCCCCGCCTCCGCCGACTCCGCATGCGGATGCGGCGTCCGTTTCCCGGCGATCAGGACATAGATCGACGGCACAAACAGCAGCGTGAACACCGTCGAGATGATCATCCCCGTCACCAGCATGATGCCGATGCTGTTGCGCGACAGAGCG
Organism: Phycisphaeraceae bacterium; assembly: GCA_019636655.1. Taxonomy (NCBI): domain Bacteria; kingdom Pseudomonadati; phylum Planctomycetota; class Phycisphaerae; order Phycisphaerales; family Phycisphaeraceae; species Phycisphaeraceae bacterium. Next base: position 93,902 of record JAHBXB010000003.1, on the reverse strand, counting down.
CCCGCCCCGGTCACCAGCACCAGCGGGAAGTGCCCGACCACCGTCGCCACGCTCGTCATCAGGATCGGCCTCAGGCGCGTCACCGCCGCCTCCCGCGCCGCCGCGGCCTTGTCGTGCCCCTGCTCCTGCAACTGGTTGGCGAACTCGACAATCAGAATCCCGTTCTTCGCCACCAGCCCGACCAGCGTGATCAGCCCCACCTGCGAGTAGATGTTGATCGTCGTCCACCCCAGGAAGGTGAAGATCAGCGCCCCCGTGATCGCCAGCGGCACCGACCCCAGCAGCACGATCAGCGGATCCCGGAAACTGCCGAACTGCGCCGCCAGCACGAGGTAGATCAGCCCCAGCGCAAACCCGAGCGTCACCGCCAGCGACGACCCCTCGGTCCTGAGCTGCCTCGATTCGCCGGCGTAGTCGATCGCGTACCCCGGCGGCAGAATCTTCCTCGCCTCATCCTCCAGCGCCGACAGCGCCTCCCCCTTGGTAACCCCCGGGCCCACGACCCCGTAGATCTTCACGCTGTTGCGCTGCTGGAACCGGTTCAGCGTGCGCGGCGCCGCCGTCGTCTCGAGCCGCACGAACGAGGACAGGCTCACCAGCCCGCCACCGACGCCCGTTCGGATCTTCATCTGCAGCACATCCTCCGGCGCCCCCCGGCTCGCATCAACCACCTGCGGGATCACCTTGTAACTCCGCCCGTCGTAGTTGAAGCGGTTGACATACCCGCCCGACAGCATCACCGCCAGGTCCCGGCCAACCGTCGACAGGTCCAGCCCCATGTCCGCGACCTTGTCGCGATCGATGATGATCCGCGTCTGCGGGAGGTCAATCTTCAGGTCCGTGTCCGCGTACAGGAACTTCTTCGTCCCGAAGGCCGCCCCGACCAGTTGACCGGCGATCCCCGCCATCTGCTCCGGCGGCTCGCTGCTCGTCAGGATCATCTCGACGTCGAACTGCCCCGCCCCCGGCAGCGGCGGCGGCAGCACGGGGATCGCCCGCACCCCAGCGATCGTCGATACCCGCCCGTACGCCTCCGGCAGGATCTCCGCCGTGGTCCGGTCCCGCTCGTCCCACGGCTTGGCCTGCATCCCGCCGAACCCCGACGACGGCGACATCAGCACCCGCCACACGAAGTTCGCTTCCGGCAGGCTCGCCAGCGAGTTGGCCACCTGCGACACCGCCTTGCGCGAGGCGTCCAGCGTCGAGTCCGGCGACGCCTGAAGCACAAAGAACAGCCCCCCCTCGTCCTCCGTCGGCGCCAGTTCCTTCCCCGAGAACATGTACAGCGGCGCCGCCCCAAGCGCGATCAGTACCGCCCCCACCGCCATCGTCCACCGGAGCGTCAGCGTGACATTGAGCGCCCGCGCGTACGCGCCCCGCACGCGGTCGAACAGCCGGTTCACCACCCGCGTGAACCGCGTCTCCCGACCGTGCGCCGGCACCAGCGCCGAGCTCATCACCGGCGACAGCGTGATCGCGACGATCCCCGACACCACCACCGCCGCCGCCAGCGTGAACGCGAACTCCTTGAACAGCACCCCGGTCAGCCCCCCCTGGAACCCGATCGGCGCGTACACCGCCGCCAGCGTGATCGTCATCGCGACCACCGGCGCAAACAGCTCCCGCGCCCCCTTGAGCGCCGCGTTGACCCGCGTGTCCCCCTCCCGCACGTGCCGCTCCACGTTCTCCACCATCACGATCGCGTCGTCCACCACCAGCCCCACGCACAGCACCACAGCCAGGATCGTCAGCAGGTTCAGCGAGAACCCGAACACGACCATGAAGATGCACGCCCCGCAGATCGAGATCGGGATCGCCACCAGCGGCACCAGCACCGTCCGGATCGACCCCATGAACAGGAACACCACCAGCGCCACGATCCCGATCGTCTCCGCCAGCGTCTTCCCGATCTCCTTCAGCGCGTTGCGCATGTAGTACGTGCCGTCGTACGCCAGCTTCATGTCGACGCCCGCCGGCAGCGACGGCCGCAGCCGCTCCATCTCCGCCCTCAGCCGCGTCGCCACCTCGATCTCGTTCGCCCGCGGCAGCGGCCAGATCGACAGGTAGATCGCCGGGCTGTCGTTGAACCCCGCCTCCGCCGTCGGCTCCTCGCTCCCCAGTTCCACCCTCGCCACGTCACGCAGCCGGACGATCGACCCCTCCCGCTGCCGGATGACCAGCCGCTCGAACTCCGCCGGCGTCCGCAGGTCCGTGTTCGTCAGCAGGTCGATCTGCACGTCCTTGCTCTTGGTGTGACCCACCGCGGCGAGGTAGTTGTTCTTCCTCAGCGCCTCGAACACCTCCGTCGGCGTCACGTCCAGGCCCGTCATCAGACCTTCGTCGAGCCAGATCCGCATCGCGATGTTCCGCGGACCCTCGACCCCGCACCGCTGCACCCCCTCGATCGTCCCCAGTTCCGGCTGCACCTCGCGCGAGAGGTACTCCGTCAGCCTCGTCAGGTCGAGCGTCGTGCTCGTGAAACTGATGTAGAACGTCGCGAACGGCCGGTCCGCCCGCTGGATCTCGATGACCGGCGATTCCGCCTCCGCCGGCAACTCGCTCCTCACCTGGTTCAGCCTCGCGCCGATCTCCGCGAGCGCATCGTTGCTGTCGTGGTTCAGCTTCAGCCGGACCGTGATGCTGCTCACCCCCGCCGTGCTCGAACTCTCGATGTAGTCCACCCCGTCGATCGCCGACACCGCCCGCTCGATCGGCGTCGTGATGAACCCGCGCACCGTGTCCGCGCTCGCCCCGATGTACACCGTGTTGATCACGATCGACGTCGACTCGATCCGCGGATACTGCCGGATCGGCAACGCCGTGATGCACCGCAGCCCCACCGCCACGATGATCAGGTTGACCACCACGGCGAGCACCGGCCGCTTGATGAACAGGTCCGTTATCGATTTCATCGCTGGCGTCCTCTCACGGCTGCGCGGATTCCTTCGACGCCACCGGCGCCCCGCCCGCCGCCGCTGTCCCCGGCTCGACCCTGCTCACCAATGCCCCTTCGTGCAGCTTGAACGACCCCGTCGCCGCCACCGGGTCCCCCACCGACAGCCCCTCCAGCACGATCACGTCATCGCCCACCATCGGCCCCAGCCTGACAAACCGCTGCGACGCCCTGAGCTGCTCCCCGGGCCCCCCGCCCGGCGCAGCCCCCTCCGGCGCCGGAACCGCTTTGACCACGAACACCTGGTCGCCGTACGACGTCCTCCGCACCGCCGTCGTCGGCACCGCCACGTACGCCCGGGTCTCCTCCACCGGCACGCGGATCTTGATGAACATCCCCGGCCGCAGACGCTCATCCTCGTTGTGCACCACCGCTCGGACCCGCACGTTCCGCGTGTCGTTGTTCACCGTCGCGTCCACCGCGACCACCTCGATCCGCACCGGCTCCGGCCCCAGCACATCGCTGGTCGCCATCACCGCCAGCCCCGGGTGCACCCGCGCCAGGTACTCCTGCGGGACCGCGAAATCCAGGTAGATCGTGTCGGACATCGACTCCAGCAGCACGATGCTCGACCCCTCCGCCAAATACTGCCCCTCGTGCACCAGCCGCAGCCCGGCTCGCCCCTTGAACGGCGCCTTGATCACCATCTTGTCCAGCCGCGTCTGCACCTGCGCCACCCGTGCCTTGGCCTGGTCGATCTCCGCCACCAGCCGGTCTCGGTCCGCCTCCGCCCGCTGCAGCTCCGACTTCGACCGGTCGTAGTCCATCTCCGACGCTGCCCGCGCCTTCACCGCCCCCTCCATCCTCTCCAGTTCCGACTTGGCCAGGCTCAACCTCGCATCCGCCACCGACACGCTCGCCTCCGCCACCCTCACGTTCGCCTTCGCCGCGGCAAGGTCCGCCTGGTCCGCCGAATCATCAAGCACCAGCAGCACCTGCCCCGCCTCCACCACCGACCCCGACTCAAACCGCACTTCCTTGATGCTCCCGGCCAGTTCGTTGCTCACCCGCACCGACCGCAGCGAGATCACCGTCCCGATCAACTCCGCCGTCGGCCGCCACTGCACCTCTTTCGCCTCCACCACCTGCACCGCCTGCGCAGGCTCGAACGCGTGCGACTCCGCGGCCGCCTTCTTGAACTCCCGGTACTTGACCAGCGCCAGCCCGCCGCCCACCAGCCCGATTCCCGCAAACACGGCCACGCCCGCCAACAGTGATGATCGCTTCATGTTCTGACCGCTTCCCTGGATCGCCCGTGCACAGCCTCAACCCCAAGACGCTCGACTCCCGTTACCTCACCCCACGCCGACCCGCAACGCCTCTGTCACGCTTCCCGCCGCCCCGCTCGCCCGGTGCCCGTGCCCCGCGCTTCCGCGCCGCCGCCCTCAGCCGCCGTCCGCTCTTCGATCGCGCCGGCAGCCTCGATTGTTCCACCAGCCGCCCCAGCGCCGCCCGCACCCCCGCCAACTTCTGCGGCGTCAGTTCCGTCAACCCGAAGAGCCAGTCGTACCACAGCCCGTCCACGGCCAGCTGCACCGCCTCCCCAACCCCGGGCAGCAGCCCATCCGCCTCGATCCGCACCGACAACTCCCGGTGAAGCCGCCGCAGCGGTTCCACCCGTCGCGGATCGTGCGCCAGCGCCGCCACCAGCACGAAGCTCCGCCGACGCATCGTCTCCGTCCACCGCTCCGCGCACGACAGGCAGTTCTCCAGGAACGCCCGCGGCACGCGCCCCGGCCCCGCCGGCTGACGATCGATCGCCGCCTCGCACTCCCCGCGCCACGCACCCACCAGCCGCTGCACGAGCCCGTCGATCAGCGCATCCTTCGTCGGGAAGTGGTGCAGCAACCCGCCCTTGCTCAGCCTCGCCTGCTTCGCCACCGCGTCCAGCGTCAGCCGGCCGATCCCTTCCCGGATCACCACCACCTCGGCCGCGTCCAGCATCGCATCGCGATTCGCGCCCGCCGTCTCGGTCGCCTTCTTCCGACGCTGCTTCATACCCGATCGTACCGACCAACCGGTCGGTCGGCTACAGACCGTCCGGCCGGTCGGTATCACCTTGTTCCTGCGAGGTAACCCCCGCACCACCCGCGCACTCAGCACACCCGCCCGGCGTCCCACTCCTCCCGCATCAGCCCCGTCACCACCAGATCCTCCACCCGCCCGAAGCGAACCACATGCCCCCGCCGGCACCCCTCCTCCACAAACCCCAGTTTCGCCAGCACCCGCCCCGACGCCGCGTTCCTCTTGTAATACCCCGCGTGGATCCGCCTCAACCCCAGCACCTCAAACCCGAACCGCACGGCCGCCCCCGACATCTCCGTCGCCACGCCACGGTTCCACCGCTCCGGCGCCACCCAATACCCCAGCTCCGCCATCCCGTGCGCATCCTCCACCCGCAGCCCCACCGTCCCCGCCAGCCCCTTCTCCCCACGCCACTCCGCCGCGAACGCGTACGTCCGGTCCGCCGTCCCCTCGTTCCCCCCCGCCGTCCTCGCCCGCAGGAACGTCTCCGCATGCTCCCGCGTGTACGGATGCGGAATTGTCGACGTCGTCTCCGCGATCACCTTCATCGCGCAGATCCGCGCCACCTCATCCACATCGTCCATCGACCACCGGCGCAGCACCAGCCGCGCCGTTTCAATCGTCGGCACCTCCGCCGGACTCGGGATCGCCGTCGTCATCGCACCACACCCCGTTCCATCACCGCGCCCCCGCCACCGGCCCGTCGTACGCATGGTTCACCGGGTCGATCCGCCTCATCGGCCGCTCCCGCGACTGCTCCTCCGCCACGTGCGCCACCAGCCCCGGCGCCCGCGCGATGATGAAGATCCCGTTGTACACCCTGGGGTCCAGCCCAAGGTCCGCCAGGATCGCCCCGATCGCCCCATCCACGTTGATCGGCAGCGGCCGCCCGATCGCCGCGAATGCCCGCTCCACGGCCCGCGCCGCCCCGATGTGGCTCGTCCCCGTCTCCCCAAGCCCCGCCTCCGCCGCCAACTCGAACAGCCGCGCCGTCCGCGGGTCCTTCGTGTGCACCCGGTGCCCGAACCCCGAGATCCGCTCCCCGCTCGCCTTGATCCTCGCCACCTCCCCCGCCGCCACCTCGTCCAGCGTCCGCCCGCTCGCCCCCGCCTCCTCGATCACCCGCGTCAAAAACCTCGCCCCGTCCTCGATCGCCCCGCCGTGGTGCCGGTTGATCGAACTCACGCCCGCGGCCACCGCCTGGCTCAGGCTCGCCCCCGTGCTCGCCACCGTCCGCGCCGCCAGGCACGACGGCGGCGTCGCCCCGTGATCGATGCTCGACACCAGGATCGCATCCATCAGCCGCCCCACCCGCTCATCCGGCAGCCGCCCCGTCAGGATCAGGTACACCGCCGCCCCGAACGACACCTTCCCCATCAGCCCCGCGATGTCGTGCCCCCGCACCGCCACCGTGTTCGGCTCGATCTTCGTGATCGCCGTCGTCCACACCGCCTTCCGCTCCGCATCGCTCATCAGGCTCCGGCTCCCCCGCGCCCGCAGCATCTCCGCCACCGCCGCCGGCAGCTCGCCGAACGCATCCACCACCGTCGCCCCAGCCGCGCGCAACGCCTCCACCTTCCCCGCGTGCCCGCCCCGGCCCCCCTCGATGATCGCCCCCGCGTGGCTGAACCGTGTCCCGCTCGTCGCCGCCTTCCCGCCGATGTACGCGGCGACCGGCTTCGTCACCCGCCCCTCCTTGATCAGCCCCGCCAACTCCTCCTCCTGCCCCCCGCCGATCTCGCCGAACACCACGATCGCGTCCGTCGCCGGATCCTCCTCGAACATCAGCGCCACATCCGGAATCCGCAGCCCCAGCACCGCATCGCCCCCGATGTGCACGATCGACGAGATCCTCACCCCCGCCTGCCCCAGGTAATACGCCGTGCTCGACGACATCCCCCCCGACCTCGACACGATCCCCACACCCGTCCCGCCCGCCAGCGGCGGCTTGAACCACTCCCGCGCCGATTCCGCCCGCCCGCCGATCATCCCCACCACCGCCTGCCCCGGGCTGGCCACCCCAAGCGTGTTCGGCCCCACGAACGACGACCCCTTCTCCTCCGCCGCCGCCGCGATCTCCATCGCGTCCCACACCGGCACCCGATCCGCCACCAGCACCACCATCCCCACCCCCGCGTGGATCGCATCCAGCGCCGCCGCCTTGATCCCCGCGGCGGGCACGAACAGCACCGACACATCCACCCGCCCCAGCGCCTTCACCGCCTCCGCGCACGAATCGAACACCGGCACCCCCAGCACCTCCGTTCCCCCCTTCCCCGGCGTCACCCCCCCCACCACCGCCGTCCCGTAGTCCAGCATCAACCGCGTCCGCGCCTGCCCCTCGCGCCCCGTGATCCCCTGCACGATCACCCGCTTCGTCTTGTCAATCAGGATCGCCATGCCCCAACATTAGCCTTCCCAGTCTGCCTTCTCGTCGCCCGAAGGGCGCACGGACGTTGCCAGAGGCTCGCGAGCGAAGCGAGCAGCCTCTGGTCGTCGCACACAAGAGAAGACCTTCCGTCCGCAGCGGCTCGATGCCGTTGCGGACGGTCACCCAGCACCGCATCCCAACCGCTCATCGCCCGCCACACGGCGCCCAAATCGTCAGCGATGTCCACGGCCACTCTCATGAAGCTCCTCTGATCAGAACACACTCGAGTCCATCAATACGACTCTACCAGCACGCCCCCACCCACCGCGACAGCGCCGCCTGGTCCAAGAGAAGCTCCGACAGCGGCACCGTGAACTCGCCAACCCAGCACCGTTCGCGACGCCAGTCCCCGAGAGCAACACTCTGGTCACCACGTACTCGCACGGTCCATCGACTCATGTCCGACGAGTCTCCTGCTCGCCACGTTGCTACCGATGGCGGTATCACGCACCAATCTGTCTGCTTGCCGACATCCTGCGGCCTCAGCGCCCATGCCGCGACAGGAGTGTCATCACGCATGAGCTCAACTCTCAACCCAATCGCGATGTCGTCGGCCAGTGGGCCCCGATGGCGACAGACACAGCCGGTGAGCATCCAGACCTTGTCTCCGCGATGATCCTCATAGTGCACGAAGCCGCACCGGAGCGCACGCCGCACAGAAGCATCAATCACCAGATTCGCTACCCCAGCCATGGCCTCATCAAGCGTGTCAACCTGCTGCACCGGCTGTTCGACATGCCCCTTCCACCCGGGAGCCGACACAGCGAGCCGCACAGACCTGGCATCCGGCGGCAACCGGCGAGTCTCCACCGGCAGCGCAGAGTTCACCCCTACATCACAACCCACCTCGCCCCGGCACAACTCCGCCGGCAGCCCTACCTGCATGACACACGGGGCAGCAAGGAGCCAGTTGGGCACGTACACGGAGACTTCCCAGGGAACCCCACGCGGCCACCGCTCTCTCGACCGGATGAGTCCGAGCTCCCGAATCAGCAGCTTCCATTGCCAGCCCCACAACTCGGACCTCGCCGCGCGGCGAGCGAGCTCTGCGGCCTCTGCGGTCGGTCTTGAAACGGCGCCGCTACCGAAGACCTCCGGCGGCTCGTTCCGTCCGACCCAGACGATCAACGCCGTTGTCGGAATCGCGCCTCGCCATCCGGACTGCCTGACTCGCGGCACAGTACTGATCGGATAGGCCGTCGCAAGCAGCACCACGGCTGCCCCGGCGCTCCTCCACTTTCGCCGCGTTCGCAGCATCGCTCTGTCATTGGCCGCGGGCGTACCGCACTCTGGGCACACCACGGGACCCGCGCCGCTCAACTCGTACCAGCACCTTCGACAACGCTTCCTGCCCCATGCCCGATCCCAGAACAGCGCCCAGGCGATCAACCCCAATGCCGACAGCGCCACAAGAGTCCCGAGCATGTCAAAAGCCGCTTGCAACTCGGAGTCTCCCGGCGTGCCCCGCAATATACCGCCGCTCGTCCTCCGCACGTGTTCGGCCCGAGCGTCCGCCCCAACCGCGATTCCTTGCTGTAACCTCCTCAATTCAGGCTACTTACAGAGAATCTCGAAATCCTATCAAATCCCTATTGACATACCGTCAAAATCCCGTATTCTCTCCCCCATGCTCCCACTCCCCGACTTCAACCCACCCCCCGAACTCGCCTCCCGAATCCTCGATTCGGTCACCGATCCCACCATCACCCTCCGCGATGTCGCCGAACTCCACGACACCACCGTCGAGGCCCTCGTCGTCTGGTTTGCCCGCCCGGAGATCGCCGAACGCCTCGACCAGATCGAGTCCGCCATCGCCCGCCGCACCCGCATCGTCGCCTCCAACTTCCTCCCCTCTGTCACTACCACCCTCGGCCGCTCCATAGACGAGCACAACTCCGATGAGGCCCATTTCCCCGTCCGTCCCACCGACCAGCGCGGCATGGAACTCCGCCGCCGATCGCGAGAAACCGCCCGCCGCGCGGCGGGCCTCCTCGTCCGCCTCGCCAACTTCACCCCCGGCCCGCGCCCACGCACCCACGCCGGCGACCCCTCCGCCTCTCTCCACACCGATCCTCGCGCCGCGGTCGACGGCGCCGCAACGCCACGCGCTCTCCCCGCACAACACAGCGCCGACTCGTCCGCACACTCCAGCGGCGCCGAGCCGGCGCAAGCCCACGGCCCCTCTCCCGATATCCGTCTCCCCCAACTCCCGATCCCCCTCCACGCCGCTTTCGATTCGCCGCTGCACAACAACGGCCATCATCATCCCCAATCCTCGCATCGCAACTCCGGCTAGCCGCGTGCGCTCCCACGCCGGCCCCGGCGCGTAGACTCCCACTGCAAAGGCCCGCCAACGCAAGGGAGTTCCGACGCCATGGCCGAGCCCCAATCCACCTCCAAGCGCTCCTCCGACCCCGACGGCAAGCCCGCCTGGCTCGTCGCCGCATGGCCCGGAATGGGCAACGTCGCGATCCTCGCGGCGGGCTACCTCATGCAGAAACTCAGCCTCAAGCCCGTCGATGAACTCACCGTCCCCTCCTACTTCGATGTCCAGGCCGTCGAGGTCACCGAGGGCAACATCGCCACCCCCCGCCTCCCCCGCTCCTACTTCTTCCGCCCCACCGAGCCCCTCGAGTCCGGCGTCGATCTCACCGTCTTCATCGGCGAGGCCCAGCCCGCGACCGGCTCCTTCGCCTTCGCCCACGCCCTCCTCGAACGCGCCGCCCGCTGGAAACCCACGCGCATCGTCACCTTCGCCTCCATGGCCTCCCAGATGCACCCCTCCCAGAGGCCCCGCGTCATCGGCGCCGCCACCGACGCCCAGATGCTCGACGAACTCCGCCGCATCGAGGTCGACCCCATGGCCGAGGGCCAGATCGGCGGCATGAACGGCGTCCTCCTCGGCGCCGCCTCCGAACGCACGATCCCCGGCCTCTGCCTCCTCGGCGAGATCCCCTACTTCGCCGCCGGTGTCGCCAACCCCCGTGCCGCCCACGCCGTGCTCGCAGCCTTCGGCCTCCTCTCCGGGGTCGAGGTCGAACTCGCCGAACTCGAATCCCACGCCGAAAAGGTCGACGCCGCCCTCATCGACATGCTCGAACGCATGGAGCGCGCCGCCCAGGAACGCGGCGACGAGGAAGAGGAAGACTTCAACGGCGCCCCCGACCCGGGCCTCATCGAGCCCACCACAGCCCCCGCTGGCGAACCGGCCAAACCCGCCGAGGAACCGATCGACCCCGCCGTCACCGCCAAGATCGAGCGACTCTTCAAGCAGGCCGCCAAGGACCGCGCCAAGGCCGTCCAACTCAAGAAGGAACTCGACAAGCACAACCTCTTCAAGCGGTTCGAGAACCGCTTCCTCGATCTCTTCCGCCGCGCCGAATAGCCCCCGCGTACCGCCCTTCCGGTAGACTCCGCCCCAATCCCGGCAGGAGCGGCACCCCGTGAGCGACGGCAAGATCTCCGGAACACAATGGAAAGCCCTCACCGCCGCCTGGCTCGGCTGGTGCTTCGACGGCCTCGACGGTTTTCTCTACGTCCTTGTCGCCCTCCCCTTCGTCACCGAGCTCCTCCACAAGACTGCTGTCGACAGCGACGTCCAGCGGAAGGCCGCGATCATCCAGGCCTTCTTCCTCGTCGGCTGGGCCGTCGGCGGCGCCGTCTTCGGCCGAATCGGCGACCGCCTCGGCCGGGCCCGCACCCTCACCCTGACCGTCCTGACCTACGCCATCTTCACCGGCCTCGCCTTCTTCGCCACCGAGTGGTGGCACCTCCTGATCTTCCGCTTCATCGCCGCGTTGGGCATCGGCGGCGAGTGGGCCGCCGGCTCCGCCCTCGTCGCCGAAACGCTCCACCCCCGCCACCGCGCCTGGGCCAGCGCCACGCTCCAATCCGGCTACATGGTCGGCTGCATCGCCGCGGCCGTCACCATCAGAGCCCTCTCCGGCTTTCCGGAGCGTTACGTGTTTCTCGTCGGGGTACTGCCCGCGATCCTCACGATCTGGATCCGCTGGGCCGTTCCCGAGCCCGAAGAGTGGCGCCGCCAGTCTCGCGCCGCGCCCCCGCCACCTGTCTCCGCGATCTTCTCCCGGCAGTGGCGCCGCACCACCATCCTCACCCTTCTCCTCACTTCGATCTCGCTGACCACCGTCTGGGCTTTTCTGTTCTTCTCTAGCCAGATCCTCCGTTCCATGCCCGAGGTGAGCACCTGGACGGACCCGCAGGTCAAATCACTGGTTTTCCGCGTCACGATCACCTACCTCCTGGTCAACATCGCCGCCAACTACTTCGCCACCTACCTCGCGAGGTTCGCCGGCTACCGCTTCGCGTTCGCCTTCATGCTCACCGGCGGCCTCGCGGTCTTTACCTGGGGCTATTGGAACCCTCCAACGCTCGACAACGTCAACCTCATCTTCAGCCTCACCGCGTTCTTCGCGCTGGGGCTTTTCGGCCTCTTCCCGCTCTACATCCCGCCGTTGTTCCCGACGATGCTCCGCACCATGGGGGCCGGGGTCTGCTACAACACCGGCCGGCTCGTCTCCGCCGTCGGCACCATGTTCGGCGGCGCCATCGCCGCCGAATACGGCCCATCTGCCGCGATCTGGTGGACCGGCATGCTGTTCATCCCGGGCATCCTCGTTGCCCTCCTGATCAGCGAGGGCCCGCACTCGCGCAACGCCAAGGACCCCGTCGTCACTGTCTAGGAACCGCCGCCGATGCACCTCCTCCTCGCCATCCCCCTGCTCCTCGCCCTCCCGGCCGGCGACGGCTCGCCGACGGACGCCATCCGCGCCCGGATCGAGGCCCTCAACGCCATCCCAACCCGCGACTCACTCCTCTCGTTCCACGAGATGCTCTGCTCCGAGCCGCACATCGCCGGCACCGACGGCGACCATCGCAACGCCGACCGCATCGCCGAGGCGTTCCGCGCCATGGGCCTCGAGGTCGAGAAGCAGGAAATCTGGGTCTACCTCTGCCGGCCCCTCGCCGCGTCCCTCGATATCGTCTCGCCGCAGGCCGTCTCCCTCGGTCTCAAGGAGGACTCGCTCACCGAGGACAAGTTCTCCCAGAACCCGGAACTCCTCCCGGGCTGGAACGCCTATTCCGGCAGCGGCGAGGTGACCGCCGGCGTTGTGTACGCCAACTACGGCACCAAGGCCGACTTCGAAAAACTCAAGTCCCTCGGCGTCGACTGCGCCGGCAAGATCGTGCTCGCTCGCTACGGCGGCAACTACCGCGGCTACAAGGCACGGTTCGCCCAGGACGCCGGCGCAGCAGGGCTGGTCATCTTCACCGACCCCGCCGATGCGGGCTACTGCAAGGGCATCATGTACCCGGAGGGCGGCTACGCGAACGACACCTGCATCCAGCGCGGCTCGCTCAACACGCTCCCCTACGAGGGCGACCCGCTCACACCGTTCATCCCCGCCACAAAGGACGCCCCGCGCCTGAGCGAGGACTCCCTCGACCTTCCCACGATCCCCGTCCAGCCGATCGGCTTCGGCGCGGCCAAGGAGATCCTCTCCCGGATGACCGGCCCCGCGGTGCCCGCCGGCTGGCAGGGCGGCCTGCCGCTTGCCTACCGCCTCACCGGCGGTGACTCGCTCACCGTTCACCTCAAGATCCAGCAGGAGCGCTTCCTCGCTAAGACCTACAACATCACCGCCATGCTCCGCGGCAGCGACTTCCCCGACCAACTCGTGCTCGCCGGCGCACACCACGATGCGTGGGGGTACGGCGCTACCGACCCGAGCTGCGGAACCATCACCGTCCTCGAATCCGCGCGCTGCTTTACGCAGGCGATCGCCGGCGGCCAGCCGCGACCGCTCCGCTCGATCGTCTTCTGCTGCTGGGGCGCCGAGGAGTTCGGCTTGATCGGATCGGTCGAGTGGGTCGAGGCCCACCGCGAGTCGCTCGCCGCGAACGCCGTCGCCTACCTCAACCTCGACATGGCGTCGACAGGCCTGGAGTTCGACGCGGCAGCCTCCCCGCCGCTGCGGCGCGTCATCGCCGAGGCGGCGAAGTCCGTGCCGCAGCCCGGCGGGAGCGCCGGGCAGACGGTGTACGACGCCTGGATCGCCCGCGCCCGCGACGAGGCCGACCCGGCCCTGCCAAGGACGGGCGACATCGGCGGCGGCTCGGACCACGTCGGCTTCAACTGCCACCTCGGCGTCCCTGTCGCCGGCATGAGCGCCTCGGGCTCCAAGGGGAACTCGTACCACTCCAACTACGACAACCTGATCTGGTATTGGAAAGTCGTCGGCGACGACTACGCCTCGGCGACGCTCGTCACCCGGATGACCAACGCCACCTTGGCGCTCCTCGCCTACTCGCCCGTGATCCCCTACGACCGCGAGCGCGCCGGCACAGACACCATCCGGTACCTCGGCGAGATCTCCAGAATCGGCATCGCCTCCGGCTTCCTCTCGCCGCAAGATCCCCCAAGCCCGCGCGGAATCGCCGCCGAACTCGCGCCGCTCGAGGCCGCGGCGGAGCGATACCGCGCGTCGAGCCGTCGCCTCGATCCCCAGGCACTCGGCACCGATCCGGCGCTGGCCAACGCCGAGTTGATCGGCGCCGAGAGGGAGTGGCTCACGGAAGCGGGCCTGCCCGGCCGGCCCTGGTTCAGGAGCCTGCTGGCAGGAACGGACGAGGATTCGGGGTACGCATCGTGGATGCTCCCATCGCTGCGATACGCCGTCGAGCACCGCGACCGGTCGGCGCTGGACCGGGCGATCGCCGAACTGGCCGCGGTGTTCGATCGACTGGAAGCGAGATTGACGGCGGGGGCGCCATCGGGCACCCCCACCGACGCAATCCCTCCACCACGAGCTGCTCCAAGCGATCATCAGACGCTCCCCCGCGGGGAGCGGTGAAGACCGCGCTGCGACTCCACAAACGCCGCTCCCCGTTCGTTGACCTACGACTCCTGTGTTCGGCCGTCTCAGGACACCGGTGCTGGGGGCTCCGGGAGCTGGAGGACACTGGAGAGCGGGACCACGGTGCCGCGGGGAATGCCTGCCGTGGTGAAGCCGCCGGCGAGCACGCGGTCCATGTGGTCGAGCGTGGCGATGATGGGGTCGTCGGCGGTCACGCGGATGCCGAAGAAGTACCGGGAGTTGGTGTGCCGCAGGAAGCCCTCGAACACGTCGAGGTTGACGTCGACGATCGACGCGGGGCCGACGGTTCGGGTGGTCGAGAAGGCTGTGCCGTCGCGGAAGAGGAACTCGATCTTGACCTCGGTCTCGCCCGCGGCGGGATTGAACAGGTACAGGTTCTCGCTGATCGTGCGGCCGGCGCGGTCGCGGGTCATGAAGCCCTCGCCGAAGCCCCACTGGGTGGCGGCGACGACGATGGCCGGGATGGCCGCGGCGCGGCGGGGGCCGGAGATCATCGCCGCGACCGTCACGAGGTGGTCGGACTCGTACGCGACGCCGACGCCGGCATCGAGGGTGAAATCGAGGTTGTCGAAGATGTAGGAGACACGGGAGCCGGCCGGAACGATGACGGAGCGCGTGGCGTTCTCGATATCGCCGGTGCCATCGTGGGAGAGGAACGTGAACGTGACGTTGGCGGGAACGGTGCCGGTGTTGAGAACGTTGAAGCTGGTGGTCGTCTCGTAGGGTCGGCGGGCGTGGCCGTTTCCGTGACCGCGGCCGGGGTTGTCCTCGTCGAAGCCGTCGGGATCGTTCCCGTGGCCGCGGTCGTTGTCCTGGAAGTCGACGGCGGGGATGAGGCCGGCGAGCCCGCCGCCATTGGCGGCGCCGAGGACACCGAAGCCTCGGCGCATGGAGATGTCGTAGTGGGTCAGGGCAGCGACGATCGGCTGGTCGCTGGTGATGGTGACGGCGTAGATGCCTTCGGGGATCGAGCGGGTGGCATCGATGTTGAGGCCGCCGCGGCGGAGCGCACCGAGGACATCGTGGAGGACGATGTTCTCGCCGGATTCCGGGATGAAGGTCAGGGTGATGTGGGCTCGCTCATCGGAGGTGTTGTAGTAGACGAGGAAGTCGCGGACGGTGTCGTGGTCTTTCTGGACGTCGGTGAAGGTCCAGTATGTGGAGGGCTCATCGGCGAAGGACTGGCCGATGGTGGCGCCGAAGTCGTAATGCGAGATGGTGGCGTCGACCTGATCGGAGGACTTGAGGATGAGGGCATACGCCTCGTCTTTCCGGACAAGCCGATCCTGTGGCCGGTCCGCGGTGTTGATGGTCACTCCGCTGCGGGTGTTCGGAGGAATGAGGCCCTCGGCGAGGACCTGGTCGCGGTCGCCGGTCTCGTATCGGGCGATGAGCTGGAACGAGACGGCGTGATTGTTTGGGTTGGTGATGGGGACGAACTCTGAGATCTGGTCGTGCGCATAGCCCTCTGGGTAGTAGAGGGTAAAGGGCATCGCGTCGCCGGCGAGGAGCTGGCGGGGCTCGAGGGCTTCGAACAACTGGTCCAATCGGTCGGGGCACGTTCTCGTGGACATGCGGACCTCTCCTTGTTCGCACCGGGGAGAATACCCCGGCGGGCCGTCTGAAGGTGACGGTACCACATTCTGAAGCAGCGACAAGCGGTCCTTGTTCCACGTCGCGGGAATGACCGCAGAATTGGCGAGATGCGGTGTTCGCCGGGCTGGGTGCGTGACCCGGGTTCGGATACCGAACACCTGTCGTCGAGTCTCAGGACTGCATGGGCTGTTCGAGGCCCGGCAGGTCGAGGTCGACGAAGACCGCGTCGATGCCGTCGCGGCGGCACTCGACCTCGCAGGCGATGAGTTCGCTGTCCTTGGTGAGCAGTTCTTCGGCGGTGACGGCGAGGGCGGGCGTTCCGCCGGTGTCCTTGAGCAGGCCGCTTGCGCGGGCCACAATCTTCGGCGCGTGCTGCTTCCAGGCGGCGGGGTCGATCCAGACCCGGCCGGCGCGGAGAACGAAGTTCGGCGATGAGGGGGAGCCGACGAAGGCGGGCCGTCGCGGGGCGCGGGGTTTCCAGGCGGTGCCCGCGGCTTCGCGCACGAGGGTGGCGAAGCTCGCGGCGATCTGGGCTGGCGGGTCGGTCTTGCGGTAGCCTTCGACGCGGGCGGGGAGGCCCTTGCAGGCGGCGTGAAGAATGTCGACCGCACGGTCCTCGGCATTGCCGCCGAGGCGGATCACGACGGGGATGTCGATGGAGAGTTCCCAGAAGGCCTTGGCCAGCCCGTAGGCGGACCAGTATTGCTCCTGGTTCGCGACGCCGGAGCCGGAGCCGAAGTAGCCCACAAGCCCCGGTTGCGACAGGATGATCCGTGCGGCGCGGTAGACCTTGGCCGGGGAGGGGTTGCCGGAGGTGTCGCAGAAGTTGGCGACGGTGAAGCCCTCGTTGGCGATCGCGTCCATGGACATCATGGAGCCGCCGCCGCCGGCGCCGTGGAAGCCGATCAGGCCCTTCGACGAGGCGGGCGCGGCGGTGTTCATTTGGGCGAAGAAGAAGGTGCCGCGGTGATCGGCCTGTTCGATGGCGTAGGCGGCCTTCTCCAGGGGGGTGGGCGGGTGGTCGAGTTCGCGGGCGATCTCGATGCCGAGATCGGGGTGGCGGTAGACGGCGTAGTCATCGATGGTCATGCGGCAGTCGGCCGCGACGACGCGGGCGCCGCGCGCATCGGCGACGGTGACCAGCGGGTTGATCTCGACGGAGCGGGCCTCGTTCTTCTTCGCGACGAGGAAGACCTTGCTGACGGCGTCGACGACCTGTTCGTGCAGATCCTTGGCGATGGCGGATGAGGCGAGGAGGCGGCGGAGGGGCGTGGTGTCGAGGCCGCGGTTGACGTCGCAATCGAGGCGGAGGACAGCGGAGTCGCCGCCGGAGTGGGCGCGCTCTTCGATGCCGGAGCCGCCGGAGAGGGAGACGAGCATTCCGGGGGCTCGCTTGCGATCGTCGATGAAGAGAGAAACGAAGAGTTCGTCCTTGATGGCGAGGGCCTCTTCGACGAGGACCTCGCGGACGGGGAAGTTGCCCAGGGTCATGGCGAGCATGCGCCGGGCGTGGTCGGAGGCCTCCTCGGGGGTCTGGGCAAAGGCGACGCCGCTGAGGGCCTTGCGGTTGGTGGTCCAGGCCTGGATCTTGATGACGACGCGGCCGCCGAGTTCGCGGGCGAGTTTCGCGGCGTCTTCGGGGGAGCGGGCCGGCCCGCCGCGGGGAACGGCGATGCCTTCCCGGGCGAGGAGTGACTTGCCCTGGTACTCGTGGAGCCTGGCCATGCGGGGCGGATTCCTCCTCCTGAACTCGGGCGGGCCGAGATCGGGCCGGGCATCCTACCGGAGGGGAGCCGGGTTGCCAACGCGGTGCGGCGGCGCGGGCTGCGCTCCGGGCGGTTCGGCGTGTGGTGGTTGGAGGGGCCAAACGCCCTCAAAGACATCCGCGGCAGGGCCGGACTTGAAGACGTGGCGAGACACCGTGTCCCAGCGGATGCGCAGGTCGCCGCCGGGGAGGTGAATGAGGGACTCGGTGTGGAGGCGGAGCGAGAGGACGCCCGCGACGGCGACGGCGCACGCGCCGGTGCCGCAGGCCAGGGTGATGCCGGCGCCCCGCTCCCAGGTTCGCATGGCGGCTTCGCGAGGAGATATCACGCGTGCGAAGTGGACGTTGATGCGCTCGGGGAAGATGGGCTGGGTCTCGAGGTAGGGGCCGACGGTCTCGAGGGGGACGGCGTCGGGGTTCTCGCAGAAGATGACGACGTGGGGGTTGCCCATGGAGACGCAGGTCATCGCGGGGGAGAGGCCGGCGGCTTCCATCCAGGGGGCGGTGGGCCATGGGATGTAGCGGGCGATGGGGAAGCCGACGATGTGCTGGATGGGCTCGGGGCGGGGGAAGACGACGGGGACGAGCGCGGGGTCGAGGATGGGCTCGCCCATATCGACGGTGGCCTCGACCAGGCGGTCGTTCTCGCAGCGGTAGTCGATCAAAAGGACGCCGCGGCCGGTCTGGACACGCATGGGGCTGGCGCGGACGCCGAGGCGGTCGTGGGCGAACTTGGCGACGCAGCGGACTCCGTTGCCGCACATTTGGGATTCGGAGCCGTCGGAGTTGAACATGCGCATGCGCACGTCCGCAGACTCAGAGGGCGTGGGACGACAGAGGAGGATGACGCCGTCGGAGCCGACGCCGGTGTGGCGGTCGCTCATCGCGCGGACGAGGGCGGCGCCGGCGGGGCCGGCGAACTCGGACTCGATGGAGGGATCGGTGACGGCGTCGAGGTAGACGTAGTCGTTCGCGATGCCGTGCATCTTGACGAAGGCAAGGGATTGGTGGGGCATGGCGAAGAGGTGAACCGGGGTGCGATCAGAGGAGCGATGAGATCAGCAGGAGTGCGACAACGGCGAGGGCGGTGAGGCCCGCGGCGACTTTGAGACCCTTGACGGTACGGTCGATAGGGAGCGAGCGGATGGGGAGCCCGACCAGGGCGGCGAGGCGGTGCTGGCGGACGGCAATGGAACCGTGGCGCCAGGAGAACTCATGGCGGGGGACATGGTTGAGGCGTGCGACGGCCTCCAGCGCGTCGATCATGGCGGCGGAGCCGGCGGGGGTGACGAGGTCAATGGAAGGCTGGACCGATGAGGGCTCGTGGGGCGGGGCCGTGGACTCCGAGAGGTGTGCCGCGGCGAAGGCGTCGGCCTGCCATTCGAATCGGCGGCTGACGAGGCCGAAGGCGAGCATCGCCGCGATCCAGAGGAGGATGCCCCCAACGAGTTCGAGGGCCTGGTGGAGAGGGCCGGAGTCGCTGTTTCCGATGGTGACGCCGGCGAGGGAGAGGGTGAGTTCCACGATGATCGAGACGGCGCCGAGGATCGCGATCATCGAGACGATCATCCAGGGGATGTGGCGGCGGCGGACGTGGGCGACCTCGTGGGCCATCACGGCCTCGACCTCGCGCGTGGTGAGGGAATCGAGGAGGGCATCGGTGAGGAGGATGTAGCGGAAGCGGCCGACGAAACCCATGACGGCGCCGTTGACCAGGGCGCCGTGGGTGCGCCAGACGAGCAGGTTTCGGACCCGCACGCCGTAGCGGTTGCAGAGGGTCATCAGGCGGTCGCGGAGTTCGCCGGGCGGGAGCGGGATGGTGTCCCAGAGTCGGCTCATGATGGCCGGGGTGAACATGAAAACGACGGCGACGCCGAGGAGCTGGGCGGCGAGGTGGGCCGTGCCGCCGAGGTGGTGGGCATCGACGGTGGCGGCGAGACGCCGGATCGGGGCTCCGAACGAGCCCGCGAGGGCCCAGGCCCCGAGCCGGTCCAGGGAATCGACCCAGATCAGGATGAGGGTGAGGGGGGCGGCGGTGAGCAGCAGGCCGTGGCGGACGTTGGACCACACATACTGCCGGGCGGTGGGCGGCGAGTAGAGGACGGCGCCGGAATCGAGCGTTCGCATGGAAGCCGCTTCGCGGAGAAACCGGTCGATCGGGTAGAAGGACCACCAGCCGGCGGTGATCGTGAGGAGCACGGGCGTGACGGCGAGGAGTTCATCAACCGCGATGAGGTCGCCGACGGCAAGGCGGACGACGTCGGTCCAGCCGAGGAAGAGGGTGGCGAAGAGGTGGAGCAGGACCGCCGCGGCCTGGCCGGACCAGAGGACACGGTCGGCAGTGATGATGGCGGATTCGGATCGCCTGTGCATGAGGCGCCAGGCGGACCATCGGACGAGGATGTGGGTGGAGAGGGCGATGCCGAGCATGCCACCAAGAGTGGCGGCCGCGGTTGAGAGGCGCCAGGAGAGGAAGGAATCGAACGAGCCGAGGTTCAAGGCGATGGGTGGGCCGGGCATCGAGTCGCGCAGGTAGACCGCGGCGAAGATGACGATGACCCAGACTTGCAGCACGGCGGCCTCCGCCCCCACGCCCCAGGCGCCTCCCCGGTGTGCTCCGGTCAGACGCTATCGGGTGACTGTTCCCAGATCGACCACCGCGCCGTTTTCCTGGTAGTAATCGAGATCGAGCGTGTCGGAATCGATGGAGGTGAAGACGATGGTATTGCGGGCGAACTTCGTCGAGTATTCAAAGTCGCCGGGGCCGGGCCCGGCGTACTCGGCATTCTGCGGACGTTGGACGTGGAAGTGGTAGTGAGCGAGGCAGCGTGGGCTTGAGTCGACCATTTCTTCGGAAGCGACGAAGCGGTTGTCGGCGATGCGCTGGACGGCGCGGGGCGGGAACGAGATTGCGAGCCAGCCGGAGAGCGGGGCCTTCGGGGCGCCGGAGACAGAGGCATCCTGCAGCACGCCGCCGTACTCGGTGCTGGTGTCGCGCTGGTCGATGGCGACCTGCTCGAAGAGGGCGACGCGGACGGCGGCGTCCTTGAGACAGTCGTCGATGGTGAGGAGGGTGACGAGGTCGGCCCAGGCCAGTTTGGGCTCGGCCTCGACAAAGCGGCCGCTGGGCCAGCCGGACGAGGGGGAGCGGTCGGCGGTGCGGGCGTAGTAGCGGCGGTCCGCGAGCCGGGAGGAGGCTTCCTGGACGAGGGCGGAGCGATCCTGGGTGAGCCGCTCCGGGTGGTTGGCGGCGGTCCAGCGGATCGGCTCGATGTGGCGGAGCCGAAGGCCCTGGGCCTGTTCGGCGGTGAGGCCGGCGACGGCGGCGGTCGCGGCGGTCCACCAGGCGCGGGCCGTGGGGTTGTCGGCGCGGAGGGCGAGCAGCCAGTCGAGTTCGGGGCCGGTGACGGGGACGCAGCGCAGGTCCTTGGCGCTGGCGCGGAGCGCGGCGAGGGCTGGGTCGTTGGCGGGGCCTTCAGTGTCAGAGGCGATGAGACGGGTGCGGCTGGAGCCGTCCTTGTCGATACGACCGAGGACCTCCCAGGCGTCGCGGCGGGCTCGCTCGGCCCATTCCTTTCCGACCGTGGAGGTGTCGGCTTCGGGGCCGGAGGTGATGCGGCCAACGAAGATGTCGTAGACGATCTCGGTGTCGGTCTTGCCGGGGAAAAGGGCGAGGAGGGCGGCACGCTCGGGGCGCTGGTCGTCGGCGGGTTGGGGGACGGTGCGCGACCAGGAGCGGGCGAGGGTCGGTGCGTACTCCGTCCAGCCGTTCTTCGAGGCGGTTTCGCAGATGAGGGTGATGACCTTCCAGTCCGTCTCGGTGGGGAGGCGGAGGCGGAGGAGGCGGCGGGTGTCGGCGGCGCCTTCGGGAGTCTGGTCGTCGAGAAGGCGTTCGACGGCGCGGAGGCGGACATCGGACGGGGTGCCCGCGGCCCAGACAACGGACTTGAGGACCTCTCGGGTGGCGGTGCGGTCGGCCGTGCCCGCGGCGGCGCGGGTCCAGGCCTCGTCCACGGCGATGACGCGGTCGTCGACCCGGGCCTTCGGGTCCTTGATGATGGTGATCGGATCCTTGTCCGCAATCGAAGCGGAGCTGTAGCCGCCGCTGCCGCTGGAGCAGGCGCCTGGAGCAATAGCAAGAGCGAGGATGACTGGGAGGAGCAGGGCTCGGGATCGGCTGGTCATTGGGTGAGTCTATCGGGCGTGAGGGCCGCTATGAGCGCTAGCACGCGGGCAGCGGATGGGAAACAGAATCGCGGCGGGCGTATGCTGGTACCGAGGAGTTTCCGCCGGTGACTGCCGCCCAACATGCTTCCGACCATCCGCTGAGGCAGCGGGTCTCCGAGGTGCTTGATCTGATCCGTCCGGCGGTGCAGTCGGACGGTGGGGATCTGGAGTTGGTGGAGGTGACGGGGGACGGGGTGGTCAAGATCCGGCTGCACGGGGCGTGCGTGGGGTGCCCTTCGAGCACGATTACGTTGCAGATGGGGATCGAGCGGAACTTGAAGGAACACATCCCCGGAATCAGGGCTGTTGTGGCCATTGATTAGGCATACGATAGGTATGCCTGATTGAAAAGCCTTTGCGAAACCTGCAAATTCTGCGCTATCGATGCGCAACCTTTTGCAGCGTTGAGGCTTCTAGGCGGGGCCAGGGTGCGGTATATTCGGGTTCCACGGAAGAGGAACTTGTCGGATCAGCCGGGCTGATTCAGGAGTGTTTCCAATGCTCGTCGTGACACGCAGGGAAGGCGAAGAAGTGGTGATCGGGGATCCGCGGAACCCGATCGGCGTGGTGCGAATCGCGTCGATCAAGGGGGACCGCGTGCGAATCGCGTTTGATTTCCCTCGGACGATCGGGGTCAATCGGCGCGAGATCGCGGACCAGATCGCGGAAGAACCGCCGCAGGTGATCGGCGCAATCAAGCCCGCGGCCGCGGCGCCGCGGTAAGAGCGAACTGGTGAGGTTGCGGGGCAGACGGCGCGTGCACCAAGGGGGCCGGGATTTGCATCTCAACTGAACTGGCAGGTTACTCGGGCTTACCGCTGGTGGCGTCGTAGACCCAGGCATCGGCGGCGCGGGTGAACTCGATGACCTCGCCGGGGGCGAAGAAGAGGGAGAGTTCGCGCGCGGCGGCTTCGGGGGAATCCGAGCCGTGGATGAGGTTGAACGAGTTGGAGACGCCGAAGTCGCCGCGGATCGTGCCGGGGGCGGCCTTGGAGCCGAAGGTCGCGCCCATGAGGTTTCGGGCGATCGTGATAGCGCCGACGCCGCGGACGGCGAGGACGAGGACGGGGGAGGAGGTCATGAAGCGGACGAGGCCGGGGTAGAAGGGACGCTCCTTGTGGGCCTCGTAGTGGCGGGCGGCGAGGTCGGGGGAGATCTTCATCAGCTTGCAGCCGACGATCTGGAGGCCCTTGTCCTCGAAGCGGGAGAGGATGCGGCCGGTGAGGCCCCGCTGGACGGCGTCAGGCTTGAAGATGATGAGGGTGGTTTCCATCGGTGCTGAACTCCTGAGGCAGCCGCCCGCGGTGGTGTGTTCCGGGCGGTGGGCGGAAGCATAGGCGGGGGTGCAGTGAACTGCGGCATGGAGGCTGCAATGGGGGCGAGTACGGGCGACATTTGAGGAGAGGCGTCCGTTGGGGCGCCCCGATGCCGGACGGCCGCCGGCGGATCACTGAAGCACCCTTCACCGAGGACGCACCGATCGCGGTGCGGACGGAGGTATCCCATGGTTTCTTGCACGCGATGGATGCAGGTTGTGGCGGGCTCGTGCGTGGCGGCGTCGTTTGCGGCGGGCGCGATGGCACAGAGCGTCGGGTTCTCGCAGCCGGTGACGCTGACGACGGGTGGTACCGCGGTGGCGGTCGCCACGGCGGACTTCGACGGGGACGGCAAGGTTGACATCGCCAGCCTGAACTCGGATGGAACCGTGAAGATGCATCGCGGGCTCGGCGGCGGCTCGTTCGCGGCGGCGACGGCGCTGGGCGCCGTTCCCCTCTGGGATCCGACGCGGGAGACGCCGAGCGTGCTGCTGGCCGGCGATGTGAACGGGGATGGGCGGGTTGACCTGGCGGTGGCGGGCTTCTCGGTGCCGATCCACCTGATCCTGAACCAGGGGAACGGGGTGTTCGGGCAGGCGATCAACACGTGCTTCATCGGTTCATTCCCGCCCAAGGTGATGCTGCGGGACGTGAACAAGGATGGCCGGCAGGACATCCTGCTGAACAGCCCCGGGACGCTGATGATCAGTTCGGCGAGCGGGTTTGCGAGCCAGTTCGTGTTCCTCAACGGGGTCAACCAGAACTCGGCGATGGCTGTCGGCGACTTTGACGGCGATGGCTTGACCGACCTGGCCGTCACCAAGGGCGAGGCCCCGTTCGGCATCCGGATCCTGCACCGGAATCCCGGAACGACGGTGTCGTTTACCGAAGCGGCGTTCATCCCGAGCCAAGAGTTCATCAGCGACCTTGGCGCGGCGGATATCAACGGGGACGCGAAGCCGGACCTGGTGACGATCAAGGGGGCGCAGAACCGGGCCGAGGTGCTCGTGGGGCTGGGCGCGAATGCGTTCGCAGCGCCCGTGTCGCACGCGACCGGCGTGCAGCCGCGGTCGGTGGTGCTCGCGGATATCAACAGCGACGGCATGGTCGACGTGCTGGCCGATACGGCGACCTCGTCGGCGGTGAGCGTGCTGCTCGGGATGGGCCAGGCGACGTTCGCGGCGAACGCGATGTTCGGGAGCAGCCCGAGCACGCCCGCCGTGGCCGACCTCAACGGCGACGGCGTGAACGACATGGCATTTGCCAGCAGTGGCGGCGTCACCGTGCTGATCAATGCATCAGCGCCGGCCGGCGAGGTGTGTCGCGCGGACTTTGACAAGGACGGATCCGTGCTGCCGTCGGACATCGCCGGGTTCATCAATGAATGGTTCTCGGCGTTCTCGGCGGGCGGGTGCCGGTAGCGCCTCACCGTCACTCCCCCACTTTCATGTTCGGGCTCGTGTTGTGAGTCCGGTCAGTGTGGGTTTAGTTTCGAGCGAACCATCCTCCTCATTGAGGCGACCCCCGGGCCAGCCAACCCCCGGGGGTCGCCGCGCGCTCGGGCTGCCGCGGGCGGCGTTCTGCAGTCTCAGTATGGGAATCGCGGGTACACGAGTCTCATGGCGCCGTAGGCCGCCATGAGAGCCGCGGGCATGCCAAGGAGCAGAGCCGCCACGTAAGTCAGATAGCCGCCGATGGAAACGACAGCGGCAGCCGTCGGCTGATTGAAGCGGCCACTGCATCGTGCCTGTGCCCAAGCCGATCGCCACCGAGCAGCCATGGCGACCGCGCCAACGACCCAGGGTATCGCTCCAAAGGGGAGCAGCAGCTCTGCGGTACCACGCGGCTCACCCAGCCAATGAAGAACTGCGACAACAACGAGGAGGATCGCCATGATCATGGGGGCAACGAGCCATGGGGCGTGCAACTTCCAGATGTGCTGCAACCAGAAGGCCCATAGGAAGGCCCGCAACGACGGACGAACGAAACTTGCCGCAATGGCGATCGGGATAAGGGAGCCGACCAGGATCGTGGAAAGAATCACAATGACCACCGGTGCAACTCCACTTTCCCGCACCGAGAGGGTCGCACCGAGCGCGTAGCAGAACGGCACGACGAGCAGGACGCTGATGAACATGACGATGCATGAGCGGGCCTGACCGACGGTCTCCAATCGGTACGCCGTGACGGCGCGAGACTCGTCGTTGACCGCCGCGCCGCACTCGGGGCAGTGATCGGGGGCGAGCCCGCTGAGGTCATAGTCACAATCGGGGCAGGTGCTCTGCGGCGGGATGGGTTTGGGGTCGGGCATGGGAGGCTGGTGCCGGCTCTTGCACCCCGGAGGAATCAGTCGCATAGGTCTGCACACAGAAGCGGGGCACTTGGCGGAATCCGTTTGGGCACACTTCTACCAAGCGTGTCAGCCACATGCAATGAAAGGCCCGGGCTGTGGCTACCGAATACCATCGGCGGCATCAAAAACGATGCCCACAAATCTCCTCACAATGACGTGAGGACCACATGGAGGTTACCGACTTGCGAAGACTCTCACTGCTCACATCGCTGGTGGTGTCCGCTTCCGCGTCCATCGCTGGGGCGGCTCCCGACACATACACGGTCGACTTTTTCCCCGAACTGCCGCAGAACGACGGCGGGGTGCAGCTGCGGTTCATCGGCCCGGCCCGGGGAACCGTGGTCGCGACCCGTCTGATCATCACGTACACAACACTCGGGGAGTTTCAGGCCCAGGATTTGGTGATCAACCTGTTTGCCAGGACGCCCGACTCCCCGCTGGGCGGGTTCCTGACGGTGACGGGGGATGACCTGGGATGGAGTGGTCAAGGCACCTTCTCGACGACCTTTACCACGCATGACATCGACGGAGCGTTGACCCCAGGGCTCTGGGGCTTCGACCTGCTCGGGGCCGGCGATCCGCCGTCGTATTCGGGACAGTTCTCGGCGGATACCCGGTTCGAACTCGACATCGAGCCGGATGTGTGCGCCGCGGACTGGGACGGCAACCTGAGCGCCGAGCCGGCGGACATTGCCGCGTTCATTCAGGACTGGCTGTTCGAGGTGAGCGAGGGCGCGGGGCTGTCTACAGACATCAACTACTCCGGAACCGTGGACGTCGTGGACATCGCGGTGTTCATCCAGCGCTGGCTGGCGGCGGTTTCGCAGGGGTGCGGCGGCTAGAGCACCTTCAGCCTGTAAGTGGATTGCGGCTGACTGTCGGCCAAGGCGCCGAGGGTGTACGGCCGGGTCTCCGCCGACGCCGCCACCGCATAAGCCGTGGCGGCTTTTGGCAATACCGAGGTTGCAAGTGCTTAGGCGATGGTTCCGGTACGTCGCTCGAACCTCACCCCGCGTTCGGGGCCGAACCTCGCCAGCCCATCGGCCCGCAGGCCCGGGGCCGTGTGCACGAGGTAGCGGTCAAGGGCTTGCCGGGTTGTGAAGATGTACCTGATCTCCACCTGAACCGCCGACTTCCCGGGTGCCGCGGCGGCATCGGGCGGATCGACGTCATCAAGCCTGACGATCATGGCAGAATGGGCGCCGCCTGCGATGACCGCATCGACGTGGCCGTCTCGGAGCCAGGCGATGAACTCCTCCGCCGTGGCGGGATCGGGGAGCGTGGCGAGGACCGTGTAGGCAACGGGGGTCATGGTCGAATATAGGGCCGTCCCGTCGTTAGGAGCCGGGACGGGGTGTCGCGGGAGGCAATACTGTTGTGCAAAGGGCGTTCGGCTGGGGGTGATGAGGCTCGTATTGGAACCACAGGGACCCTCTCATTCGAGTCGGCGCCGCTCTGTGCAAGGGCCGGGTCGCGGCGCTGCGGCCCGCGATGGCGAGGAGTCCGCCGGGGATGAGGTCTCGGCCCTGGTGGTTCTGGCGGGCGCCGGGGACGAGGGGGCGTGGCGGGAGTTGATCGGCCTGTACAGCCGGCGGGTGTATGCGCTGGCGAAGTCCAGGTGCGGACGGCACGACACGGCGGAGGAGATCACTCAGAGCGTGTTCGCGACGATCGCGACCAAGATTGCCGGCGGGCCCGCGTCGAGCGGCGCCTACAGCGAGATGGGGAGGTTTGAGTCCTGGCTGTTCCGGATCACGATGAACCGCATCCGGGACGAGATGCGGCGACAGAAGCGGCAGGCCGAGCCGACCGATCCCGCCCAGATGCAACTGGGCGGAACGAGGGACGCGGCGGCGGGCGAGGGCGAGGAGATGCTGACCCGGCTGAGAGCGGCCCTGTTGCAGCTCTCGGACTCGGACCGGGAGATCGTGGAGTTGCGGCACCACGCGGGCATGTCGTTCAAGCAGATGGCCGACATGCTGGAGGAGCCGCTGGGCACGCTGCTTGCCCGTCACCACCGGGCGCTTCGCAAGATCAAGGACCTGATGGAAGGGGACTCGCGGGACACGCGGGTCGGGAAGGAGCGGACACCATGAACAACCACCCGATCGGATTCGGCGAGGATCGTGACGCGTGGGTGCCGGACGATCTCCGGGCCATCGATGCGGCGCTCTCGCGGATGGGTGAAGTGGACCGGGCGTCGGCGGATGATTCGCTTGAGTCCCGCCTGTTCGCGGGGACCCGGGACCTTGTGGTGGAAGCGGCGGGCGTGGCGGGTGTCCGCGGGAACGTTGATGCGCTCGCGCGCCGCGTGCGGGAGGGGGCGCCACTCGATCTCGAGCGCCGCGTGTTCGAAGCGACTCGCGGCTCGCTGCATGGGGCTCGGCGCGATCGCGGCGGGCGGGTAATCGTCCTGCGTCGCCGGCTGGCTCGCGTGGCGATGGCCGCCGCGGCGGTGCTGGCAGTTGTCGCAGGCTTCTCCCTGTACACCGGCCGCTCGGAGCCGGCAGGCACCATGGAGCCGGACTCCATCGATCTTGCGATCATGGACTTCCCCAAGGCGGCGACGAGCCTGGTGCTGTTTGATGATCTCCGGAGTCAGGTCGATCGGCTCGACCGAAGTGTCCACGGCGAGTGGATTACGGTGGAGCAGGGGATCGACGAGGAGGCGCTGTGATGCCCTCTCGATGGATGAGCGTGCTCGTGGCGGGCGGGGCCCTGACCGCTGGCGCCGTCGCGTCGCTCGGCGCGGCCGGCGATCAGCCGCCGCCCCACGGCGGGGGCGCGGAGCCTCCGCGGGGCGGCCCCGATGGGCCCCGTGAGCCGGGGCCGCGGCGGAGGCTGTCGAACCGGTTTCCGGACGATCCGGCGTCTGCGAAAGCGATGCTGGAGCGGTGGATCTCGGACATGGAGAAGCGGCGGTCGGTGTTCGAGGAGGCTGTGAAGCGGCTCGACTCGGGCGAATCGCTCGATGAGGTCCGCGTGTTTGTCCGCGAGGCGTCCCCCCCGCTGCCGTGGACACTCGTTGCGGGCCTGAATCGGGGGGGCGATGACGGCGCCGGCGCGGAGGAGCCGCGTGGCCCGGGGCGCCGGGGCGGGGCGCCCGAGGTAGCGACTCCGGAAGAACGCGCGGTCATCCTGCTGCTGCTGGCGGCGCGCGATCCCGGTGCGAGAGATCGGCTGCTCGAACTCGAGCAGAAGGATCCGACGGAGGCGGTCCGCTCGCTCTCGGAATCAAAGGGACGACTGGCGTGGCTCTTCGAACTGAGGCGGACCGACAAGGAGATGTTCGAGTACCGCGTCAAGGAACTCGAGGCCGACTTCAAGGCGAGGTCGGTGCTGAGGGCGATTGTTGCCGCGGAGCGCTCGGGCGAGTCGAGCCGGGCCTCCACGGCGTCGTTGATGGCCGAACTGCGATCGATCGTGGCCGTCCGGCAGAGCGCCCGCCTGGCGCTGCAGACGCTGGAGCTGGCGCGGATTGAAGACCGGGTGGCGAAGATCCGGGAGAGCATCAAGGACCACGCGGAGAATCACGAGCGGATCCTCAACGAGGAAGTCGACAGCATGCTGAGCAGGGCCCGGGAATCGGACTGGGGCGTGTCGCGGAAGGAAAAGGGATCGAAGGCCCACGACGGTGCATCGCCGCCGAGCCAGGGCGAAACGCCTTAGCAGAAGTCGCCTCCCCGCCCGAACCAACCCGGCGAGTAAGCCCGGCTCAGGAGACGATCGCGCCGGGGGCGATCTCGGCGTCGGGCCGGAGGAGGATGACCTTGCGTTCCTCGGCGGTTGCCGCGTCCTTGGCAACGTTGCTGGCCGCGAGCAGCATGCCGCGGGACTCCTCGCCGCGGATCACCCGCGGCTCGAGATTGGCGACGATGATGATTGATCGACCGGGGAGATCCTCGGCGCGGTAATGGCCCTTGATCCCGGCGCAGATCTGGCGGGGCGTGCCCGAACCGTCGTCGACGGTGAGTTTGAAGAGCCGATCGGCCTTCGGGTGGTCGACGGCTGTCAGCACCTTGGCGACGCGGAGATCGAGTTTGGCGAACTCGTCGAAGGCAACGTTCGGCTTTCCGGCCGCGGGGCTGGCGGAGGCGGGGGCGGCGGGCTGTGCGGGGGCGGCGTCGGCCATGCGAGGGTGTCCCTGGTGCTCTTGAAGTGTCCCTTGCCCCTGCGACCAGTTTAGTCACTGGACTGAACTGGGGTGCTGGCGGGCGCTGCGGCGGGGGGAGTTGGTGGCGGGGCAGCGGCCGGATTCGCCTCGGGTGCGTCCGCGGCCGGGGCTGCGGGGGCGGTCCACTGGCCGTCGCGGAAGATGCAGAGCGCCGGATCGACGCCGAAGGCCGGGGCCAACTCCGCCGGGCCCAGGTCGCGAAGGGGGGCGCCGCGGTCGACGACAACCTGGGCGGCCCACGAGCGCTGGATGCCGCTCAGCAGGGCGGACTCTAGCCGGAGTTGTGCGAGCAGTTCGTCATCGGAGAACCGAGGACCGGGGTTGCCGCCGCAGTTCAGGCAGAGGACCGGCCGGCCGTTGGGGTCGCCCGGGCGGTTGACAACGCGTCGGTTCTTGCACTCGGGGCAACTTGGCCACTGGGCGATAAGGCGCCGGACGAGGTCGGCCCCGCCGCGGATCTCCATCGGGCTGATCATGGCGTCGTAGCGGTCCAGGAGTTCCGAGACGCCCGGCCGTCGGAGGACGGCCTCGGCACGGCGGCCTTCGCCGGCTCGCATGAAACCCAAGGCGGTGCACAGGTCGAGGGCCACGTCTTCACGCACCGCATCGACCGCCGGGTCGCCCTGGCTGCGGTCCGCCTTGGCGATGGCCGGGTCCATCGAGCGTGCGAGGGCCCAGAGCCAGCGGCGTTGGGCGTCGTCGGTCACGCTCGCGGCAAGGGCCAAGCAGGCGCTCGGGCCAAGCCGGGCCTGCCGGGGCTTGGGGAGTCGCTGGTCGAGCGAGTAGGACAGGATGAAGAGCCGACGGGCCAGCGACAGTCCCGCCTGGTTCGGCTCGGATCTGCGGCCCAGCGACTCGGACAGCACCTCCTCACCGAGCAGGAAGTACGGCATCGGATCATCGGGGCTCAGAGCGGCCAGTCGGCCGGCGAGATCGGTGACAGGAACGGACGGGAGCTTGTGCTCGGAAGAGGGCGGCGTGGCCGGAGGCGCGGCGGGCGCGATCGTCGCGGGCAGACCGCATGCGGCCGCAATGAGCACGAGCTGGAGTAGGGGCGGTCTCAGGATCCCGTCCATGCGCTCTCCTGTCCCAAGCGAAGGAGCCAGAGCCGGAGCATCGCCCGCTCGGAGGCGTGGATCTGCTCGAAGATGTGCCGTGCCTCTCGACGCCTGGTGGTCATGTCCTCCAAGATCAGGGCGACCGTGGGCGCGCGGCTTGATCGCTCGCCGACCGTGACGTAAGCAAAGACCTCCGCAACGCTCACCTGCTCGGCGGCCCAAGCCTGTACGGGGCCCGATGCGAGGGCCCGCCGACCCGCGCGTCGGTTGTCGATCTGTTCGAGCGACATCGGGAACTGGAGGTTCGGGACGAGGCGTTCGGCCTCGGCATGCAATGATCGCCAGAGCGCCTCGGGCCCGGAGGTGGTGATCGGATGCGTCTCGTCCTCGTCCGACGGCCCGAACTCTCCGGGCTCATAGGTGCGGGCAAGCGCGTTGGCGAGCCGGTCGACATTGACTGAGATCCCGGCGCCTCCTGAGGCGAGTTGTTCGATCAGCCGCTCGACCAGGGCTCGACGTGCAGCAAGGCTCCACGCCGGATCGGAAGTGGGCGGCAGGGACCGGCCGGAGACCTTGGAAATCAGTTCGGAGACCGACTCGATCCGCGGCGCCCTTGGGAGGACCTCCAGCATGGCGGCGGTCATGGTCGGCAGGCTTGCGAACTTGGCCGCGGCGCCCTGGGCGGCGTGCCGCACTTTTCCTTCGCCCCCGGGCGCGAAGCAGGCCGCCTCGGCCAGGACTTCGGCGTCCACAACCCCAAGAGCCCCCCCGCTGCCACGCTGGAGTTCTTCCAGGCGCTCCATTCGGACGGGGATGTTCATTCCGGCGGCGAGGTACGACACCGCCCACTGCCCGTCCGTGCCACCGCGAGACGACGCGACCGCGATCTTGCCGGGCGTGCGGCTCGGATCCGGCGCCAGGTCCAGGTACTGACCGACACGGCTGAACTGGTCCGCGGCGCCGGCGGGATCTCCCTGCCAGAGCAGCCTCGCGGCGAGATTGAGCCGCGCGAGTTCGACAGCACCGGCCAGCGCTTCGATATCGTTCGAGGGGCGGACCGTCCGCTGCAGGATATCGGTGACTGCAAGCGTCCAGTCGCGTGTCGCCTTGGTGCCACCGGCTGCCTCCGCGACATTCCATGCTCCCGCGTATTGCGTGCGGAGCTTCTCTCGGTCGACAAAGGACGCGGAGGACGGGAGGACCATGGTGGCCACGACGCTCTCCGCCGAGGAGGCGGTGGCGAGCGCGGTGGTGAGCACGTACAGGTCGGCCACGGAGACCCGCTGGTCGCGGAACCAGTCGAGCAGGCGTGTGCGAGCAGGGCCGCCGCGGCGCCACTTGATCTGCACCGCAAGGGACTGGATCGCGGCGAATGCGCTGGGGTCGGCGTCGGGCTCCGGGCTGTTGAGCAGCACCCGCTCGAGCCCGTCGACGAGGAACCGTTCGACATCACCGTCGGAAACAAGCGCCGCGACCGCGTCGGCCCAGGCGTTGCACGCGGCCGTCGTGTCCGCGGCGCTGCGGTTCCCATCTGCGGGTGCCAGCAGCCACTCGGGCATCCGCTGGAGCGCGGCGATCGCTCCGGCCTCGAACGTTGCCTCACGGCGAGGCCGCTCCGGCCCGAGAGCGTCATCCAGCGCCTGCTCGATCCGCGCCGAGAGTGCGGTGCTCAGAACCCGCTCCTGCGAGAGGCGGCAGAGCATCCCCGCGGACCACGCAGCCGGCCAGACCTCATCGGGCGACAGCGGGCGGCCGGCCGCGAGCGGTGCCACCCCCGCCGCGATCGCCGTGATGAGCCGATCGCTGGCCTCAGTGGAACTTGCGAGGGCGTAGAGAATCTCGACGATCGCGCCGACCGCTACGCGCTGGCGTGCCTGATCCAGGCGCGGCCAACCGCTCCCAATCGGTCCTATTGCTGCCTCGACGACGGCTAGCGATTCCTCCGGGTTCTTGCGGACAGAATCTGCCGCAGCCTTGAGCCCTCGAACGGCCGCGGGCGCATCGACAAAGGCCGTCGGCACGCGGGGTGCCGGGGCTCCCGGCGCGGAAACGCTTGGTGAAGGAGCCGAAGCCGGGATGAGAGTTGGGGCGGTCGGCGTAGAGGCCGGCGGTGATGCCGGGGCTGCCGGCGTCGTGGTCGTTGTACCTGCGGGACTTGTTCCGGCCGGGTTCCCGCTCGCCAGCAGCAGCAGCGCCAGCAGGGCGGCCAGAAAGAACAACCCCCCCACTGCCATTCCAATGATTGGATACACCGCGCGGGTTGTAGCACGATCCTCCCGCCACTGAGGCTCCGGCTCGTGCACGGGCTCGACACGCGGCCGAGGGAGCGGCGCGGCGGGAGCACTGCGTGGCGGCCCAGCCCAGGCGCTGACGAGTTCAGCTCTCTGGTACGGATCCCTCAGAGCCGCTGCGGCGGCGTAGATCGCGTGCCGCACCTTCTGGGCTTCCGCCGACTCGGCCTCGGGGTGCGCATCGACTCGTGCCAGTTGCCGCTGCACCGCGGCCACAAGATGCTCGTCCGAGCACGCATCCGGCGTCACTCCCAGCAACCCGAAGGGGCCGCGTTGCAGCGCCTCGGAATCCAGGTACTTCTCGATCGGCGGGGGCCGAGGCCCGGCGAAGCCGGAGTTGGGTGGTCGAGTCGTCACGGCGTCTCTCCCACCGGGGCCGCGGGCGGCGGGATACGGGCTTGCAGCGCCTGGAACCTGGACCGCCAGGGATCCGGCGCCAACTCCGGGTACAGCGCCTTGTGCTGCCGGAACGCATCGCCACCCTTGGCTGGGTCCACGGTGAGTAGCAGTCGGATCGTGTTGTACCGTGCCTCGAACCAGGGATCCGATGCGGGCTTGAGCCCCGCGGCGAGCGTGATCCAGCACTCCAGCGCGGTCGTGGAATCACCCGTCGCCTCCGCACTCACTGCGAGGCGGCGGAGCGGCCCCTCGGCCCGGGGCTCGACCTGCAGGATCTCCCTGTCGAGCCGGATCGCCAGCGATCGGGCGCTCGTCTCGCCGGACTCAGCGAACTCGGCGGCCGCGGCCTCGGCGACGGTGGCGTACAGCGCGAGCGCCCCCGGCTCCTTCAGCGCCTTTTCCGGTGCGCCAAGCACGTCGATGATCCGCGAACCGAGTTCGATGACGGACTCGCGGGCATCGCCATCCGCCGGGTCCCTTCTCCACGCCCTCACGGCCTCAAGATAGAGGAGCCGGTCGCCGGCCTCGGCGTACGGACCGCCAGCCTCTCGCAGCGATTGAAGGGTGGCTCGCGCCTGCGCGGGGTCGCCGGTGCGGAGCGCGAGCTGCATCCGCCGGTACAGGAGTTCCGCCTTGGTAGGTGCGAGGTCAACGCTGGACCGATCGGAGACCTCCTCGATTGCGTCAAACGCCGCGGCAGCCCTCGCGGCGTCGACCGTGCCGGTGCTGAGCGAAGCGTCCAGGATCTGACGGGCACGCGTAACGACCTTCTCCGCCGCGGCGGCCTTGTCGGCGTCCGGTGCTTCGAACGCCGCCCTCTTCTCCGCGGCCAGCAGCTCCTCGGCAACCGACAGGAACCGCACCGCCGCGAAGTCCCTCGTGTCCGCGGCTGCCGCGCGGTACGCGGCGTAAAGCAATCGGGCCGCCTGCCGGCGCGAGGTGTCGTACGACGGTGATGATCTCGGCACACCAAGGAGTATCCGGATCGCCGCCTCTTCGCTGATGATCCCGGACGTGCCGAGGGCGTTCAGCAGCCGCGCCGAACGGTCCGAGTCCCCGTAGGTCTGCAGGAACAGGGCCGCGGCCTCGTCTCGTCGAGTGGCCGCGCCGACGGCGCCGAGCCTTGCGGCGCGGTCCAACGCCGAGATCGCCAGCCACATGGACTCCTCGGCGTCGTCCCGAAGCGAAGAGTCGCGGGATGCTTCGAGGAATCGATCAGCGGCCGC
Organism: Phycisphaeraceae bacterium; assembly: GCA_019636655.1. Taxonomy (NCBI): domain Bacteria; kingdom Pseudomonadati; phylum Planctomycetota; class Phycisphaerae; order Phycisphaerales; family Phycisphaeraceae; species Phycisphaeraceae bacterium. The sequence continues at coordinate 59,189 of JAHBXB010000003.1, read as the reverse complement.
CTGGAACTCTCCGGCGTAGAAGAGCGACAACCCCAGGTACCTCGCCGCCCGTGCCCGCTCCGCGCCGAACGCCCCAGCGTCCGGCTGCCGCAGCCCCGCCTCCAGCAGCGCGGCCGCTTGTTTGTACTTGGTGACGATCGCGTCTACGGTGCACGGCTCTTCGGCGCTGGTGGGAGCGGCTTCCTTATGCTCGGAGCGTGCCTGCTCGTAGGTCTGAACGCCGCGGACAAAGTTGACGATAAACCCGTTCTCGCCAATCGGGGCGGTCCCGTACCGCTGCACGAGATCGAGCACCTGGCCGATCTCGCCCCGAGCGGTCAGATCCGCGAGCGCGATCCGCGAGAGCCGATCCAGCACATCACCGACGATCCTCCGATCGGCCTCGAGCGTCAGCACGGCCAGGAGCCGCGCGGCCGGAGCCTGGAGCGGAATGACGCCAGCGCCGCCGCCGTCGCGGTCGGACTTGCGCTCCCGCCGCACCTCAACGTCCAGATCGCTCCACCGCTTCGCCTCGCCGAGCACCGAAAGGCGGCGAAGGAAGAGTTGATCGCGAACCGACGGTGGCAGCGAGGGAGCCTCCGACAAGGCCCGGAGCCACCGCATCGCTTCCACATCATTGCCGCGGATCCCCGAAGCCAGGGCGCACCCCAGCGCGGCCCGTGCAATGTGCTCGTACTTGAACATCTCCGGCTGCACTCGCTCGAGCGAGGCCGTGTTGCCGCCGCGGGAGTTGAGCAGCCACCCGAACGAACGCATCGCATCCGACGCCTGCCTCACGGCCGGTTCACCGGTGGATAGGAACGCAAGGTAATAGTCGGTCCACCCGGCGAAGTAGAAGGCAAGAGAGCGCAGTCGCCGCGCCTCGGCGAGTTCGCGGGAGAGTTGTTCGGACTCCCGCCCGGCCTGTTCCTGGCGCTCGAGCAACTCCACCCGCGCATGCGTCTTGGTGGCGACGTCGAGGAACTCGGCCCGCGCCGTCCGCAGAGTCTTGTCCGCTTCGCTGTTTTCCTCGGGAGTCGTCAGCCGCAGCCGGGCCCGCTCCGCGATCTCCTCGGCATGCAGGTAGGAGGCCCGGGAAAGGTTGATCCGGAGTTCGTAGGAGTCTGCCTCAGGGACGAGCCGAAGGAGTTCCCTCGCCTTCGCCTCGAATCCCCGCCTTGCCTCGTCGGTGGGCGCCGACGTCAACAGCTCCACGTAGATGGCCGAGAGCCGGTCGGCGATCTTCTTTCGCTCATCGCCGCCGGTCTGACGCAGTCGATCCGACAACTGGGAGGCGAGAAGCTCGCGAAGCCCGAGCCGATCGAGGTATCCCTCCACCGCGGCATCCGGCGATCCCCGGGAGGTGATCTCCGATTCGGCGTCCGCTTGTGCGATTGTGCTCGGCGTGCCCGCGAGCAGCGACAGCGTGCCGGCCACCACCAGCGCGTGCCACCGCCCGGTTCCGCGGACCCCTGGAGTTGGATCGGTGCGGCGGGTCATGTCTACCGTGGCGGCCGCCCCTCCGTGGGCTGTGGGATTGCGGCGAGGCCTTCCCACCCGGCCGCGGGGTCTCGCGGGAATCGCCCTCGAAGTTCAAAGACGATGGACGCCGCGGCGGTATCGTCCCCTGACAGGTGCATCTCCTCCGCGGCAAGGGCGAGCGCTACGGCGGCAAGACGCGGCTGGATATCGCCGAACCGGGCCGGAACGTGCAGCAGTTCGATCACGCCGCGCCGGCGGTCATCGATGTCCGGCTCCTTGAGCAGCGACCGGCCGATCCCGGCTCGGCACCACGCCTCGATCCATGCCGCGCGCGCCGGCCTGACATCGGCCCCCAGCCAGACTCCGTTCATTCGCTCGGTGAGGAGCACTCGGGCCTCGCGGCGCTCGCCCGCATCCGCGGACACCGCCTTGACAATTTCGGCGACGAATCGCACCCCAGCGTGTTCGCCGGCGGCGCGAATCGCCGGGGCCACCGACACGGGCGATCCCTTCATCGCCTCAGTCGCGGCGGCCTGGTACAGCATCGCGAGAGCCGTCACAACGCGGTCCCCGGATTCAAACCGGGACCACCGCGGATCGTCGCGAAGAGCGGCCGTGCGTTCGTCGGGCAGGAAGATCGGCGCCAGCGCGGGAACCAGGTCCGTGCCGTCGTCGGCGAGGGCCGCTCGATCAAGAGTGCCGCCGATCCAATCCGCGCGGAGTTCGTCTGCGGCAGGCTTTCGGGCGTCGATCCATGACAGCCAGGGCCACACGGCCTCGGCCGTTTCACCCTTGGAGAGCCTGCACCGGAGTGTTCCCTCGGCAACCACCGCCGCGGTCGGCCCCTTCCCCGCTTGATAGGCGAGGTATAACTGCTCGAACAAGGGCGCCGCGGCGGGGATATCGCCCCGCTCAAGCCTGGTACGGGCCCGAAATGCGGCATCCGCGATCGGCAGGAACGGCACGGCCGCGGTGGACATCGCTCCAGAGACGCTGCGGACGCGATCCCAACCCGCCAGCACCGGAACGCCGGCGGCCGACATTCCCTCGGGGCGGATCAGCACGCCCTCGACGCCGACCTGCTCAACGACAGCCCGACGCGCCGCAGGTTCGCCGCGGATCTCAACCTGGGCGCCGACAGCGGGGCACAGCGCCAGCATGAGCGAGAGGGCCGATGCTCGGCTGAGGCGTCTCATTTCCGTCGCGGACCCTCGATGAACGTGTACGTCCCGCCGGACCGCTCGGCGATGTCCTTCATCGTAAGCTCGGAATCCCTGCTGACGAAGGCGATGCAGTGGATCGGGATCCGCCTGCTCCCCCGGTTAAGCCACGCCAGTTGCTGGGCGACCGAGGCGTCAAAGAGCCCATCGGTCATGAAGTAGATCGCTTCCGGCCGCGGTTTCATTTCAAAGATCATCTCGAACGCGGGCCCGGGGTTGGTCCCCCCCTGGGCGGAGAGGTCTCCGATCTTGGCCAGCGCCCACCGCTTGCCCTCGTCCGAAGCAACGGTCCATTTCGCGCGCCCACCCAGCATGAACGCCTCGGAGGAAAACGGGCAGACCGCGAAACTCATGTGCTCCATCATGGAACTGATGGACTCTGCAAGCTCCTCTTTCAGGAACGCCAGTTTCCCGGCGTCCGACATCGAACCGGAAACATCGCAGACGTACGCGAACCGCGAGCCCTTCGCCTCAACACCGAAGAACTTGGCCGAGCCACCGCCCGCCCCGCCGCCGCCAAGCCCGTCGCCGTCACCGATGGCATCGCCCCCGCCGCGGAGCCCGGCGATGTCGCCAAGGTTGCCGCCAAGGCCGGCGCCCGGCTCGGCCGAATCCGAAAGGCCCCCAAGGGCCGGCCCTGCCGGGAGGTCGTCGCCGGACTTGATCTCGCCGATACTGGGCGTCCCGACCTCGATCGTGCTCCCGGGGAGTTGGCCCAGTTCTGCGCCGGTCTCCATCGTGATCGTGACATCCCCGCCGGTGCGCCCCCCCAGGCTGCCACCCCGGGCGACCTCGAAGAGCAGAATGGCGGAAATAAGGACAAAGCAAAGGTGCACCAGCACGGACGCCACGGTCCCGACCACCGAGCCACGGAACAGGAATCGAGTCAGCGAGAAGTTCTTTGTTGGCTGCGGAACACCCGGCTCCTCGGCCGCTGTGCCGATCGCGTGAGGGGGACCAGCCTGCCTGGGGGCGGCTGGTCTGGCGCCGAGGGATGCTGGCTGCGAACTGGGCATGGCGTCCTTGTAGATCGGTCGGACCGGCCGCCGGTCTCAACGGCATTGGCATTCCGAAAGGCCGCACGGCAACCCGCCACGGGAGGCGTGCGCGCGATCCTCTCAACTCCCCAGCCACCTCACCACTGTTCGCACCGGCCACTGACCGGGTTCGATATCACGGCTATCAAGTTCGGACCGCGTATGGAACACTCTACTCTATCGGTTGCCTCCGGTTGCATGCGGGGGCTAGGCTGGGCAAACAAGCGATCATGCAACCGGAGCGCCAATGGCCCAATCCCACACCCCCACCTTCCGCCGCGTCCTCCTCAAGCTGAGCGGAGAGGCCTTCTGCCCTCCCGGGGGACAGGGGATCGATCCCGCTGAACTGGAGTTGATCGCTTCCGAAGTCAAGGCGGCCTGGGAGACAGGCACCCAGCTTGCCGTCGTGGTCGGGGGCGGCAACTTTGTCCGCGGGGCGAAGTTCGCAAAGGCCGCCCACATCCACCAGGCGACCGCGGACTACATGGGGATGCTCGCGACAGTCATGAACGGGCTGGCCCTGAAGGAGGCCCTGCTGCACATCGGGGTTGCATCGAGGGTCATGTCCGCTATCGACATTCGCGCGGTGGCCGAGCCGTTCATCCGCGGCCGGGCCCTGCGGCACCTCGAAAAGAACCGCGTCGTGATCCTGGTCGCCGGTACCGGCAATCCCTTCTGCACCACGGATACCTGCGCCGCCCTCCGGGCCACCGAGCTCGAATGCCAGTTGCTGATGAAGGCGACCAAGGTGGACGGCGTCTACACCGCCGATCCCAAGACGACTCCATCGGCCCGTCGGTACGACCGTCTGACGTTCGACGAGGCGATTGAGCGCCGGCTCGGAGTGATGGACATGCAGGCGATCGCGATGTGCCGCGAGAACCACATCCCGGTCCTGGTGTTCGACTTCAAGGCGTGCGGGAACATCCGCCGCGCGATCACCGAGGGGACGCCCGACGCCCCGGCCGTCGGGACGCTCGTCACCAACTGATCGGGGAGGTATACGGGGCGGGAGTTCGCCCATATCCTTTGCTGCGTCGCGACCGTCAGGCTTTGACCCTCCAGAGAAGCACACCATGTCCGATCCCGACACTATTCTGCTGGAAACCGAAGAATCGATGACCAAGGCGGTCGACTACCTCAAGAAAGAGCTCAAAGGGATGCGGACCGGGCGGGCGTCCGCGGCGCTGGTCGAGTACATCAAAGTCGACTACTACGGGACGATGACCGACATGAAGGCGATCGCGGCGATCTCGGTGCCTGAGCCGACCCAGCTCCTGCTCCGGCCCTTTGATGCCGGGGCGATCAACGAGATGAAGCGGGCGATCGAGGCCTCGGGGCTGGGGCTCACGCCGATGGTCGACGGCAAGCAGATCCGCCTGAACGTGCCGCCGCTCTCCGGTGATCGCCGCAAGCAGCTCATCGCCCACTGCAAGAAACTCGGCGAAGAGACGAAGATCTCTATCCGCAACGCCAGGCGCGATGCCAACAAGCACGCGGAAGCCCTCGGGAAGAACCCGGCCAAGCACGTCCCCGAAGACGAGATTGAGACCCTGAAGAAGGAAATCCAGGACCTTCTGAAGAAGTACGAGACGGCGACCGACGACGCGATCAACTCCAAGACGAAGGAAATCGAGACGGTCTAGCGGCCGCTGCGGTCACGCGTAACCCAGGTCGTCCAAGTCCGATTCATCCAGCCCGAAGTGGTGACCGATCTCGTGGAGCAGCGTGATCCTCGCCTCCTCGTAGACGTCGTCGTCCAGGTCACCGCTCTGCCCCGCCAGCACCGCCCGCTCCCAGACGCGCCAGTCCCCGTCTTGGTCGTCAGTGCTCAGGGCAAGGGCAGTGATCCCCTCTCGGAAGATGTGGATCTGGTCCGGCAGCCGCCCTCCCTCGATGTCGATTGACCGCTCCGTCCGTGCGGTGCCGGTGTGCAATCCGCACAGGTCGTCGCCACGATCGTCCGGCCCAATCGTCCCCTCCCGTCTCAGCACATCGATCATCTCGGGCGTGGGGTGATCGAGAGCGACAATCGAGACCTCCTGCAGCATCCCCTGAAACTGCGGGGGAAGGGAGTCGATGGCGTCCTCCAGGATGCGGTCGAAATGTTCGCGGGCGTGTTCGTGCATGGCAATGGACTGGTCAGATCGTGGCCGCCCCGCCCGGCGGCTCGGGCGCCCGCGGCTTGCCGCTGGCCAGCACGTCATGAATCGATGGTCCCGGCCGGATGATGGCCCTTCCCATGCGGACACAATCGACCAGAGCCCCGGCGAGACCGAGCGTCAGCAGCGAAGACCCCAGAACGATGAGAATGATGGCGAAGAGCCGCATCGTCTCGGCCACCGCGCCGGACCACGAGAGCGACAGGTATGCAACGACGTCGCCGCCCCCAGCCAGGAGCGCCGCGGCCGCGAGGGCGAACAGGGTCTGACGATCCACGCGGCCCGACCTCAACACCAGCGAACGGGCGACAAGGGCCCTCGCGTTCGGACGCAGACCCAGCGAGATCGCCGCGATCAGAACAGCCATCACGATGCGCCACACCAAACGGGACGGATCCGGCTGCCAGTTCGTCAGGTAACGGCCCGTCCTCGCGGAATCGACCTCGCACAGGGTAATGACAACCCACGCCAACGGGATGTACAGCGCCACGGCGAACGCGGCGGCCGCGATGTGCCGCCTCGCCAGCCCTCGGTGCGGACGAACGAAAGCGATCGCACCGATCCCGGAAAGGACCACGCACAACCCCATGAGCCCGGTGAGTTCGCTTGACTGGATCTCCAGGGCAGGCCGATCGATCGCACCGGCCAACAGCTGGCTCGCATGCGGGATCCAGCCGAGCAACGCAGCCAGCAGGGCCGATGCCGACCACATCACAAGGCCGATCGTCATCGCACGCGGCCAGGCGATCGGTTGCAGCTCAGTCGCGTGCGGGTCCACAACGGCCAGAATCGTCGCCCGTACCCCCGTCCCGCATTCGGGGCAGACCGAGCGGATCGATACCCCGCGCAGGTTGTACCCGCAGACGACACACGGCAAATCACCCCCAAGCTGGCTGCCCAGACTGGCTGCCAGGGGGCTGCCCGATCGCGGCTCAGATTCCCGGTCCGGGACCTCCATGCCCCTTAGAGTAACGGGACAGGGAACACGAAGTGGCCAGGAGCGAACAATCCAGCGTGCATACCTCCCCCCCAAACGTGAATGGAACCGGTTCGCGGGCCGGACTTGATGCCGCGGCCGGTCTTGTGGAGCGTCTGCGGGCCAACATCGCCCGGGTTTTTCTTGGGAACCCGCGTGCGGTTGACCGGCTGTTGTGCTGCCTGCTCGCACGCGGGCACGTGCTGATCGAGGATGTGCCCGGGGTCGGCAAGACACTTCTGGCCCATGCCCTGGCCCGGAGCATCAACTGCGGGTTCTCGCGGATCCAGTTGACCCCCGACATGCTGCCCGCCGACATCGTTGGCACGACCGTTCTCAGCCGGCAGACGCAGGCGTTCGAGTTCGTCCGCGGCCCCCTGTTCGCCAATATCGTGCTTGCGGACGAGATCAACCGGACTCCGCCGCGGACCCAGACCGCGCTTCTTGAGGCCATGAACGAAGGCTCGGTCACGGTCGACGGACGCACCCACCGGCTCGAGCCCCCGTTCATGGTGGTCGCCACTCAGAACCCCTCAGGATTCGACGGCACCTACCCGCTGCCTGAGAACCAGCTCGACCGGTTCCTCATGAGGCTCAGCCTCGGGTATCCCACCGCCGACGAGGAGGCGCGAGTGCTGGATCTGCGCCCCGCTGACCATGCGCTCGCCGGCCTCCTGCCCATCATGGACAGCCAGTCGGTCCTGGCGCTCCAAGTCGAAGTCGACCACGCGCGGCTGGATCGATCGCTGGCGGACTACATCGTGTCGCTCGCGGCCGAGACGCGGCGAAGCCCCGAACTCTCGCTTGGCATGTCCCCCAGGGGGTCGCTGGCCTTGGCGCAAGCAGCCCGTGCGACTGCGGTCCTCCACGGGCGCGATTATGTCATTCCGGACGACATCGTCGACAACATCATCCCCGTCTGCTCCCACCGCGTCATCGCGAGGGACACCATCTCCGGCTCGACCGATGATGGTCAGGTCTCGGCCGTGCTGCGCGAGATCACCGACGCCCTGCCCGTGCCGGGGTAGGCCGGCGGGGGCGGCAAGCCTTGACGGCGGCGACGACCGCAGCGGCGCGTCCGGGATCGATCGGGTTGGACCAGAGCCCGCCGCGCTTGATCGAAGATCCAACGATCAGCGCATCGGCATAGTCGAGCAGCGGCGCAACGGTCTCGGGCGTCACGCCGGAGCCGACGATGACAGGAATCGACGAGCCCTGACGGGCCTCCGCAACGTCTTCCAATGCGGTCGGCTCACCGGTGGAGGCGCCCGTCACGATCACGCCGTCGGCCCCGAAGAACTCGGCGGCCTTCGCGGTCTCGCCGATCGACACATCGCCGGTGATCGCGTGGGACGCGTGCTTCTTCTTGATATCGCAGAAGATCCGCACGTCGTCGGCGCCGATCGTGCGACGGTATCGAAGGAGCGGCCCCGCGACCGCTCGTTCATGTAGCCCTTCATCGGCGACGTGGGCGAACACGAAGTTCTCCGCACGGATGAACGAACCGCCGATCGCCAGGGCGATCGCCAGGGCCTCGCGATGCCCACCGCTGAGGACCTGGACGCCGATTGGCAGCCCCCGTCGACCGCTCGGTGCGCGGCGGGATGTCCCCCGGGCCCAGGCCTCTCGCACCCGCAGCCCGACGGCCGTCATCGCCGCGACGATCTCGGGCCCGTGGTCGGCGTGGACATACGGCCGATCGTGCATGTTCTCGATGATCAGTCCGTCGAATCCGGCCGCGGCCAAGAGCGAGGCCTCGTCGGCGGCGTTGGCCGCGAGGCGATCGATGGACAAGCCCGAACCGGGAGAGCCCGGCAGAGCCTGAACATGGACCATCCCAATCACCGGCTTGGCCGCGTTGAAGATGTCGTGCATGCGATCAGACTTCAAGCAGCAGCCGCTCGGGTTGTTCGATCGCGTTCTTGACCGTGACAAGGAACTGCACGGCCTCGGAACCGTCGATCAGCCGGTGGTCGTAGGAGAGCGCGAGGTACATCATCGGGCGGATCGCCACCTCGCCCGGCTTGGAGGGGTGCTCCACGGCGCGGCTCTTGATCGCGTGCATCCCGAGAATGCCGGACTGTGGCGGATTGAGGATCGGCGTCGACATCAGCGAACCGTAGATCCCGCCATTGGTGATGGTGAACGTCCCCCCCTGCAGGTCATCGAGCGAGAGCTTGCCGTCGCGGGCGCGGGTCGCAAGGTCCTTCACCCCCGACTCGATAGCCGCAAACGAGAGCGACTCGCACCCCCGCAGCACCGGCACGACGAGTCCCTTGGGAGTCCCGACCGCCACGGCGATGTCGCAGTAATCGTGGTACTCAACCTCCGCACCGCCGTCACCCTGAACGATGGACGCGTTGACCGCGGGGAACGCACGCAGCGCCTGCACCACCGCCTTGACAAAGAAGGGCATGAACCCCAGCCCGATGCCGTGCTTCTTCTCGAAGGCCTCTTTGTACTTCTTCCGGAGGTCCATCACGGCCGTCATGTCCACCTCGTTGAAGGTGGTGAGCATCGCCGCGGTGTGCTGGGCCTCGACAAGCCGCGCGGCGATCCGCTGCCGGAGCGGACTCATCCGCTCGCGGCGGGCCGACTTGGTGCCGGCGCCAGCCGTGGATGCCGGCGAGGGGGTGCCCGACGCCGCGCGGGCGTCGATGGGCGGTGCAGCAGCCGGGCTCGATTCCTTTGAGTCAATTGCCGCCATGACGTCCTGCTCGCGAATCCGACCGCCGGCGCCGGTGCCCTTGACCTTCGCCAGGTCCACGGCGTGCTGCTCGGCCACCTTACGGGCCAAGGGCGTCGCCCGAACCTCGGAGGCTGTCGCGACGGCCGGCTGTTGGGCGGGGGGAGCCGCGGGGGCCGGGGCGGGTTTCGCCGACGCCTCGACGGGGGCCGCGGCTGACTTCCCGTTCGCGGCCGGGGGCCGATCACTCTCGTCGATGCGCCCAACCACTGCGCCGACCGGAACCGTTTCGCCGACGCTTGCCAGCGGGGTCAGAGCTCCCGCGACCGGGGCTCGCACCTCCATGGTGATCTTGTCGGTCTCCAGCTCCATGACCGGATCGTCGCGGTTCACGTACTCACCGGGCTTCTTCAGCCAACTGGCGACAACGCCGGTGCGGACGGACTCGCCCATCTCGGGGATGATGATGTTGGTCGGCATGTGGTCTTGGGGGTCAGTGACCGACTGGAACGTGGTGCTCGTCGTCGGCGGAGTAATGGTCAGACTGTGAACGACCGAATGGCCCGCTGAGGATCACGCGCGGGAAGCCGTCTTCTTGGGTGCGGGTCCTACGGCGGCGGCCATGCCGTTGGCAGGATTCGGCTTGGTCCCCGGGGCCGGGAGAGGACCGATCGCTTCGGAGATCAGGTCCTCCTGCTGCTCCTTGTGCTTGTGCTTGGAGCCCACGGCGGGAGAGGCGCTCTCCTCTCGCCCGATGTACCCGAGATCGATCCCAAGGCGGGTGCGGAACACATCAAACATGGCGTGGAACGCCCCGATATTGCGTGGCTCCTCCTGGACCCAGGCGTGCTCCACAGCGTTGGGGTAGGAGGCGAGGATGGTCTTCGCAAGATCGGTGTGGAACGGGTACAACTGGTCAACGCGGACAACCGCGGTATCTGTCCGGCCCAGCGCCGCACGCCGCGCGGTGAGTTCGTGGCCGACCTTGCCGGAGCAGAGCAGCACCCGCTTGACCCCTCGCCGATCGGCCTTGCCGTCGAACGCGGGGTCGTCCACCAGCTCATGGAACGAGCCGTTGAGCAGTTCGCTCAGCGGGCTCGCGTACGCCTGGTCGCGGAGCATGCTCTTGGGCGTCATGACGACAAGCGGCTTGCGGAAGGCTTGTTTGAGGTGGCGGCGGAACATGTGGAAGAGCTGCGCCGCGCTGGCCGGGTAGACCACTTCCATGTTGTCGTTCGAGCAGAGCAGCAGGAAGCGCTCGAGCCGGGCCGACGAGTGCTCGGGGCCCGCGCCCTCGTAGCCGTGGGGAAGCAGCAGCACCAGGCCGGACCACCGCTCCCACTTCAGCTCGGCGGCAGCGAGGTACTGGTCGATGATGATCTGGGCGCCGTTGCAGAAGTCGCCGAACTGCGCCTCCCAGCACACCAGCATCCTCGGATCCGCCAGCGAGTACCCGTAGTCGAATGCCATGACCGCGAACTCGGAGAGCGGGCTGTCATAGACGCAGAGCTTGCCCTGGGTCAGCAGGCCGTCCTCGCCGGGCTTCCCGGCGTCATCCGGCCTGCCGGCCATCGGCCGCATGCTGTTGAGCGGCGTGAACGTCGCTCCGGACTTGCAGTCCCGCAGCACGGCGTGCCGGTGGCTGAAGGTGCCACGCCGGCTGTCCTGCCCGCTCACCCGTACCCCGTGCCCGTCGAGCAGCAGTGTCCCGAACGCGAGCGACTCCGCATCCGCGTACGAGACCATCCCGGCCGTGGGGATCGCGGCCCGCTCGTCGAGGAGCTTCTTGAGTTTCGGGTTCAGGTTGAAGCCATCGGGGACCCGCCCGAGCGCGGCGCAGACCTCCTTGATCGCGTCCATGCCGACGGCCGTCTTGACCGGAGCAAACGAGTACAGGCGGCTCACGCCGGCCCACCTCTTGGAACCAGGATCGATCACGGGCGCGGTCGGCTTGAGCTTGGTCGCGGCCTGGGCTTGCTCGAGAACCATGTCGATCCGCTTGGTGTTGGTCTCGATGTCGACCTGGGTGATCACGCCATCCGCGAGCAGACGCTCGGTGTACTCCGTGAGCACGCCCCGCTTCTGCTTGATCAGATCGGCCAGTATGGGCTGGGTAAACGAGGGCTCGTCGGTCTCGTTGTGGCCGTAGCGCCGGAAGCACCACATGTCGATGAAGACATCCTTGCGGAACCGCTGGCGGTACTCCGCGGCGATCTGGGCGCACGCTACGACCGCCTCCGGGTCCTCGCCGTTCACGTGGAAGACGGGCGCCTCGATGCTCAGCGCCAGGTCGGTGCAGTACCGGCTGGACCTGGCATCCTCGGGCCCGGTTGTGAACCCGATCAGGTTGTTCAAGACCGCGTGAATCGTTCCGCCCGTCGTGTAGCCCTCGAGCTGGGAGAAGTTCAGCACCTCCGCCACCACACCCTGGGCGATGACCGCGGCGTCGCCGTGGATGAGCAGCGGGATGACCCGCCGTCGCTCGGTATCGACCCGCAGGCGCTGCTTGGCCCGGCACCGCCCCTCGACCACGCCGTTGACGCTCTCGAGGTGGCTCGGGTTGCTCGCCATCGCGAGGTGGACGACCTTGCCGGTGCGCAGATGCCGCTCGCCGGAATAGCCACGGTGGTACTTCACATCGCCGCCGCCGTCGATGTCGCCCGAGTCGAAGTTGTCCTCAAACTCGGTAAAGATCTGCTCGTAGGTCTTGCCGAGCGTGTTGTTCAGCACGTTCAGACGGCCGCGGTGGGGCATCCCCATCACGACCTCCTCGACGCCCAGTTCGCCGCCCGCCTCGATCGCCCGGTCGAGCAGGACGATGAGCGACTCGCCGCCCTCCAGGCTGAACCGCTTCTCCGTGGGGTACCGCTTGCCGAGGAACTTCTCGAACATCTCGGCGCGGGTGAGTTGTTCGAGGATGTGCACCCGCTCGCCACGGGTCAGCGGGATCGTGCCGCCATCGCGCTCGAACCGCTCGATAAGCCACTGCCGCTCGGCCTGATCCGAGACGTGCATGAACTCGGCGCCGATGCTCCGGCAGTAGGTCTTCTCCAGGAAGGCGACCACGCCGCGGAGGGTCGACCCGGCCGGCAGCGGAAGCCCCGAGGCATCAACGGGCCGGTCAAGATCCTGCTCCCGCAGGTTGTGCTGGGCAAGTGAGATCCCGATGGGCCGCTCTCTGGTCCGCCCAAAGGGATCGAGCCTGGCACAGATGTGCGCACGCCGGCGGTAGGCGTCGATCAGGTTGGTGACCGCGTTCTGAAAGTGGAGCGTCGCCTCGGGGCGAGTCCCCGCTAACTCCGGCCCGGCCGCGCCGCCGGACGACCGGGCCATCGCCAGGTCAAACCCCTGGAAAAACGACCGAAGGTCCGCAGGAACGGACTCCGGATCGGCCTTGTACTGTTCGTATTGGGCTTCGAGAAATGCGCCGTTCCAACCGTTGATCGCGGGCGAAACTGGTCGCGGAGAGGTCGATGGGGCCGCACTCATCCGAATCCCTCGTCAGGGTCGAGTCTGCCTGGAGGCATGGTCACGGGTGCCTGGCGGCACCGTATCGCGATGATAGACCCATCGATCGGCATGTTCCGGACGCGGCGAGAGCGGTGTTCGTCTGCTCCGATCCAAACCACCCTCCGCCCGGCAATTGACGGCTCAGCCGAACCGGCCCGTGATGTACTGTTCAGTTTCTGGAAGGGATGGAGTCTGGAAGACGTGATCGGTCGGTCCAAACTCGACCAGCCGGCCGAGATACATGAACGCCGTGTAGTCGCTCACCCGCGCCGCCTGCTGCATGTTGTGCGTCACGATCAGGACGGTGTAGCGGGTGCTGATCTCGTCGATCAGTTCTTCGATCCGGAGGGTCGCGATCGGATCGAGCGCGGAACACGGCTCGTCCATCAGCAGCACCTCTGGTTCAGCGGCGATAGCCCTCGCGATGCACAGCCGCTGCTGCTGACCGCCCGACATCCCGAGCGCCGACTGGTGCAGCCGATCCTTCGCTTCATCCCAGAGCGCCGCGGCCCGGAGGCTCCGCTCGCACGCCTCCTCCAATACCCGCTTCCGCCGTTCACCGTGGATCCGCAGCCCGTACACGACGTTCTCGAAGATGGACATCGGGAACGGATTCGACTTCTGAAACACCATCCCCATCCGCCGCCGGAGATCGATGACATCAACCCCCGGGCCGTAGATGCCGCGGCCGCGAACGATGATGTCCCCCTCGGTTCGAACACCGTCGACGAGGTCGTTCAGCCGATTGACCGACCGGAGCAAGGTGGACTTGCCGCAGCCCGATGGTCCGATGAGCGCGGTGACGCGGCCGCGCGGCACGACGAGCCGAACCGAGTGCAGCGCCTTGTGCTGCCCGTAGTAGAGCGAAAAATCGCGAACCTCGAGTACCGGATCAACCGCCAGCACCTCCGGGTGTATAGCGGGCGAATGCGGCTGATCCGCTCGGATCGCCTCGAGGACTGAATAGGTCCGCCGCGAGGTGGCGGCTGCCGCATTCGAAAGATCGATCGTTGGACGCTCAGGGCGAGCCGGACGCCCGGGCTGAGCCGGCGTCCCTTCCCGGGCCGGGGGCGTCGCCGTGGACTCCCGCGGCGGCCGAATCGAGGGTTCGCCGATCCTGCTCACATCATTCTCCTTCGAACTGACCGGGCGGTGACGTAGCGGATCGACACGTTGAGCACGAACAGCATGGCAACAAGGACCAAAATACCGGCCCACGCGAGCTTCTTCTGTTCAGGGTATGGCCCTGTCGCGTAGGTATAGATCTGCACCGTCAACGAGGGGAACGGCCTGCTCGGATCCAGGGTATCCAGCCGGGTCCCGAGTGCGGTAAACAGCAGCGGTGCGGTCTCGCCGGCCACCCGCGCGAGAGCAAGCATGATCCCTGTCACGAGACTGCCGGTTCCCGCCGGCAGCACCACCTTCGCGATGGTCTGCGCCTTGTTGGCGCCCAGGGCATACGACGCGGCGCGGTAGCTGTCGGGCACGAGCCGCAGCATCTCTTCCGTAGTGCGGGCGACGATCGGGACCATGATAAAGGCGAGCGCCGCCGCTCCCGCCCATCCGCTGTAGCTCCCCATCGGGACAACGACCAACTCGTACCCCAGGATGCCGACGACGATGCTGGGCACCCCCGTCAGCACATCCGAGATGAACCGCACCGGCGGGACCAGCCACCGGTCGCTCGCGTACTCCGACAGGTAGATCCCCGCGCCCATCCCCATCGGCACCCCGACGACGGCGGCCATGCCGACCAGCACAAGCGTCCCGAGAACCGCGCTCTTCATGCCGCCCGGGTCCGCGACATCGCCCGACGGCACCTTCGTGAAGAAATCGAGTGTCAGCGCGCCGCCCCCGATCGAGACAAGGTACCCGACGACCAGCCCGAGCGTCACCACGATCGCCAGCGCGCACGCCGCGCACGCCGCGAACATCGCGTTGCTCGCGTTCCGACGGACGAGTTCCTTGACGGTATGGGCCATGGGGAGTCAGTGCGCGGCGGCGGTCCGCGCGGAGCCGCCGACCACAAACCAGCGGGCAACGATGTTCAGGATCAGCGACATGATCAAGAGGATGATCGCGATTTCGAGCAGCGCCGAGCGGTGCAGATCGCTCGCCTCGGCGAACTCGTTGGCGATCAGGCTGGACATGGTCTGAGCCGGGGCAAACAAGGACGCCGAAATCCGGTTGCTGTTGCCGATCACCATCGTCACGGCCATCGTCTCACCGGCAGCGCGGGCCAGGCCGAGCATGACGGCGCCGAACAACCCGCTCCGGCTGTACCGGAGCATGCCGGCGCTCGACTGCCACCACGTGGCCCCCATGGCGACCGTTCCCTCGATCTGGGCCTTGGGAACGGCCCGAAGCACATCCCGGGAGACCGCCGTGATGATGGGAAGGATCATGATCCCGAGGATCAGGCCGCCGCAGAGCATGTCGCGCCCCGTCAGCGGGATCTCGCGCTCAACCACCGTATTTCCGATGGTCACTGACTCGAAGAACAGCCAGTGAAACCCGGGCACGCCGCCGAGCACGCGGCGGATCGCCGGCTCCAAGTGCTGCTGCAGGAATGGAGCGAGGACAAACAGGCCCCAGATGCCGTACGCGATGCTCGGTATCGCCGCGAGGAACTCGACGAGGAACGAGAGAATCCCCGCGATTCTCAGGCGCGGCGCCACCCTCACCAGGAACAAGGCGGCCCCCAGGCTCAGTGGCACCGCAACAGCGATCGCCAGCAGCGAGCTGACGGCCGTGCCGACGATCACCGGGAGGGCGCCGAACGAAGGACGGACCACCTCTGTCACGACCTCGCCGTCCTCGATGACGGGCCGGCCGGCTTCATCCCGCAAGGGCCGCTCGATCTCGTTCGGCCGCCACTCGCTGGACACGATGAACGACCACCCGAACCTTCGGATGCTGGGGACTGAGTTCACTGTCAGCACGGCGATCAGGGCCACGAGCATGACGATGATCGCGACGCCGCATCCGCGTGCGAACGCGGTGAGCGCCGCATCCGCGGCGCGTAGGCGTCGGCGGCGTGCCGCGTCGGCCGGCGCCCCCGCCGCAACGCCATGGCTTGCACGCGGGGTCACGTCCTGGTCCTTCGCGGATTCGGCGGGGCGGTCAGCACGCCGAGTTGTGCTGGCTCAGCGATCCGCGGCATGCAGCGGCTGGCCCTGAAAGGTAATCGCCTTGATCGCCTTGCCGACCCGGTCCTGCACCGGCTTGGCCAATGGCGCGTAGTCCAGGTCCACTGCAAGAGCCTGCCCGTCGTGGGTCGCCCACCACAAGAACGAGACCAGCGCCTCCGCCTCGGAGGCTGTCTTCACCGTGCGGAGGTCCTTGTAGACGATGATGTACGTAAACGCCGCGGCGGGGTACGCCGCCTCGATCGGCTGGTTCCAAAGATCGGCGGCCAGGACCGTCCCAGTCAACCCCTCGGCCACACCGGCCCCCGCGGCGGAGACGCTCTCGGGAGTGGCCCGAACAAACCGGCCAGCCGTGTTCTTGATGGAGCCAAATGCGATCTTGTTTGCCGTCGCATAGTTCAGCTCGATGTACCCGAGCGAACCCGGCGTCTGCTGCACGATCGCCGAGACCCCCTCGTTCCCCTTCCCGCCCTGGCCGATCGGCCAAGCGACCTGCTTGCCGGTTCCCACGCCGCCCTTGAATGTCTCACTCTGGGTCGCCAGGTAGTTCGTCCAGACAAAGGTGGTGCCGCTGCCGTCAGATCGCCACGCCGGCGTGATGGCCAAGTCCGGAAGCGTGATTCCCTTGTTGATCTCAGCGAGCCTGGGGTCGTTCCAGTTGGAGATCTTCCCCATGAAGACGTCCGCGAGAATCTCGCCCGTGAACTTCACCTCGCCGGTCACCCCGGGGAGGTTGTACGCGGGAACAACCGCGCCGGCGCACGTGGGGATCTGTACAACATCGTCAGCGCCGCCAAGAGCGGCGAGTTCCTTCTTGTTCAGCGGGGCATCCGAACCGGCGAACTGAACCGTCTTTTCCGTGATCGCCTTGACGCCACCACCCGATCCGATCGATTGGTAGTCGATCCGGACATCCGGGTGCGACTTCTGGAACTCGCTGACCCATCGTTGGTACAGCGGATTCGGAAATGTCGCGCCCGCGCCCTGGAGCCGCACATCGAGCCCCACGATCGCCGAGGCCGATGCGAGAATGGCGGCTGCGCCCGAGAGCAGTGAGATCATCGAAGTGCTCCTCATCCACGGCCGCCGAAGCGACCCATCCATTATACTAACACCTGCCCCGAGTCGGTACCGAGGGCCACGACAGCAGGGTCCCGGGGCGGAGGAAGATCCACCACCGACAGAATGTCAAGTTTGCGCTAAGAGCCGTGGACGACTCTACCGCGCCCGCCCCACGACAACGCTGGTGCCGGCCCTGGGAGCCACGGGCTTCTGCCCATCTTGGGTAAAGGTGACCTGCAGCACGGCCTCATCCACGGGCAGATGGTCAGACCCGACGTCGAGCAGGTTCAGTTCAAACGCGTACCCGGGTCCGACCATGAACCGGCGCTGCGCCCCAGCGGTCTTCTGCTCGTCGAATCGCCACGTCGCGAGGACACGGTCCTTCTGGTCCAGCATCCGAAACTCGAACTGCCCCGTCACCGCGATGGGTGGGATGTACCGGCGATCAAACAGGTAGACCGTCACCGGCGTGAGGTCGTAGTACCCGTTTCGATCCGAGTCTTCCGGGATCGTTGGGACTGTCATGACGATGCGGTCAACGATCAGCCCGGAGGGCTGCGGCGGGAGATCCCTTGGCGGGCGCGGCGGCTCGGGGCCGTCCGCCACGCATCCCGACAGGACGCCAGCGGCCACGATGCCGACGCTTCCCCATGCGCTCACGCGGCGTCTGGCTCGCATCAGCGTTCCCCCGATCCCGAAGCACTGTTGGGATCTGGTGGGGCGTAGGGGCTGTGGCGAGGCGCCGTCCGGATGGGCGGCGCACTCCCACCACCTGATGGCCTGGCCTCGATCGGCGGGAGCCACAACTCCTGGGCGCCGCTCTCGTCGCTTGGCCACGGCGTCGGCTCGCCGCGAGGATCCTGCACCTGAGGCGGGAGCGACTCGAGCACCCGCTCGGCCCCGGTGGTCTTCTTGATTTCGTCGAGCGTCATCTGGCGAAGGATCTCGCCGGCCCTTGGCGTGCCGGAGCGGATAACCCGCGGCGTCAGGATCACCAGCAGCTCGTTCTTCTCGTGGATGAAATTCGTCGACTTGAACACATCGCCGACGATCGGAATGTCCCCGAGCACGGGGATCTTCGTGCGACGCTCATCGTCCCGCGACTGGATCAGGCCTCCGATGACGATCGTCTCCCCGTCCCGAACGGACACGTTGGTCTCGACCTTACGTGTATCGATGACCGGCGCCTGGAACTCCTCGCTGATCTGCGTCGTCCGCGAACTCAAACGCGAGATCTCCGGCTGGACCTCCATGCTCACAAACCCGTCGGCGCTGATCGATGGCGTGACATTAAGGATGATGCCGATGTCGCGACGCTCCACATCCGCCCGGGTATTCCCGGTCTGGCTGAGCACCTCGACGCCATTGGCCAGCGCGACGTTCTCGCCCACCTGGATCCGGGCCCGCTCGTTGTTCTTGACCAGGATCTGCGGCCGGCTGAGCACCTCGAGCCGCCCCTGCACCTCCAAGGCACGGATCAACAGTTCAAAGTCAACCGACGACACCGCGAGATTGGGAACTCCCAGCGCAGACGCCACACCGGTCCCGGCCGCGAGCGACGCGATCTTGTAGCCCTCGCCGCCAAAGGGGCCGACCGAGAAGTCCACTCCCCACTGGCTCGCCGTATCGAGCGACACCTCCGCGAGCAGCACCTGGATCATCACCTGCGGCGGCGTCGAATCCAGCTCTCGCACGATCGCGTCGATCGCCTCGCGGTACCGGGGTGAGACCCCGACAATCAGGCGGTTGCTCTTCTCGTCACCCTGGACGGTGACCTCCCGCTCCAGAAGGCGGATCAGCGAGCCGGCCCGGTCGGAACCGAGCGTCTGCCGCAGCGTGTCGGCCTCACCCTTGAAGTAGTCCCGCAGGGTACGGGCGATGTCGACCGCGCGGGTGTTCCTCAGCGGGTAGACGAGTTGCTCGCGCTCGCTGGCTTCCACCGAATCGAGCTCGTTGACCACCTGCCTGACCTTTTCCAGGTACTCGACCGTGGCCGAAACGAGCAGGCTGTTGGTTCGGGCATCGATGGTGATGGCCAGTTGCTGGCGCTCATCCGACGACGGATAGAGGTTCGAGGCCACGACACCCGAGGGAGGGCCGAACGACGGCCCCTCCTGCTCGGGCTCCTGCTCCCGGCTCGGCACGAGCACAAGCGTGTTGCCCTGCTGCCGTAGGTTGAAAAGATCGCGGAGCACCTCCGCCATCGCCCTCGAATCCGCATTCTTGAGCCGGAAGATCTCGATCGTCCGCTCGCCCGCCGACGTGGTATCAAGGTCGGCGATCAGTTGCTCGATCAGCAGCATCAACCTCGTCGGCGCAACGA
Source organism: Phycisphaeraceae bacterium (assembly GCA_019636655.1). NCBI lineage: Bacteria > Pseudomonadati > Planctomycetota > Phycisphaerae > Phycisphaerales > Phycisphaeraceae > Phycisphaeraceae bacterium. The sequence continues at coordinate 39,603 of JAHBXB010000003.1, read as the reverse complement.
TCACGACCGAGTTGGTCCGCGGTTCCGGCGTGAGCGTGATCTGTTCCTGGATCGCGCCCGATATCTCTGCCTCGGTCGGCGGCCTGCCGGTCTTGTCCTTGATGTTCGTCGCCTCGGCCTGCTGCATGAACCGCAGCAACTGAGCCTGCCGGGACCCGACAGCCCGTCCTCCGGCGATCGGGCGCCCGGCCAGGATGTTCTGGAGCAGGCGAGCGGCGTCGGCCGCATCAGCCCGTCTCAGCTCGATCCGCTTAATCTCCGTGACCGCGGCGACGGGTGTTGCCTCAAGCCTCGCCACGAGGTCCCGGACCGCGGCGACGTCCTCCGGAGTACCCCGGATTACGAGGGCGTTCAGCCTCGCATCGGCGGAGATCTTGACCGCATCAGCGCCCCGCTTGGCGTTCTGCTTGTCGACGTACAACTCACGCACGGCCGCGGCGAGATCGTCCGCACGGGCCGAGTGGGCCGAGACAACGTCAACGGTCTCCGACGCGGCGAGCGCCCGGGCATCGCTCACAAGGACCTTCACCAGATCCTTGACCATCTGCAGGTTCTCGTCCGTCGCCACCACGATCAGCGAGTGTGTCGACGCCTCCGCCGTAACGGAGAACGTATCGCTCGGTGACCGGACCTGCCCGCCGCGGGTTGCCGAATCGATCCGGTCGCGCATGAGCCGCTCGATCTTCGGCGCCAGTTCCACGACGTTGCCATCGGGCACCGGAACCACGCTTAGACCGACCGTCGGGGACATCGGCTGTCCGTCGAGTTGCTGCATCAACTTCTCGACGATGATGAAACTCCGCGGGCTCGTGCTGACAACCAGCGAGTTGGTCCGCGGATCGGGCGAGATCACAAGGTCGTCCTCTTTGCGGATCGTCCCGGCCGCCGCCTGCTGACGAAACACATCCCTGAGCACGCCGGACACGCGGTCGGCCGCCGCGAAGCGGAGCGGATAGATCCGGACCGAGTTCTCCGCCGCCGCCGCGGGCACGTCGAGCATCTTGGCGAGTTCGGCAACCGCCCTCACATTCGCCGTGCTTCCCAGGACGATCAGCGCGTTCAGCTGCTCTTCGGGCTGGATGACAAGGCTCGACATCGGGGCGAAGATGTCCGTTTCCAGACGGCCATCGGCGCCCGCCGGCGCCGCATCCGGTCCCTGCGGCCGACCGCCCTGGATAGCCACCCGGATCCTCGCCACCTGCCGCTGCAGCGCGGTCGCTTCCGGGGAGTCCTTCACGCCATCAACCAGCACCGAGCGGAGGTCCCTGGCGAGCTTGGTCGCGTCCGCGTGCCGGAGCGGGATCACCACAGGCTCGATCCACGATGCGGCCCGGTCGCTGTCGAGCTGCTTCACCATGATCTCAACGAGCGCCACGGCCTCCTCGCGGCCCGCCACCACCAGCGCGTTGGTCCTGTCATCGACGGACACCGCGACCTGACCCGCCAGTGCCCGCCCGACCTCGGTGGTGGGCTCGCCGCGGATGTTCGTCGCCGGCGTCTGCCTGAGCCGATCCCCCTGGGCAAAGAGCTCCCGAATGACACCCTGCAGCCGGGTCGCCGACGCATTCTGGAGAGGGAAGAAGCGAACAACCACCGCCTCGCCGACCGGGAGCCGATCAAGGAGCTTGACGAGGTCCGTGAGCGCGCCCACATTGCCCTGGGCCGATACGATGACGATCGAGTTGGTCTGCGTCTCGCCGATGATGCGGATCGGTTTGCTCAGGTCCAGGGCGAGATTCGGCTCCGCCACGCCGTCCCGGTGGATGCTCAGCCGACGCACCTGCTCAACAAGCGCCGCGGCGGGCGAACTCGCCGAATCCGGCGTCCCTCTGGCCTTGATCAGATTCTCCATGGCCGCTGCAATCGCGGGCGCCTGGCCCGTCTTTAACCGAACGATCGCCACATGCTGCTCGGCGAATGCGGGGGCGGCGTCGAGCGTCCGAACCAGCATGGCCACCGCCTGCCCATCCTGCGGGGAGGCGACAACCGCCAGGGCCCTCCGGCTGGCCAGAGGAACGATGGTGACCGGTTCGCCAACGACCCCGGGACGATCCTGGGGCTGCGGCCGCGTGAGCCCGAGATCCTCCAACTGCTTACGGATCTGCTCCGGCGAGTTGTTCTCGACGTCGATAATGAAGATGGTCTGCCCGAGCCCCGGCACCGCGTTCGCATTTCCCTTGTCGTCCTTGAATGCCGGCGCGGCGTCGAGTTCCTCGACAACGGCGCGGATCTGTTCGTAGACCTTCTCGCTGCTGGCGACAACAAGGGCGTTGGCCGTGCGGTCGACATCCAGCGCCAGCGCCTCGCCCCCCTCCTTCGCCACGGCCGCGAACGTGTTCCGGACGGTCAGCATAACCCGACCGGCGGGGATGTTGGCGAGCCTGAGCACCCGCACCGACGTCCGGCTCCGATCCCCCTCCTGCTGCAGCGAATCCGTGAGCACCTTGATGCGCGCAAACTGCGACTCGTCCGCCCGCACGATGAGCGTGTTGCTCCGGTCCTCACCCGTAATGACCACCGACCGCAACCCCCGCTGCGAAGCAGGTCCGGAGGGAAGGCTGTCGGTGTACATCTGCCTCAGCGCGTTGGCGATCTGCGTTGCCGGTCCGATGCGCAGGGGAATCACCCTCGCCTCGGGAAGGCTCGAGAACTCGGGCACATCGAGCTGGGTCGCTACCGCACGGATGCGCTCGACCAGCGGCGGTACCGCGGAGATGATGAGCGAGTTGGTCAGCCGCTCGGCGACGACGCTCACCGACTCCTCCGGCTGGATCAGCACGCTCGGCGCCTCCCGGCCCCCATTGAGCCGCGGGATCGCGCCAAGCACGCCGCCCTGGAATCTCTGCAGCGCGAGCCGCTGCCGCTCCACCTCGGCCCGCAGCGGGGCCGAAAACGCCTCGCTGAGCGTCTGCGCCAGGCTGACCGCGTCGGCATGCCGAAGCGAGATGATCTCAAGCCGCCGCGACTGGTCGTACGCCTCGTTGTCAAGCTTCTCGAGCAGAGCACGGACCGCGGGCCACTCGCCCTGGTCCGCCGCAATGACCAGGCTCTTGCTGAGCGGATTCGCGATGATCGTGACGTTCCTCGCCGCGGGCGAGGCGGCCTCCGGGGCGCTCTTCCCGAAGAACACGTCCAGGGCGGTCGCGGTGGCTCTGGCATCCGCGAACTTCAGGGGCACGAACTCCATCGTCCTGGTGTTCGCGCTCGGGACATCGAGCTGGTCGAGGATCTTGCGGATCTCCTCCTGCTGGTCCACCGTAGCGGAGATCAGGAGCGTGTTGTCCTTGCTCGACGACGAGATCACCGGCGCCGGGTCCGTCGGCCCGGCGGGGCGGGAGACGAGCGAACGGACAACCTGCGCCAGTTCGTACGCATCCGCGTTCTCGAGCTTGATGCGCCGAAACTCGACGGCGCTGCGTGCGGGCTGCGCATCGAGCTTCTCGATCTGCTCCATGACGATCTTGATCGCCTCCTGCGACCCGGTGAGGAGCAGCGAGTTCGTCCGACGGACCGGCGTCACCGCCACCTTCACCTGCGGCGGCAGCGCCCTCCTGATCGCTTCGGCCACGTCCTCGGCCTTTGCCGACCCCAGCGTCACGGTCACAAACTGTGAGTTATCCGGCGTCGGCGGCGCATCGAGCTGGGCAATGAGCGCCGACACCTTCTCGAACAGCTCGGACGGCGACGACACCACGACCGAGTTCGTGCTCGCCTGCGGCGTGACGATGACCAGCCCCTCGCGCGACGACATGGACCGCGGGAACTGCTGCTGCAACGCGGTCGCCAACTCCCTCGCATCAGCGTTCTTGAGCTGGAACAGCTCCCGCCGGGTGTTCTCCCCCTCGTCGGGCTGGTCCATCTGCGCCAGCACCTGCTTGACGATGCCCATCTCCTCGCCCGGCGCCGACACGACCAGGACATTGCCGTCGCGCGAACCGATCAGCGACACCCTCGCATCATTCTGTCCCTGGCTGCGCGATCGCTCCCTGAAGAATCGCTCGAGGCTTGCCGCGATCTGGTCCGCCCTGGCAAACTTCAGCGAGATGGTCTCGATGGCCTGGTCCGGCGCGGTCGCCGCGGAATCCAGTTGCTTCGCGTACTGCTCCGCCTGATCAAGCCGGTCCGCCCGCCCGATCAGCACGACGGCACGAGAACGGGGATCCACCTCGGCACGGACCGCATCGGGGTCCGGCCCCCGCCACCGCGGCCAACTCGGCGTCGTCGTCACGCTCTGGATCGCCTGCGCCACCGTGCGCGGATCGGCGTTCGCGACACGGATCGCGCGGATCGCCAGCGCCGCCTCCGCGGCCCGCGGCTGGTCGAGCGCCCGCACCACCCGCTCCACCGTCTCCAGCGCCTCTCCGCTCCCCATCGCCACCACGCTGTTGGACCGCTCATCCACCTCGACCATGAGCGAGTCCCGCTGCTGGCCCGCGGCCCCGTCGAGAAGCCGCATCGCGGCCTGCCAGACCATGCTGTCGATCGTCTGCCGAAGCTCCGAAGCGCGGGCGTTCGCCAGCGGGATCACCTTGATCTGCAGCTCCCGCGACGTCGCCGCGTCGAACTGCTTGACCAGCCCGTCAACCTGGGCAAAGTCCTCGTCCGACGCCGACACCACGAGCGTGCCGCTCCGCCGATCTCCCACGACCGCGACCTGGCGCTGCCTCGCCCGCTGCCCGGGCCGGCTCATCGCGCGGGCGCGTTCGTCGAAAAACTGCTGCAGCGACTGGGCCACCAGCGCCGCATCCGCACGATTCAGCGTGATGGACCGGATCGGAAGCCCCGCCGTCTCCGCCTTATCCATCTCCGCGATAACGCCCTTGGCCTGCTCGATCTGATCCGGCTCCGCCCGGATCACGAGCATGTTCGAGTCGTCCGCGGCTGTGATCTGGACACGCTCCTTCTTCGCGGGATCTCTCCCGATCAGGACGCTCTCGATCACCTGCCGCACGGCCGTCGGCCTCGCCACCTGGAGCGGCAGGATCGCCACCCGCGTCCCATCGTCGGCCATCGGTGTATCAAGGGAGACCAGCAGACGCTCGGCCTCCGCGAACTGTGCATCGGTGCCGGCGACCAGCAACGAGTTCGTCCTCGTGTCTGCCAGGAACACCGCCCTTGGCGTTTCCGCGGCGGAGCCCCCCTGCCTCGCTCCGTCGAACGCACGCTGCAGCGTTGTCGCGGTCACTTCCGCCGTCGCGTTCTTCAGTTCGAACCGCCGGATCGCTGCGCGCGAAGCAACCGGTGATTGATCGATGATCGAGATGAACCGATCCAGCAGGACCATCGCCTCCTGCGGCGCGGCGACGATCAGCGCACTCCCGCCCGGATCGGCGGTCATCCGCACCGACGCCGGATCGATGATCCCCGACACCGGCTTCCCGTCCGGCGTCTCCATCTTCAGGTCGAGCGATCGAAGCCGCCGCGCCTGCGACCCCCGCGGCTCTGCGCTCAGGAGGTCGCTCGCAGCGCGAAGAGCCCGCTGCGCGGTGACATTCGACAGCGAGTACACCTTGACGGTCAGGCTCGCCGACGGACCGGGCCTCGACACCGCCGCGATCAACTCCCGCAGCACCGCGAAGTCGGTTTCGTTCGAAGTGACGATCAACGCCCCGCCGGCGGGATCCGCCTCGGCGGACACCCTGCCCGAAAACCCGCCGGGATTCGCTGCACTTGAGCTCCCGATCTGCGACACCACCGAACCCACGAGCCGCGCCACGCTGGTCGCATCCACCCCCTCCGGCAGCGTGATGACCCGCACCTTCCCGGGCTCGCCCGGCATCTGCCGCTCGAGCTGCTGAGCCAGCGCAAGCACGCGGTTCGCCGTCCTCGACGCCCCAACCACGATGAGGGAGTTGGTCGCCGCATCAACCGCGATCGTCACGGTCCCTTCCGCCGGTTCGTCGTCCAGCTCGGAACCCTCGGCCAACGCCCATGGCATCACCGCAGGACCGGGCCCCGGGTGCCCGAGCGCCGCCGCGGCGAGCATCTGGGAGATTCCCGCGGCCGGATTCGCTGGCCACAGCAGGCTTCGTCCCTTGCCCGAGCCGCCCTCGACCGGCCTCTCAGAGCCGCCTCGTTTCAGGAGTTCTTCAGCGGAAATGACCTCGACCTTCATCCCCCCCCGCTGCTCCAGCAGCCGCTGCAAGGTCTCGGCGATGAGCCTGGCGTCGGCCTTGGACTTGTCGATCGGGATGAGCCGCAACTCGCGGCTCGAGTTGGCCGTCGCCTGCTCGATCTTCTCGATGACGGGCGTGATCGTCGCCATCTGGGCCTGGCTCGCCCGCACGATCAGCAGGTTGCTCTCGGCATCAACGCGGATGCTCGGCTTCGGCTCGTTCCCGGTCTCCTCCGCGAAGATGGCCTGCAGGTTCGCGGCGACGGCCGCCGCATCCGCGCTCTCGATCGAGATCACACGAACCGGTCTCGCGAGATCCGCACTCTCCGGCTCCACATCGAGATCCGCCACCACCTGCCCCGCCAGTTCGATGACCCCGGCCGGGCCGGTGATCACCACGGTGTTCAGACGCCGATCGGCAACCACTCGCACCGGAGCCAGCTCTCCTTTGGTCGTGCGCAGGTAGTCCAGTTTCTGCCACTGCGGCAACTGGTCGACAAGGCTCGGCCTGGCGAGCAACTGCTCCACCATCGGCGCCACCGACTCGGCCCGCGCGTGCTTGAGCGGGATTGTGCGGACGTCGATCGCGTCCTGCGTCGCTGGCTTGACATCGAGCGAACTGATCAGCGATTCGATCTGCTTCAGGTCCCCCTCAACACCGGACAGAACCAGCGACCGAGACTCATCACCGCTGCCCACCGGGGTCACCGACACGCGTCCGCCCGATGGCAGATCCATGGACGGCAACGCGGCATTGATCGCCGCGGCGGCCTGCTGCGCATTCGCGTGGCTGAGCGGGATCACCCGGACCACCGAGCGGCCTGTCGCAGCCGCCGGTGTGTCCAGTGACTTAATTAACTCACCCGCAACCTGCTGGATCGACTCCGGGGCCGAAATGATCATCGCGTTCGTCGTGGCGTCCGATGCCACATCGAGGAGCGCCGCGGGATCCGCGACCACTCCATCCTTCGCCTGCCATTCGCGAAGCCTCGCCGCGAGCAGCCGCGACAGCAGCGGCTGCAGCCGCTCGGCCCGCGCGTGCTGCAGCGAATACATCTTGAGCCCCGTCGGCGGCTGGGCCGGCGGGGCGTCCAGCTCCTTGAGGACCCGCTCGACCTCGGCGAATATCGGCGACGGCCCGCTGACAATCAGCGCCCGGCTGATCGGTTCGGTCGTGATGGTGATCGCCGCGCCAACCCCGGATGCGGCGCCGGTCGCCCCCTTCAACAGGCTGTTGCTCGCCGCGAGACTCCGCAGCGTCGACGCCACCGCATCCAACTGCGCCCGCTGGACCCGGTACGTGCGCAGCTCCACGTTCTCCGGCAGCTTCTGCTGGTCAAGCTGCTTCACCAGCTGCTCGAAGCCCGCCAGACGCGCCGACGGCGCATCGACGATCAGTGAGTTGGTCAGACGATCCGCCCGCACAACCACCTCCCGCGGCGGCTGCAGATCGGGCCGGGGCTGACGGGTCCGCGGATCCAGCGGCATCGGCGGCTGCGGGTACATCTGATCGAGCGTCCGCGCCAACTCTTCGGCCGGTGCCACTTTGAGCGGGAAGATCCGGATCTCGCGGCCAGAAGAGTCCAGCTTGGCGTCGTTGAGCTGGCCGACGATCCCTTCGATCTCCGGAAACAGGCCGGCGTGCGCCGAAACCAGCAGCGTGTTGGTCGCCGCGTCCGCCTGGATGTCCACCGGGAACTTCACCCGCTGCTCGGGCGGACGCTGCTGGTAGGTCTGGTTGAGGACCTGCGCCATCGCGGCGGCATCCGTGCTCGTCAGCCGCAGCACACGGAGCGGAGGCCGCTCCCCCGCCTGCTGGGCGTCGAGCGTACGAACGAGCTGCTCAACGATCGTCATCTGCTCCGGGCGTGCCGAGACCACCAGCGAGTTGGTCTGCTCGACAGATTCCAGCTCGGGCACGACGCCGCCATCGCCGGTGAACAGGCTGCTCGACTTGACGAGGTCGCGGAGCGTCGCCGCCAGTTCCTCGGCCTTGGCGTATCGAAGCTCCATCAGCCGTGTCTCGCGGTCAATCCGAGCCCCCGACTCCACGGTCTGGAGCACCTCGGCGAATGCCGCGATCGCCTCCCTCGATCCGACCACCGTCACCGTGCGGCTCGCCGCATCGAGCGACGCCGCGACCGGCTCCCGCTTCGCCACCGTCGTCTGGCCGAACAACTCGACGGCCCGGCTCAGCACCTCCGCCGGCCGCTGTGCGCTAAGCCGGAGCAGCCGCACCTCCCGGTCCAGGCTCGGCGCGGTATCAAGCCCCGAGACGATTGCCTCCAGTTGCCGCACATCCTCCGTCGGACCGCTGACAATTAACCCCTTTCCATCGGGGCTGGCCGCATACCGCAGCATGACCCGCTGCCGTCCGACCAGCAGCCGCTCGAGCACCCCCATCGCCGCCTGCGGCGTCACGTGGCTCAGGTGCACCACCGCGGCCCGCGTCTCGGGTGTCGCCGCCGGCTTCCCAACGCCGAGCGTCGGCTGGGCGCCAGGGTCCAACTCGCCGATGACCGCCGCGGCCTGCGCCAGCTGGGCCGACGTCCCGACCACTGCGAGCTTCCCCTGCTGGTCCATCGGCAGCAGCGTCGGACGCTCCGCAGCGTCCACCTTCGCAAACAGCGCCCCGAGGCTCTTCGCGGCCTCATCGGGCGACGTCCCCGCCAGCACAAACGTCATCACCTCGCGCGAGTCTCCCGCCCCCTCCGGCCGGTCGAGCATCGCGATCAACTGCTTGACGGTATCGAGCCTCGCCTTGGGTCCGACCGCAACGATCGAGTTGGTCCGATCGTCAGGCTGCAGGTTGAGGCCCGGCGTGGAATCGTCGTTGACCTTGCGCTGCTGCCCGTCCTTGTCGATGATGATCGTCGACCGCTTCTCCGACACCAGTCCCTTGAGCGCGTTGAACACCGCCGCCGCCTTCGCGTGCTCCAGAGTGAACAACTGCACCTGCATGTCCGACGGCGCCTCGGCATCGAGATCGTTGATGACCGATCGCAGCCGCCGGCACTGCGCCGCCGTGTCGACCAGGATCACCGCGTTCTGCTGCGGCAGGGGCGTGATCGCACCGATCGGGCTCACCAGCGACTTGAGCTGCTCGGCAAGCGGCGCGGCCTGCGCGTTGTGGAGCGGCACCACCACCGTCACGATCTGCGCCGCGGCGACATCACCGGGGACCTGGTCCAGGAACTTCGGACCAAGCGCCCGCATGTTCTCCAGCTTGGTCAGCAGCAGGAAGTTCTCCTCTCGCCGGAGCTGCACCCCGTGCATGAACAGCATCCGGTTGAGCACGTCGATCGCTTCCTCGAGCGAAAAGTCCGAGGCGCTGATGAACGTCACCGGAGTCTTCGGCAGCTCCGTCTCCCGGATCACCGGCAGCCCCGTCTGCCGGGCCACGAAGTCCATGATCTGCTCGTACGGCGTGTCCTTGAAGTTGAACCGCAGCGTCACGTCCTTCACGGCCGGCGCTTTGGGCGGTTCCGCCGTCTCGCCGGACTCGACCGCCGCTGTGGCGGGCTCCGCACGCGGCGGCTGCCCGTGAGACTCCACCCCCCGGTCCACCGGAGCCACCGGCGGCAACTCCGCCCGATCATGCCATCCCCATGCCGAGATAGGCAGGCCGACCGCCACCAGCAGGGCCGCCGGACCAGAGAAACGCGTTCGCTTGGGCTGTCGTTGCCGATCCACTGCTGCACCTCCGTGACGGGGAACACAGCGTCGCTCCGGACGCACCCCAACTGCAACCGCACACACCGGACAGTCTACCGAACCGCTGGCCTTCTGTCTGCGAGCGTCCGCCCCAGCTCCACCACGTACCTCGTTCCCTCGATCTCGATGGTCGCATCCTCGCCCGCCGCGTCGACAAACGTCGCATCCAGCACGCGCGAGCCCGGAGTGAGCGATGTCTGCTGCCCCGACTTGCCGTTGGCAAGCCACAACTCCCAGCCGTGCCGACCACGGACCACCGCCGTTACTTTCCAGTCCTCGTAGGCCGGCGACGCGGGCGCCACGGAGGCGACCGCCGGAGCCTCAGGCCCCCGCACCGCAGGCGGCTCGCGGAAGTTCGCATTGGCCAGGATCGGCCGATACCTCGCGAACTGCTCATCGGCGAGCGGCTCCCACACACGCCCGTCCCCGAACGCGATCTCGGTCGCCGGCGCGACATCGGGCATCATGAGCGTCGTCAACTGAACGCTGAGCTCAAACCGCTCCCTCGCCTTGTCCACCGGCCGAATCCCCCACCGATCGATCCGGTGCACCCATTTCTGATGGTCGAGCGTCGCAACGGCACGGATCACCGCATCCATGCTGCCGACCGCCTGCACCGTCGCCTCGACCGCATAGAAGTCCGCCTGGGCCCGCGCCGACTTGCTGCTCAACTCCCCCGCCTTCGATGCCGGGCTCTTGATCGCCACCGGCTCTCGCGTTGTCACCGTCGGCTGATCCAGCCGGCACTCGGCCGCGATCTCATTGAGCGCCGTTCGCATCGCCGCGGCCACGCCCTCCTCGCTCCGTGCCAGCGTCGTCGACGCGATCTCACCGAGCCGCTTGCGAAGGCCAGGCAGCCGGTCCGACTCCGCCTCCCGCTCCTCGATCTCCTTCCGGACCTGCCCGATCCGCGCCGAGAGCTCGTCGGTCGGAATCCGGTACAGCCTCTGGTACCCCTGCCAGCCCAGCAGCACCGCCGCCGCGGCGGCTCCACCCCATACAACTCTCCTGGTTGCCGGCTTCATGCCTCACCCCCCCGCCGCGGCCACGCCTTCCCCCGCGTTCGGGCCCCCTTGTCGGTCGCCCGAGGCTCGGCGCTCCGCGGCCGCGGGTTCGACGTCGTCAGCGACCAGTCAAACCGCTGCGGCGTATCCGGTCCCCTGGTCTGCAGTTCGTACTCGCTGTTCTTCACCAGCAGGTCCCGCAGCGCATCGGCAACCTCGCGCCGCTTCACCGTCCCCGCCACGTCGAACACCGCCTGCACCTCGTTGGCCCACGCCCCGGCCGCGTATCGCTTCTGCCGGCTCGGCAGCGTGAACGTCACCCGCACGTCGCCGTGGCAGTCCAGCCGGTCCAGCACGCCCGATCGAGGCTCGGGGAGCATGCTCGTGAGTTCTCCCACATGCGCCAGCCAATCGACCCGCGACCCGACCCATCGGTCCAGGTGCTCCACCCTCGCACGCGTCCGGATGCTCTCCCCGTACTCCGCTGCGAGCGACTGGAACTCGGATTCAAGCTCCGCAAGCCGCGCCCGCTGCCTCGACACGGCCAGGTTCGCGGTCGTCAGCAGGCCCCCGCCGACCACCACCGCCAGCAGCGCCGCCAGCAGCATCCGCTGCCGCCTGATCGCCGTCGTGTCGGGTGACTTCTTCGGGCTGGCAAAGTTCAGTGTGTCCCGCCCGATCGCCTCCTCCGCCAGCAGCCCCGCGAGGGGCGCCATGACGCTCCGCTCCGCGGGCGACATCCCCGATGGCGCACGGACAAACTCCGGGTAATCCGTCGCCTCGCTCGGCAGCGCCAGCGACTCCCGGCACTGCGCCGCGACCCTCTTGGCCGCATCATCCGCACCCAGCACCGCCACAGCCTCGATCTCGCTGGATTCCGGAGCCCCGCGGTAGCTCATCCACGTCCGCTTGGCCTCCACAGCGACCCGCTGTGAGAAGGCTTCGACATCATCGTCCGAATCGGGCCGGTACAGGTCCGTCGCACGGGCAAAGACCAGTTGCCCATCCTCCACCACGATGAACTCGGTCGACCCGCTCCCAAGCGCGATCCCCAGCGTGGCGCCCCCGCGCCGCTGCGACGATTCCGCCAGCAACGCCGCCCCTCCCGCCGATCGCAGCGCCACCCTGCCAAGCCTCACCCCCGCCGACCTCGCAATCGCCCGCCTCCAGTCAAGCCGGTCCCCCTGCAGCGCCCCCGCCAGCACCACGCACCCGCCCGGGCCCGCCGGAACCGCGGAGATCCTCGCAAAGTCAATCGCCGCGTTCTCCGGCGACATCGTCAACTGCCGCACCATCTGCAGCCTGACCATGCCCGGTAAATCCGCTTCGCTCGTCCCCGGTGGGAACGCAACCCGCTTGAGCACCACCTCCCCGCGCGGCACCGCGAACACCACGCCCCCTGCGCGGGCCGCGCGGTACATCCCCGCGCTCCGAAGCGTCTCGCCCACCCACTTCCCGATCGCCACCGCATCCGTCGAGTCGATGCCCGCCGGAACATCCACCGCGAGCCACGCCCGGATCTCGACCTGCGGCCCGACGACATCGGCGAGCACGGCCGTCAAACGGTCGTTCTCGAGGTTAATCGAAACCTGCGGGCGATCCCTCCTGAGCATCAGCGCGATCCTCCTCGCGGCCCGGCAGACCAACGACCGACCCGCCCGTCCCTGGGCAAGCCCAACACCGCCGGCGCGGCCGGAGTGACCCCCGGCTGATCACCAGAATAGCCGATCTCTGGCGGCCGAGGCCCCATTGAACCCCGAACCGGCGCCGGCTCCTCGGTTGCATCGGCTGGTTCAGGCCCTGGGGATCGAACATCCCCAGGACTCTCCCGGGCCGCCAACACCCGGGCCACTCCCTCCAGGCTCACATCCCGCAGATAGGCAACCCGCGGCCGAGGCCCCGATACGTCAATAACCGCCTCCAGGACCACCCGATCCCGCAGCACCGCATCCGGGCCTGCTCCCTCCGCACCACTCCCGCTCTCCGGCTCGGCGATTCCACCCTCCACAACCACCCGCCACTGCAACGACCGCGTGGTCACATAGCCAGCCGCCGAAACGAACTGCTCCGGCGTCAGAACCCCCGCCGCCAGAGGCCACGCGATGTTCCCCCGTTCGGTCGCCCCCAGGCTGCTCCGCCTCTCGACGATCGCAGCCGCGGCCGCCGAATCAATCCCCGGAATGCTCGCCAGCACGGCCGCCGACGCCCGGTTGAGATCCACCCGACCGATCAGGTACGGATCGTCCGACGTGGTCAACGCATCAAGTGCACGGCCCACCACATCGGGCGCGAGCCCCGATTGAACGAGCAGCCGTGCCAGATCTTCCGGCGATTGGATCGACCTCCCCCCCTGCATCGCGGCCACAATCGGTGCCGCGGCCTCCGCCCCGGCTTGCTCCGCTACCCGCCGGCCGATCTCCTCGGTCCAATCCCGGTTCACGTTCACGCGAGCAGCGCCGATCGACTCACCCCGCCCGTTCGGCGATCGAGTTCCCTGCACGTTGGGGTCAAAGCTGAACACCGTGACATGCCCGACCCCCGCCGCGCCGCCGGCCCGACTCTCAGCAGCCTCTCCCCCTCGCGCCCTCGTTTCGCCTGCATCTCGCGGGAGAGACACCCCGGCACGCGCCGGGTCATGCAGGCTGTAGAACCCGCCCGGCTGGGAACCGCGCAACTCGATCACCCTCGGCGCCAGTGTGCTCCCGACGCCATCGACTGCCCCCAGCATCGCCTCAGTCGCCGAGTTCAGATCGATCCGCGCAGGCTCGGACTCCAGCGGCAGCGCCGACTCGTCCGTGGCCACCAGGCGGTACATCCCTCGGGGCATCTCCCGTCCAAGCGTCGCCGCGGATTCTGGCCCACCGAAGACCACCCACTCCCGCGTCACCCGCGGATCCTCCCCCGCCAGCAGATCCAGCCGCTGGGCGTCCAACTCGGCCATCACCGCCTGAACACCCGACCACGCGAGCGATCTCGATTCATCGATCCGCGTCTGCTGCGCCGCGCCCACCCCTTCCGCCTCTGCAAGATAGATCATCGTGGTGCCGATCATCGCCCCGATCGCCACCACGATCATCACGGCCAGCAGCGCGAACGCCGAGCGGCGCCGTTCCACGGATTCGCACGCTCGCACGCTCATGACCCCTCCTCGCTCGCCCCATCTGGTACGACCATGACGCGGAGACGATCCGGCGGCGTCACCGGCTCGGCCTCGGTCGTCGCACCGCCGAAGCCGGTTCCCCTCGCAAACCACACGCCCACCTCAACCGCCGCCGGCAGACGCCCCGCTAGGGCGCTGTCAAACTCGCTCACCCACTCCCGGCCGTCGTAGTACCGAAACCGCAGGCGTTCGAGCTGATCCGTAACCACCTCCACCGGCGGCGCGGTCACACCCTCCTCCGCCGACCACCGCCGCGCCGTGACCGCCCCGCTCCGGCTCTCCACCGCGTACTCCGACACCTGCAGGTCCGCATGCACGCGCCCCTGATCGGGCCACACACCGCGAGAGAGAACCCGAAGCGCCGACGACGACCCCTTGATCCCCGCGCCCTCCGCCGGATCCCACGCCATCGACCCGAAGAGATCCGACTCGATCTGCCCGAGCACCACACCCCCCGCCTGCATCTGCTCCACCATCCGGCGCATCTGCGAACGCCGGTTTGAGAGGTTCCACAGGAACGCCATGATCGAGCCCAGCAGCATCGCCGACAACACCACGGCGGCGAGCACCTCCACCAGCGTGAACGCCCTGGACGATCTCGCTCTCATCTCGTACCCCCTGCTGGCCACTCCGTCGCACGCCCATCGCCGGACCTGCCAAGCCGCACCAGCCGGTGACACGACGCGAGCCGACGCGCCGTGCCGCCGGTGTTCTTGATGGCCACCACGGAGACCCTCACGAGCCCCGCGAACGGGCTCGGCTCGGACTCGATCTGCAGCTCCCACTCCTGATCGGGCGGCGGCGCATCCGCGAACCCCGCCGCCCCTTCGCCCTCCCATGGCTTGACCGGACCATCCAGCGTCTCGATCGTTTCAACCCCCGCCTCGATCTTCGCCATCGCCGAGTTCGCCAGGTCCGCCGCGATCATCCGCTCCCGCGCCGCGATCAGCGTGTCACCCGATTGCCCGACAAGTGCCAGGATCGCCAGCCCCGCCGGGACCATGATCGCCAGTGCCAGCAGCACCTCCAGCAGCAGCGCACCGGTTCGCCCTCGCCCGCTCATGGCCGCCCCGCCTCTGCATCCGTCGGCGCTGGCGCGGTCCCGGCATCGTCCGAGCTCCCCGGTCCCGCCGCGACCGCGTCCACGCGGCTGACCCCGGTCCACGCATTGATTCCGATGCGTCCCCGCCGCCCCCCAGCCCCCGCAAGCACCACCGATTCCACCGATGGAATCAGCCGCCCGTCAGGCAGACAGATCGTCAGCACGATCTCTTCCGCTTCCAGCCCGGCCGGATCACGCTCCCGGCCCACCGTCACGCCCGAGGGCAGTTCTACCGGCTCGCCGATCACGCGCCCAACATTCGGCCCCTCCGCCTCTTCGGACCCAGCGGCCTCGCCCGCGACCTCGCTCAGCGAGATCAGCCCCGAGCCGTCACCCGAAACCCCTGCCCTGACCTCGATGATCACGCCTCGCCGCTGCGCCTCGGCCCGCCCCAGCATGACCGCCGTGCCCACCCGTTCCACGCCCTCCCGATACGCCGCTTCGCGCATCCGCGAAACCGTCATCGGCACCACCACCGCGCCCAGCCCCACCGCCAGCGCAATGGCGATGACCAGTTCGATGACCGTGAACGCGCGCCCGCCACCCCGCTGCCTGAACAACCGGGCTGGCTTCCGCACGCGATGCATCGGACCCCACGCGTTTACTGGCCGGTAGACCTCGGCGTTGGTCGGACAGGTCCAGACGACCCCGATCCGGAGTCGCTTCCCTCGGTCGCCTTCCACACGCTGATGTCGTCCTCGGTGCCATCCTGCTTGTCAGGTCCGTAGGACCACAGATCGAACATCCCCTCCGGCCCCTTCTCGCCGACAGCCTTGTACCCCCACTCCGACCCCCACGGATCCTTCGGCGTCGCCTCGTCGAGGTACGGCCGCCACGACCCCTGGTCCTCCTCGGACAGCGCCGACTTGTCCCAGAGCACCACCAGCCCCTCCTCGTCCGTCGGGAACCTGTTGAACGTCAGGTTGAACTGCTTGAGCGCATCCTTGAAACTCTTGAGCTGGATCTGCACGGTCCCCTTGGTCGCCTCCTGCTTCGTGCCCATGAGGTTCACCGTCACCAGCCCGGCGATCGCCAGGATGATCACGATGACGATCATGACCTCGAGCAGCGTGAAGCCCCGAGGAGCCCGCCGTATGACCCGCCGAACAACCAGGCGCGTTGATCCTTCCATGTCTCCAGGTTCCCTTTGTGGTCTGCGATCCGGCACGGGAATCTCCGCGATCCCGCGGCGAGGCGTGCAAGTCTAGTCCGGTGATGAATCGACCGATCCGCGGCCATCGCTCCATTCTCCCGCCGCTCAGCCGGACAAGTGCCGGCCCATCTGCGTCATCGGCAGAATCAGGGCCATCGCTACCAGCCCGATGATGACCGCCATGATCATCAGCATCGCCGGTTCGATGAGCTTGACCGCCACCGACAGCATCCGGTCCAGCCGGGCCTCCAGCGTGTCCGCCACGGTCACCAGCACCGTGTCGAGTGTGTTCGCCGATTCCCCCACCGAGATCATCTCCAGCACATCCTCGGGAAACAGCCCGCACTTCTGCAGCGGAGGCGCCAGCGGCTGCCCCTGCCGAACCGCCTCGGTCGCCTCATCGATCGCCTCCTCCAGCGCCGCCAGCCCCGCCGCGTCGCGGGCGATCTGCATCGCCGAAAGGACCGGAATCGAGTTCGCCAGCATCGTCCCAAGGATCCGGCAGAACCGGGCCACCGCGATCATCCGCGTCAGCGGCCCCAGCACCGGAAGCCTGAGCCTCGCCCGCTCCACCGCCGCCCGCACATCCTCGCGCCGCCACACCCTCCACGCCACCACCCCCACCGCGGCCAGCACCAGCAGCAGCACCAGCCCGTACGAATGAACCCCGTCGCTGATCGCCAGCACCGCGCGAGTCAGGAACCCCAGCGGCATCCGGTCGAACACCTGTCGGAACATCGGGATGAACACGCCGAAGATCAGCCCCATCGCCAGGATCCCCGCCGCCACCAGCACGCACGGGTAGATCAGGCTCCCGAGAATCCGGGCCCGCAGGTCCGCCTGGCTGTTGAGGAACTGGCCCAGTCGCGCCAGCACCGCCTCAAGGAACCCCCCCTTCTCACCCGCCCGGACCATCGCGACATGAATCGTCGCGAACGCCTCGGGGTGCTGCGACATCGCCTCCGCGAGGTCCGATCCGGAGGCGACCGCATCGGAGACTTCCGCGAACACCGCCGACAGCCGCGGAGCCGACTTCTGGTTCGCGAGAAGCCTCAGCGCCCTCAGCAGTGGCACACCCGCCCGCAAGAGGTCCGCAAGCTGGGCATACGCCACCGCCACCTGCCGCGTCGACGCCACCCGCCTCGTCCCCGGCGAATCAGTCTCCGCCTGCCTGGTCAGCAATACCGGCGTGAGGCTGCGCCCCTCCAGCTCCTGCAGCAGCGACTGCTCGCTCGCCGCGGCGAGCGAGCCCGCTACCCGCTCCCCCCCCGCGGTCATCGCAACGTACTTGAAGGTCGGCATCCGCCCGGAGTGTACAGGGACTTATCCAATCCGCGAACCCGGCTCGCCAGTTCGCTCAGCCGGGCGAAGCGCCCACACCGGCCGGCGCCGCCGCGGCCGCCTCGAGCAACTCATCGATCCGTTTCATCACCTCCGGGCTGTTGACCCGCGTTTTGGCGGCGATCCGGGCGACGACGTTCCCGTTCCGATCAACCAGGAACTTCGTGAAGTTCCACTCCGGGTCCCCACCGATCGGCGGCGCCTGGCCCGACAGGTGCCGGTACAACTCGTGCTGATCGTCCCCCTTCACCGAGATCTTCGAGAACATTGGGAACGTCACCGAATACTCCGCCTCGCAGAACGCCGCGATCTCTGCGTCCGTCCCCGGCTCCTGCTCCATGAAGTTGTTGGCCGGAAACCCCAGGACCACGAGCCCCTTCTCCTTCTTCGCCTCGTACAGCGCCTGCAGATCCTTGTACTGCGGCGTCAGGCCGCACTTGCTCGCGACGTTCACGATCAGGACCACCTTCCCCTTGTACTCCGCAAGATCCTGGGGCGTCCCGTCAAGTCGCTTCATCGTGTAGCCAAGCACATACGGGCTCTTCGCCGCCGCATCACCCGGCGGCGCACCGCCCGCGGGCGGTTCGCGGTTCACGAGCCCGCCGGAGGCCAGCATCGCCGAGATCATGGCCGGCACCCCCAGGACCACCGACCACCACTTCGTTGCCATGAGGAGCCTCCCGTCCGACCCGTCACCCGCACCCGGCACCAGTCTATCGCCGGCTCCTCCGATACGATCCGCCTGCATGGTCAACCTCACCCGCACCGTCCGTTTTTCCATTAACCCGGCCCCGGCGCCGGGCGGCTCGGCCGATTGGGGCGACGCCGCGAACACCTTCGCGGCCTTCCCGACGATGCGAGGCCTCGGTCGGCACTACGAACTCGATGTCTGCTGCCAGGGCGAGATAGACCCCTCCACCGGCTATTTTGTCAATATCAAAGTGGTGGATGCGGCCGTCAGGACCGCCGCGATCCCCTTGATCGAGCAGGCCTGCCGCGAGCGCCCGACCTCGCCCCCGGAAACCATCCTTCCAGATCTTCTCGCCCGCCTCAACGCCGCGATGCGAGGCAGCGTGCACTCCGTGCGATGGCGGCTCTCCCCCTACTATTGCGTCGAGATGCAGCAACACGACACCAATCGCGCGCTGATCCGCCAGCGGTTCGAGTTCGCTGCGTCCCATCGCCTGCACTGCGCGGGGCTCACCGACGAGCAGAACCGCGAACTCTTCGGCAAGTGCAACAACCCCGCCGGCCACGGCCACAACTACCTCGTCGAGCCATGTGTCGAGGTCTCTCTCGATGCCCCCGAACCCGCCTTCGGCCTCGCCGACATCGAGCGGCTCACCCAGGAGACGATCGTCCGTCGGTTCGACCACACGCACCTCAACGTCGACACCCCCGAGTTCCGCGAGGGCAGCGGGGTCAATCCCTCGGTCGAGAACATCGCCGCGGTCTGCTTCCGCCTCCTCGAACCCGCAATCTCCCGGGCCTCCTCCGGCAACGCGACCCTCCGGTCGATCACCGTGTGGGAAACCGAAAAGACCAGCTGCACCTTCCCGGCATGACCCAGGCCGCACTCCGCCGGCCGTAGAATGGAGCCCATGGGGATCGCTTCGTTACTCCTGGATCGTGGCCTGATCAGCCGCCCGCAACTCGACGAGGCGGTCGCGACCCAGCGGGCCAGCGGCGAGCGGATCGATCGCGTCCTGGTCCGCATGGGAATCGTCACCGCCGACCAGGTCCTCCAGGCCATCGGCGACCAGTTCCACATGCCCGTCGTCGACCTGCGACAACTCGCGATCGACGAAACGGTGCTGAGCGCCCTCCCCGCCAAGCTGGTCTACAAGCAGAACTGCGTCCCCATCGCCCGCACCGCCGACTCGCTCACCGTCGCGACCAGCGATCCCTTCGAACTCTCGATGTTCGATGAGCTCAAGCTCCTCACCGGGTGCTCCATCGAGGTCGTCCTCGCCGATGAAGAGGAGCTCCGCACCTTCATCCGCGATCACTACGGCGTCGCCGGCGACACCCTCGACGAGATGGCGGCCGGCCTGACCGAGCTCAACGGCTCCGCCGCCGATTCCATCGACGCCGACGAACTCGAGCGGGCCCAGGAGGCATCCGTCGTCCGCCTCGTCAACGACATCCTCATGGAAGCCGTCAGCGAGCGGGCCACCGACGTCCACATCGAGCCCTACGAGCGAGAACTCGCCGTCCGCTACCGCATCGACGGCGTCCTGCAGAAGGCCAACCTCCCCTCCACCATCCACCGCTTCGGCACCGCGATCGTCAGCCGCCTGAAGATCATGGCCAGCCTCAACATCGCCGAGAAGCGCCGCCCGCAGGACGGCCGGATCACCCTCCGCCACAAGGGCCAGGACTTCGACCTCCGCGTCAGCGTCATCCCCATGCTCTTCGGCGAGGGGGTCGTCCTGCGCGTCCTCAACAAGTCCGCGGTCGCCATGACACTCGACCAGCTCGGGATGCCCCGCGAGGTCCTCGAATCCTGGGACACCCTCATCGGCCGCCCCCACGGCATCCTGCTCGTCACCGGCCCCACCGGCTCGGGCAAGAGCACCACCCTCTACGCCTCCCTGAACCGCATCGTCACCGACGAGATCAAGGCCATCACCGTCGAGGACCCCGTCGAGTACCACATCGCCGGCGTCAACCAGATCCAGGTCAACCACAAGGTCGGCCTAGATTTCGCTTCGGGCCTTCGCTCCATCCTCCGCCACGACCCGGACGTCGTGATGATCGGCGAGATCCGCGACAAGGAAACCGCCGAGACCGCCATCCAGGCCTCCCTCACCGGCCACCTCGTCTTCTCCACGCTCCACACCAACGACGCCTGCAGCGCCACCACCCGCCTGCTCGACATGGGCGTCGAGCCCTTCCTCGTCTCCTCCTCGCTCGAGGGCGTGCTGGCCCAGCGCCTCGTTCGCCGTGTCTGCCCAGACTGCTCCGAGACCTACCGCCCCGACGAGGCCGCCATCCCACGCGACCTCGAGATCCGCCCGACCGATACCTTCGTCCGCGGCACCGGCAACGGCTGCCGCGCCTGCCGCGGAACCGGCTACCGCGGCCGCGTCGGCGTCTACGAACTGCTCGGCATGATCGACCCCCTCCGCGAGATGGTCATGCAGCGCGTCAACGCCCCGCGGATCGCCGCCGCGGCCACCGACGCCAAATGCCTCTTCACCCTCCGGCACGACGGCCTCAACAAGGCCCGCGCCGGCGTCACCACGCTCGAAGAGGTCGTCCGCTCCCTCACCACCTGACCACCCGCCCGCGCTAGTAGTTCGGCGTCGGCGCCCGGTACTGGTTCAGGTCGATCGACCGGAACCAGTCCACGGTCTTCTTCAGCCCCTCGCGCAGCTGGACCTTCGGCTCCCAGCCCAGTTTCGACCTGGCCAGCGTGATGTCCGGCTGCCGCTGCGTCGGGTCGTCCGCCGGCAGCGGCTTGTGCACCAACTTGCTCTTCGCGCCGGTCATCTCGATCACCTGCTCCGCGAGTTCCTTGATGGTGAACTCCCCGGGGTTCCCGATGTTCACCGGCCCGACAAACGCATCCGGGCCGTTCATCATCCGCATGATGACCTCCACCAGGTCGTCCACGTAGCAGAACGACCGCGTCTGCGACCCGTCGCCGAAGATCGTGATGTCCTCGCCCGCCAGCGCCTGCCGGATGAAGTTGGAGACCACCCTCCCGTCGTACGGGTGCATCCGCGGCCCGTAGGTGTTGAAGATCCGCACCACGCGGATGTTCACCTTGTTCGCACGGTGGTAGTCGAAGAACAGCGTCTCCGCGGCCCGCTTCCCCTCGTCGTAGCACGCCCGCGGCCCGATCGGGTTCACCGCCCCGCGGTACGACTCCGGCTGCGGGTGCACCTCCGGGTCGCCGTAGATCTCGCTGGTTGAGGCCTGCAGCACCTTCGCCCGGCACCGCTTCGCCAGGCCCAGCATGTTGATCGCCCCCAGCACCGACGTCTTCATCGTCTTGATCGGGTTGTACTGGTAATGCCCCGGCGCCGCCGGGCACGCCAGGTTGTAGATCTCGTCCACCTCCAGAACGATCGGCTGCGTCACGTCGTGCCGGATGAACTCGAAGTTCGGCTTCCCCAGCAGGTGCGTGATGTTGATCTTCTGCGACGTGAAGAAGTTGTCGAGGCAGATGACGTCGTGGCCCTGCGCCACCAGCCGGTCGCACAGGTGTGAACCGAGAAACCCGGCGCCGCCGGTCACGAGGATTCGCCTGAGGCTTGGCACGCTGCATCTCCGAGAATCGCGGCCGGCCGCCGCGTCACCACCCCTTCCGCCCACAAGACGGAGTCAAGCCTACTCGCCCTGCGCGCCCGCCGCCGCCGCCGGCTTGGGCGGGATCCGGATCACCACGCCAAGCGGGAGCCGGTTCGGGCTGGACAGCCGATCCCGGTTCGCCTCGTAGATCACCTCCCACAGCGACGACTGCCCGTACACCGATTTGGCGATCCCCGAAAGCGTGTCCTTCGCGGCGATCGTGTACTGCCGCTCCCCTTCCGGCGCCGGCTCGGGCTTCTTCGGCGTCGCCGCGACCGGCACGTTCGCGGGCGGTTTCGCCGGCGCACCCGACGCGGCCACCGCCGGCTCGGCCGGAACCCGCAGCACGGTCCGGCCGGGAATGAGTTTGTCGGGGCTCACCAGGGGGTTCTGCCTTGCGATCTCCTCGGCGCGCCGGCGATCGCCGAGCACCCGCGCCGCGATCCGCTCCCACGACACATCCCCTGACTGCACCACGTAGGCCCGGGTCGCCACATACGGCTGCGGGTTCACCTCGGTCCGCACCGGCAAGGACGACACCGCGACCGGCCGCGCCGGCTCCGGCTTGGCCGCCAGCGGCCCCGGATCACGCCGCGTGTCTCCCCCCGCCGTCGCCGCCTCCGTCACTTCGCTCTCGATCCCCGCGGGCCGGTCGCCGAACGACACGGGCGGCGGCGGCGGCTCGTAGAGCCAGAACACCATGATCCAGATCAGCACCAGCGCCGCGATGGCGAGGAACAGTCTCCAGGGTGTCGCCGACATGGTGTTCTCCGTCCGTGGCTATCTTCGCTCCTGCAATGCCCGGGGCGCCTGTGCATCCTTGCTCCCGTTCATCGAGGCCGACTCCGTCACCGACCCGGGCGCCCCGTGCGGAGAGCCCGGCCCCAGGTGATCATACTTCTTCACCCACACAATCGGCGCCGCGATGCCGAAGGATGAATACGTCCCCGCCACCACGCCCACCAGCATGGCGAACGCGAACGACCGGACCCCCTCCCCGCCGAACACATAAATGATCGTGGCCGACAGCGCCACCGTGCCCGAGGTGATCACCGTACGGCTCAGCGTCCGGTTGATCGCGTCGTTGACCATCTCGCGGCCGGCGTGGGGCAGCTTGCCCTTCACCTCGCGGATCCGGTCCATGATGATGATCGTGTCGTTCAGCGAATACCCGAGGATCGTCAGCACCGCGGCCACCAGCGTCAGGTCGAACTTGAACGGCATCAGCCCGAGCGATTTCGCCACGTCGGGCATCTTCTCGTACAGGATACTCGCCGCGGCCACCGCCCCCACCGCGATGACGCAGTCGTGGATTGTCGCGATGATCGCCGCGAGCGAGTACCGCAGCGAGTTGAACCGCACCCACACATAGATGACGATCAGCAGCGTGCTCAGGCCGATCGAGAAGATCGCCTGCGCCCGGAACGTCCGCGCGATCGCCGCGCTGAAGTTCTGCACGCTCGCGAGCGTCGTCTCCTCCGTCAGGGCCACGTTGACGATCGACCATTCCCCCGACGCCAGGTCACGGCGCCACTGCGGCAGTTCGCGGAACGGAACGTTCGGGTCGTGCACCACGACCACCGCCGAGCCGACCGCCTCCGGCCCGCCCGACAGGATGATCACCCGCGTCTGCCGCAGCAGCGTGTCCTTGAACTCCGGCCGCTGCCGCGCGAGCGCAAACCGCCGCTGGATCGACTCGATCGGCGCCGGCGGCTCGATCCCGTCGAGCAGGATCGCCACGCCGCCGTAGAACCCCGAGACGTCGTTGGTCACCTCGGGCCGGTCGATCACCCGCCCGAGCACCGGGTCGAGCACCGGGTACACCGGCGCCTTGCTCACGTCCTCGCCCGCCCCGGCGAACATCAGCCGCTTCTGCGACTCGATCTGGTCCTCGAACGCCTTGACCACGGCCGACTGCACCGCGCCCGAGTCCGTCAGCACCGTCTTGATCGTGAAATCGCTCGACGTCACCCCGTCCGAACGCGGGTTCACCACGATGATCGACGCGTTGCCCAGCTCCTTGAGCGGGGACCCGGCCGGCGCCTCCGCAGCGATCTTGCTCAGCCGCTCCTCCACCTGCGCCCGCTTCATCGTCACCTGCTCGCCGGTCTGCGGGTCGCGCTTGAGCGTGATGGTCACCGCCGTCCCGCCGCGGAACTCGGTGTCGAGCAGGTGCGTCCCCTCGGTCGCCACCAGGCCGATGCTCAGCAGCGTCGTGATCACCGAGAACGCGATGAAATAGAACCGCAGCCCCAGCCAGTCGATGTTCGGCGTCAGCACCCGGTGGATCGCCGGCACGACCATCGGCAGCATCCGCAGCCGGCGGAGCCCGAAGTAGTCCACGAACAGCGTGAACAGCATCCGCGTCGCGAACAGCTGCATGAACAGCGTCGTCACCACGCCGATGCCCAGCGTGATCGCGAACCCCTTGATCTCCGGCGTCCCGACGAAGCCCAGTACGATGCACGGGATCAGGTTGGTGAGGTTGCCGTCGACGATCGACGACAGCGCCCGGTGGTACCCCAGCCGCACCGCCGTCCGCGCGTCCGCCCCGTGCATCAGCTCCTCGCGCATGCGCTCGTAGATCAGCACGTTCGCGTCGACCGCGATGCCGAACGTCAGCGCCACGCCCGCGATCCCCGGCAGCGTGAACGGCGCGTGCTGCAGCGCCATCGCCCCCACCAGCAGCAGGCCGTTCAGGAACAGCGCGACCACCGACAGGGCCCCGCACATGAAGTAGTAGAACACCATGAACGCCGACACCGCGACGAACGAGATCGCCAGCGCGACCGAGCCCCTCCGCAGGTTGTCCGCGCCCAGCGACGGCCCCAGCTTCGACTCGCTGATCGGGTCCGGGATCAGCTTCGCCTGGAGCGAGCCCGCCGACAGCACCTGCACGATGTAGTCGATCTCCCGCGGCGAGAACGACCCGGAGATCTGCCCCCGCACCGAGATCCGGTCCCGCAGCACCGGCGCCGTGTACACCTCGTCGTCCAGCAGCACGGCCATGTTGTTGCCGACGTTGTTCTCCGTCAGCCGGCCCAGCTTGCTCCCCCCCACCGCGTCCATCTCGAAGTCGATCGCCGGGCGACCGATCTGGTCCTGCCCCGGGTACGCGTTCGCCACGCGCCACTGCCCGGAGGCCTCCGTCAACTGGCTGCCCTCCGTGCGGTAGCACAGGATGTAGTAGTCGCCCTCGTACGGCTCAACGATGAAGTTTCGGCTGGCGAAGAACCCCCGGGGGTTGTCCCGCACCGCCCGCAGCTCGTTCGCATCCGAGTACCACCCCTCCAGCTTGTTGAGCTTGTACCACCCGACCTGCTCGTTCCCCGCGTTCCGCGGCCCGGCGGCCGACACGCTCTCCCGCAGCGAGCTCTCGTCCGGCACCTGCCCCGGCTTCACGGTGATGCGGAAGTTGAGCACGCCCGCCCCGCGGAGCAGCCGCTTCAGATCCTCCGGATCATCCAGCGTCGACCGCTCCGCCTCGTACGTCTCCCACGCCGCGATGCACTCGTCGATCCGCCCCGCCGCCGCGTGGTGCTGCTCCTTGAGCCGCTCGATCGCCTGCTCCCGCGGGCTCGGCAGCACGATGTACTTCGTCCCCACGTCGTGCAGCCGCACCGCCGCCTTCGACCGCCGCAGCGCGCTGAGCATCTCCCGGTCCGAGACCGCCGCCGTCAGCAGCTCCTGCTTCGACCGGTCGAACTCCAGCTCGGCCGGCGCGGCGGCCGCCGCCAGCGCGTTGAGCTGCTTCTCCGCCGTCACCAGCGACGCCTCCGCGGTGTCGATCAACGCCTGCTGCCGGTTCTCCGGCGCGGCGGACTTGAGCTCGGCGATCTGCGCCTGCAGGTCGCGCACCCGCTGCCTCGGCTCCTCGTAGGCCCGCCGGGCCGTGAGCATCGCGTCGTACTTCCTGGCCGTCTCGGCCAGCAGCCTCGCGACGTCCTCGTTCCCCTGCGCCAGCCCCTTGATCCGCTTCTCCCGTCCCTCGGGCGTGTCGGAGAGCACCAGTTGCAGGTCATCGTCCGTCACGTACCCCGCGGTCGCCCTGGCGAGCGCCTCATCAAACTTCGCCCGCAGCTCCTTGCTCCGCGCGCTGGGCAGCGGCATCGTGATCTCGATGCGGTCCGACCCCTGCGCCGACATCGAGATCTCGAGGTTGCCCGCCGGGTCCACCCGCTTCTTGAGCACCTCCATGACCCGCGCCAGCGTGTCCGGAGGATCCCCCGGCTTGATGTCCACCTGGTACACCAGGCTCACGCCACCGGCAAGGTCCTTGCCGAACGACACCTTGCCGATCCGGAACCCCTTCGGTGGCGCATCGCCGGCGATGGCCCAGATGGCAATGAGCACCGAGACAAGTACCCAGAACGCGCCTTGAACGGGTTTCCGCATTGGACTCAGGATCCCTAAGAAGACCAGTGACCCCCGACCTCACCCGCCGCACCGGCGCCCAGCGGACGCCCCGGGCACCGCGGATCGCCCGACCGGGCGACCCAACCAATCCTTACACGCCGGCCCCCTGCTGCTGCCCGACCTTGACCTCCAGCGCCGGCTGCTCGGGCGTACCGCTGTTCGCCGACTTGAGCACCTGCTGGATCGCCGCCCTCGAGAAGCGGATCCGCGTGTTGCTGTTCTCATCAACCTTCAGGATCACTTCGTCGGACTTCAGCTCAACGATCGTCCCGATGATCCCGCCGATCGTCTGCACCCGGTCGTGACGCGACAGCGACGACATCATCGCCTCGCGCTTGCGCTTCTCCTTCCGCTGGCCCATCACCGACGAGATGATGATGAACCCGAGGAACGCGAGCATCAGCACCGGCAGCAGACCAAAACCCCCGAACCCACCCGGCGTCTGCCCCTGCCCGCCGCCCGCCGCCCCGGTCGTGCCCGCACCCGGAGTGGTTACGCCCGGGCCTGTTGCCGCGCCCGGCGACGCCGGATTCCCGGGAGCGACCAACTCGCCACCACCCGCCTGCGCCAGAGTCCACACCGTCTGAGATCCG
This sequence comes from Phycisphaeraceae bacterium, assembly GCA_019636655.1. NCBI lineage: Bacteria > Pseudomonadati > Planctomycetota > Phycisphaerae > Phycisphaerales > Phycisphaeraceae > Phycisphaeraceae bacterium. The sequence goes on along the minus strand of JAHBXB010000003.1, from coordinate 12,706 downwards.
AGTTCCGCCGCCTCGAACATGTTCAACCTTTCTTACTGCTCTTACTGCCAGAGCCAACGGCCTTCCGGCGGCCATCACGCCTGTTCGCCGACGCCGCCCACCGGCGCGGACAGCGCCGACGGAAGCCCCTCGCGTGCCACGGGCCACCGCTTCACAAACCGACTCCAGTCATCCTCGCGGATTGTTCGCCTCAGGTCAGCCATGAAGCGCTGGAAGTGCCTCAGGTTATGCAGCGTGACAAGAATCGGTCCGAGCATCTCCTCCGCGAGGAACAGATGCCGAATATAGGCGCGGGAAAAGTGACTTTCGCTCCCCCCGTCGCCCCCCGCCCCCGCGCACGCCGGGCAATCACACCCCGCCTCGATCGGCCCCCCGTCCTCCGCGTGCACCGAGTTCCGCAGCCGGATCGCCCCCGTCGAGGTAAACGCGCTCGCGTTCCGGCCGTTCCGCGTCGGCAGCACGCAGTCGAACATGTCCACCCCCGCGCACACCGCCGCGAGCAGGTCCCGCTCGTACCCCACGCCCATCAGATACCGCGGCTTGCTCTCCGGCAGCAGCGGCGCGGTGTGCCGCACCACCCCAGCGATCTGCTCGAACTCCTCACCGACCGCGACCCCGCCGATCGCGTACCCCGGCAGTTCGATGCCGCACACCCGAGACACCGACCACGCACGCTGCTCCAGATCCGTCCCGCCCTGAACGATCCCGAAGAGCGCCTGGTCCGCCGCTCGCGGCCCTCCCATGTGCGCGTCCCGGCACCGCTCCAGCCATCGCACCGTCCGCTCGTTGGCCTCCCTCAGCCGCTTCGCATGGTCGTACGACGCTCCTCTTGAATCGCGCCGAGCCGCCTCCCGCAGCCGCGTCTGGTTCACCGGCGCGGCCCCGGGATCCACGCTCGGCGGGCAGTCGTCGAACGCCATGATGATGTCCGCCCCGAGCAGGTTCTGCACCTCGATCGCCCGCTCGGGCGACAGGTGAACCCGCGATCCATCCACCACCGAGCGGAACGTCACCCCGTCGTCGGTCACCGTGTTGAGGTCCGCCATCGAATACGCCTGGTACCCGCCCGAATCCGTCAGGATCGGCCCGGACCAGTTCATGAACCGGTGCAGCCCCCCCTGCCCGGCGACGATCCGCTCCCCCGGCCGCAGCATCAGGTGGTACGTGTTCGCGAGCACGATCTGTGCCCCGATCTCCCGCACCAGCGACGGCAGCACGCCCTTGATGGTCGCCCGCGTGCCGACCGGCATGAACGCCGGCACCTCGAAACTCCCGTTGGGCGTCACCACCCGGCCCGTCCTGGCCTGGCACCGGCGCGACCGCGCTTCGATCTGCAGCGTCAGGCTCATGGGTTCCTGTCGTCCCGGCTCTCCGCCCGGCGGGGAGAACTCGCGCCGATCATCCCAACCCCTCGCGCGCCGACCGCAGCGCCCGCCGCTCCCCGTCGCTCAGGCTCGCCAGCCCGTGCTGGCTCGCCTTGGCCATGATGCGGTCGATCTCCGGATCGTCGAACACCGCCCTCGCCACCCCGGGCTTCCGGGCCGCGGCCGGCGCCGATCTCCCGAAGATGTCGAAGAACTCGTTGAGCAGGTGCGGGTGCCGGATGAAGTACGCCCCCGCAATCGCCCCGCCCACGTGCGCCGCATCGCCCCCCGCGTTGTTCCCTCCCATGAACAGGTTCACCACCGCCAGCGCCGTGAACGCGTACACCGCCGTCCGCAGCTCCATCGGCAGGATGAACAGCACATCCACGATCTCCCGCGGGTACAGATACGCCGCGGCCAGCAGCACGCCGAACACCCCCGCCGACGCCCCCACCAGCGGCGTGTACGGATCCGAGAACAGCACCCCCGGCAGGTTGATGTTGAGGTACCCCAGCAGGTTCAGGAACAGGTACACCAGCGCGCCGCAGATGCCGCACATCAGGTAGAACGCCAGGTACCGCTTCCCCCCCAGCCGCTGCTCGACCATCCCGCCGACAAAGTACAGCCCCAGCATGTTGAACGCGATGTGCATCCAGTTGGCATGCAGGAACTGGAACGTGATGAACCGCCACACCTCGTACTGAATGAACGCCTTCCCCGTCGAGAAGTGCCCGATCGCCGTGAGGATCGGCAGCCGCAGCACCTCCTGCCGCCCCACCGGCTCGTACGCGGCGGGCTTGCCATCCGGCCCCATCCTGACCTTCCCCGCCGAGTCCACCCGCGGCACGTATACCGGGTGGTAGAACATATGCCCCGGCCCATCGGGAACCTTGAACGTGACCTTCTCGTCCACCCACGACAGCCGCATCTGCTCCTGCGTCGTCCCCTCCGGGAACGCCCATGAACCAGCGACCGACCAGTCCTTGCCGTGCAGCAGCGTGCCACCCACGACAAAGACCAGGATGTTGATCACGATCAGCCACGTGTTCACCGACACGGGCTTGAGGCTCCACACGCGATCGCTCGGGCGCACAGCGCCGCCGCCGCCGCTCCTCGCCCTGTAGTAGTCTCGATCCGCCAGCCCCATGAACGCTTCCTGATCCCGGACGACAAGCCGCCGGAAGGCCAAAGACTAGCCGCGTCGCTTCCGCTCCGTTGCCTGCTCGAGGGTGCGCCGCTCGCGCGACGTCAGTCTCCCCATCCCCTCGCGGGCGATCTTCTCCAGGATCCGGTCGATCTCCGCCTGCTCCGCCGCCTCACGGGCCGCCTCGCGCACGGCCCGTTTCTCAGCTCGGGCATCCCGCCTCGGTGGGACAGCCGCCGCCCGCGCCGCGGTTGCGTACGAGGGTGCGAACTCGCCCGCGTCCCTCATGAACTGCAGGTTCCGCCGCTCGTTCACGCACATGAACCCCGCGAAAATCGCCACCCCGAGAAGGATCGAGTTCCCCGGCGTCGTTAGCGCGTACAGCCCGACGATCACGGCCACCACCAGCCCGAGGTTGACCGAGATCGACATCGACCGCTCGTACCCGACGTACTTCCACAGCACCTCCTGCAGCAGCCTCGCCCCGTCCAGCGGGTACATCGGCAGCAGCACGTTGAACATCAGCAGCATCAGGTTCATCTGGTAGAGCCAGAAGACCAGCCGCTCCGTGTGCGTCGTGATGCCCGCCACCACGATCGCCCGGTACGGGTCGAACGGGTTCGACAGCAGCGCATGCCAGTCGACGCCCACACCCACCACCATCGCGCCGAACACCGGGAGCAGCAGCACGTTGACCGCCGGCCCCCCAGCCGTCGTGATCAGGTGCGCCTTCCAGTGGTTCGGCGGCGACGTCGAAGCCAGCCCGCCGAGCGGCCACATCAGGATCCGGTCCGCCTCCCCGCCCGCCCACCGGCAGGCAAAGCAATGGCCGAACTCGTGGAGCAGCACCACGATAAACAGCGCCGCGATCGCGTACGCCTGGTACCCGAAACTGATCCAGTCGCTCCGCATGGACTGAATCAACTGCACCGCGGCGAACAAGATGAACAGCAGGTGCACCCGCACGCGGATCCGGAACGCTGTGAACAGCGGCACGGCCCACGAAAAGAAACTGTCCTCCCCCACCGCCAGGCGGCGCAGCGCGCGGCTGAACCCCCCGCCCCGCCCCACATTCTCGTTGTACCTCCGATCCTGGAATCCCATGGCCGCTCCGCGTCCTGCTTGCACACCCTTTCTACCATCGCCGCCGCCGGCCGTTCCCTCGAGCCCTACGGCCTCAGCCTGCCCAGCCGGTGCGCCCTGAGCAGGGCCACGATCGACTTGGCGTCCACCAGTTCCCCCGAGTCCACCATCGCCAGTGCCTCCTCCGGCGACTTGAGGACCACCTCGATCTGCTCATCCTCCTCGAGCCGCTGCCCCACCTCGGTCAGGCGCCGCGCGATGAAGGCGTGCATCCTCTCATCGGTCATCCCCGAGGTCGTATAAAAGGATCCGAGCCCCTCCATCTCGGCCGCCTCGTACCCCGTCTCCTCGATCAGTTCCCGCCGGGCGCATTCCGCCGGCGGCTCCGGCGGCTCGAGCGTTCCCGCGCAGAACTCGTAGAGCGTCTCCCCGACCGCGAACCGGTAGTTGCGGATCATCACCAGCCGACCGTCCGCCAGTACCGGGACCACGACGACGGCGCCCGGATGCCGCACGACCTCGCGCGTCATCCGCCGGCCGGAACTCGTTGCGAGAGTCACCTGCTCAAGGTCGAACTTCCGCCCCTTGTGCAGCACCCGCCGGTCCACTTCCCTGGGCTTCTCCACCGCGCCCTCCTGTCAGCGGTTCCACGTCGCCGCACCGTACACCGCATCATCCCCCAGCATCTCGGCGATCCGCAGCAACTGGTTGTACTTCGCGTTCCGGTCCGACCTGCACGGCGCGCCGGTCTTGATCTGCCCGCAGTTGGTCGCCACCGCGATGTCCGCGATCGTCGAATCCTCGGTCTCGCCCGACCGGTGCGACAGCACCGCCGAGTAGCGGTTCCGCATCGCCAGGTTCACCGCATCGAACGTCTCCGACAGCGTCCCGATCTGGTTCACCTTCACCAGGATCGCGTTCCCGCACCCCTCCGACAGCCCCCGCGACAGGAACTTCCGGTTCGTCACGAACAGGTCGTCGCCCACGAGCTGCACCCGGTCCCCCAGCCTCGCGGTGAGCTTCTTCCACCCCGCCCAGTCGTTCTCCGCCAGCCCGTCCTCGATCGACCGGATCGGGTACTTCTTGCACCACGACGCCCACAACTCGATCATGTCGTCGCTCGACAGCACCTCGCCGGAACTCTTGAACATCTTGTAGCCCGGCTTCTTCGCCTTCTTGTCCGCGGCGGCCTCGTTCCAGCACTCGCTCGTGGCGGGGTCGAGGGCGACGAAGATCTGCTCCCCCCATTTGTACTTCGCCCGCCCCACCGCCTCCTCGATGATCTTCAGCGCCTCCTCGTTGCTCTTGAGGTTCGGCGCAAACCCGCCCTCGTCACCCACCGCCGTCGACAACCCCTTGTCGTGGAGCACCTTCTTCAGCGCGTGGTAGATCTCCACGCCCGCTCGCATCGCCTCGCCGAAATCGTCGAAGCCCCACGGCTGGATCATGAACTCCTGGAAATCCACCGTGTTGTCCGCGTGCTTCCCCCCGTTCAGGATGTTCAGCATCGGCACCGGCATCACCTTCGCCGCCGACCCGCCCAGGTACCGGAACAGCGGCAACCCCGACGCCTCCGCGGCGGCCTTCGCCACCGCGATCGACACCCCCAGCACCGCGTTCGCCCCGAGCGACGCCTTCGTCGCCGAGCCGTCGAGTTCGATCATCGCCGCGTCCACGCCCTCTTGGTCCCGCGCGTCCATCCCGACCACCGCCGCGGCGATGCGCTCGTTGACATTGGCGACCGCCTTGCGCACCCCCTTCCCGCCGTACTTGCCCTTGTCCCCGTCGCGGAGTTCCACCGCCTCGTGCTCCCCCGTGGAAGCGCCCGACGGCACCGCGGCCCGCCCCATCGCGCCACCCGCGAGTTCAACGTCGACCTCAACCGTCGGGTTGCCGCGGGAATCAAGGATCTGACGGGCGTGGATTCGATCAATCTCGAAGAGCATGGACTTGGGGCCCCTTTGTGAAGACGTGCGGTCCCGGGCATGGCCCCCACAGGCCCCGCCGGGCGTCGCATGATACCCAATGCGGGCCCGGCCTCGCCCCCGCTGGGAACTCCATCGCGGTATCGGGTACGCTATTGGAATCGCGGCCGCGCCCGCGATCGAGGCCCCGCCCGCCATGCCGACCACACCACAAGGCTTTGCACAGCGACTCGCGATGCTCCGGGCGGACATCGCGCAGCAGGGCCGGCGCGTCCAGACCCTCATCGAAGCGGCCTTCGACGCCGTCTTCGCGAAAGACGCCGAGGCCGCCGACCAGATCCTCCAGGCCGACAACATCATCGACCGCGTCGACGTCGCGATCGAGCAAGCCTCCGTCGACCTGCTCAAGGATGCGACCGCCGCCGGCGCCGCCCTCCCGCCGGACCAGCTCCGCATGGTCCTGACCATCGTCAAGGTCAACAACGAACTCGAGCGCATCGCCGACCTTGGCCTCCGCATCGCCAAGCAGATCAGGACACTCCAGAGCTCCGCCGCGGCCGTGCCCCAGGCGTTCCGGGTCCTCGCCAACAGCGTCGTCGGCATCCTCCGCGACGTGATCACCTCTCTCGACCGCGGCGACAAGAAACTCGCCCGCGTCGCCCTCGCCAGCGAGGACGCCGTAGAAGCCTTCAAGCGCACCGTTCTCCGCGAGGTGTCCTCGCAGGTCGCCACCGGCCAGGTCTCCGTCGACCTGGCCGTCGCGCTGCAGGAGATCGCCACCTGCGCCGAGGCGATGGCCGACCACTCGACCAATATCGCCGAGCAGGTCATCTACGTCACCAGCGGCGCCATCGTCCGCCACATGGACGGCCGCTGGGAAGACGTCCCCACGCAGGACTAGCCGACTACGCCCGCCGCGCCCCCGCCGGCGCCCTCTCGGTGCACACCTCTTCGAGCGCCCGGCACGCATACTCAACCTCCTCCCCAGTCAGGAAAGGCCCCAGGCTCAGCCGCACCGCGCCCTCGCCGCGTGGCGGATCGGTGCCCAGCATCCGGTGCGCCAGCGGCGCACAGTGGAGCCCCGCCCGTGTGAGGATGCCGAACCGCTCCTCGAGCAGGTCCGCGATCCGCACCGGAGACAGCGACTCGTGCACGAACGAGAACACCCCGACGCGACCGCGTGCGTCACGAGGCCCAAGCAGCGAGAGCCCCTCGAACCGGCCCTGGGAGACGCCCTCGAGAATCGGCTCCATGAGACGCCGCTCGTGCTCGCGTACCGACTCGGCCCCGTGATCAAGCAGGTGCCGAACCCCCTCGGAAAGCCCGACAATCCCGACGGTGTTCGGCGACCCCGGCTCAAACCGGTCCGGCAGCATCCGCGGCTGAACGTCCTCTTCTGATCTGGTCCCGGTGCCGCCTTGCCGCACCGGTTCCAGCAGCAGTTCCATCCCGCGGCGGATGTACAGCCCACCCGTCCCGGTCGGACCGAGCAACCCCTTGTGCCCCGGAAAGGCCAGCAGGTCCGCCCCGATCTCGCCGACGTCGACAGGGACGTGGCCGAGCGACTGGGCCGCATCAACGAGAAAGGGAACCCCCGCAACGCGGCAGACCCGGCCGATCTCGGCAACAGGCTGCACGGCGCCGGTGACGTTGCTGGCGTGGTTCACCGCGACAAGAAGCGTGTCCTTCCGGATCGCCGCCGCGACCTGCCCCGGCGTGACGTGGTGCGTGCCCGGCTCGGGCATGATCCTTGTCTGCTCGACTCCGAGGCCGTCGAGCGAGTTGAGCACCCGCAGCACCGAGTTGTGGTCGAGCCAACTGGTGACGAGGTGGATCGGCCTCCCCGGCTCGGTCCGCCGGCGGTGCTCGACCATGCCGTGAATCGCGAGGTTCAGCGCATCGGTCGTGTTCAGCGTGAACACGATCCCCTCCGGGTTGGTCGCGCCGATGAGCGTGGCGATCCGCTCGCGGCACGTCTGCACGAGGTCCGCCGCGTCACGGGCCTCCCGGTACCGGCCCCTGGGCGAGGAGCCGTTGGAGCGTGCAAACGCATCCATCGCCTCGAAGACCCTGTCGGGCTTGGGGAAACTGGTCGCCGCGTTGTCGAAGTAGAGCCTGCGCATCGAGCCGTCTCTCCCCCATTGCTCGAGCCGTCCTGCCGTCACGCTAGCCGACCTTCGGCGCCTTGTAGAACGGCATCGGCACGATTGCCGCCTCCATCACCGCCTCCCGGCCGGTGTCCACGGCAAGTTCGGTTCCGGCCACCGCGAACTCCTTGTCCACATAGGCCATGGCGATCGGGTACCCGAGCGTCGGGCTCGGGCAGCCGCTGGTGACGACGCCCACCGCCTTGCTCCCGGCCTTGACGGCCATCCCCTGGCGGGCGCTGCGCTTCCCCTCGAGCCGCAGACCGACAAGCCGGCGCGCCGGTCCGCCGTTGTCGCGGATGCGCCGCAGCGCGTCCATGCCGATAAACTTTTCGCCCCGCTCGTCGGAGTCCTTGTCGAGCGCGATCGCGAAATCGAGGCCCGATGAGAGCGCGTCGAACTCCTCGCCGAGTTCGTGGCCGTACAGGGGCATCCCCGCCTCCAGCCGCAGGGTGTCCCGCGCGCCGAGGCCCGCCGGACGGATGATCGCGTCGGAGCGGTCCATCCCGGCATCCTTGAGCAGCATCTTCATCGCCATCCCGACGGCCATTGCGGGCAGGATGACCTCGACGCCGTCCTCGCCCGTGTACCCCGTCCGGCTGACCACGAGCTTGAGGACCAGCAGGTTCTTCACCGCGAACCGGTACCGCTTGAGCGACGGGATCTCGTTGCTGAACTTCGAGATCAGCGGCATCACCTTCGGGCCCTGCAGGGCCACCATCGCGGTGCCTGCGGTCTGGTCGTCGATCTTGACCGACATGTCCCCTGCGGTGCGCACCTGCTCGAAGTGGCCGAGCAGTTTCTCGCGATTGCTCGCGTTCACCACAACGAGGAAGTCGTCGTCGTCATTCCGGTACACGATGACGTCGTCGCGCACGCCGCCGTTCTCGTTGCACACCAGTGAGTACCGGCACTGGCCGACCTGCATGTCGCCGATCCGGCGCGTGCAGAGCCGCTCCAGCAGCCGCCGGGCGTGCCGGCCGGTCATCTTGACCCGGCCCATGTGCGACACGTCGAAGAGCCCGCCCGCAGACCGGACCTGGAGGTGCTCCTCGGTCAGCCCGCCGGGCGACCCGTTCACCCCCGCGTAGCTCAGCGGCATCTCCCAGCCGGCGAACTCGACCATCTTGGCCCCGTGATCAATGTGGAACTGGTGCAGCGGCGTGCGGAGCAAGTCGAATCCCTCGGCAAAAGCAGGCTGATGGAACGAACGGCGATCGGGCCATGATAGCCATTGCGACGGGCGCCGCGAGCCGTCGCAATGGCCATCTGAGCGTCATGCGCGACCCCTCGTCGCCGGCTCCCACGGCGCGTTGTCCAGCAGCCGGATGGGCCCCACCCGCGCAGCGACCAGCAGACGGATCGGCCGTGACTCGCCCGGACCGGGCGAGGGCGGGAGCAGGCTCTCTGCATCGCGCGCCACGGCATAGTCGGGCTGGATCCCCGCGGCGGCAAGGACTCCGACCATCATCCCTTCGGCCTCGTCCGCCTCGCGGGCACGCTGCGCCTCGCAGAGGGCGGCGCTGATTGCCAGAGCACGCCGACGATCGTCCTCCGAGAGGAATCGGTTCCTGCTGCTCATGGCCAGACCGCCGGGTTCTCGCAGCGTCGGCGCCTGGATGATCTGCACATCCAGACGTTCCTGCGCCACCATCGCGCGGACGACCTGCAACTGCTGCCAGTCCTTCTCGCCGAAGACGGCGAGGCTCGGCCGCGTCAGGTCGAACAGCCGCAGCACGACCTGGCAGACTCCGGCGAAGTGGCCGGGGCGCACGCGGTCCTCGAGTCCTGGGGTTGTCGCAACCGGCGGCAGCGCGGGGACCAGCGGCGGCGACTCGGGCGGGTAGACGACATCGGCGCTGGGAACGAACACCGCATCGGCGCCGGCCTCCTTGCAGGCGGCGAGGTCGGCGTCGAGTGTGCGGGGGTACTTCGAGAGGTCCTCGGACGGGCCGAACTGGGTCGGGTTGACGAAGATCGTCGCGACGACCGGTCCATCGCCGCGGCGGCGGGCCTCGCGGAGCAGGCTCAGGTGGCCCTCGTGGAGGGCGCCCATGGTCGGGACGAGCCGGCAGCCGGCGAGTCGTGGCAGGTCGTTGGCGTCCGTCAGCACGTCCATGGGGCAAGGTTCAGCATGTGGCGTGCCCGGGTCAACTGGCGGCGGTCAGTTGCCCGCCTTGTGGCTCATCTCCTTGATCCAGGCGCGGACAGGGTCCTCCTCCGGGAGTTCCTGCAGGGAGAGCGAGGTACGGTAGAGCCCCTCGCCGTAGTACTCGCATCCGTTGACGGAGCCGAAGAGCGGGACGGGCCGGTCGTCGATCAGGTGCACGGCGACCAGGAGGAGCCGCTCCTCGTAGCACATCTTGCGTGAGAGGAAGACGAGTTCCGAGCGGCTGATCTCGATGCCGTGACCGATCCAGGGCATGCCCGGGCGGCGCCGTCCGTCGAGTTCGGCCAGGTCGAGTTCGGCGCTGAAGCGGACGCTGCCGCGGGTGGAGCCCTGGACCGGGCGGCCGTTTGCCTCGGCGCGCTGGCCGTAGTCGTCAGCACGAACACATGTGCCGGGTGCCGTCATGGATGCCTCCGGGCCGCCCAGGGCCCGGTCCTGACATCGAGCGATCGGGGACGGGCGTGCATTGATCGGGGCGGCTGAGTGCAACGGGTCGCGGCACAGGCGGCACCGCTCGCACGAACGGGCAAGCCTTCCAGCGTCCGGGAACCGTGGCAGGGCGGGAGGGCGGCGTCGCTTACACTTGTGCGGCCGATGAGCGACGCCCCGATCATTGTGATCCTCTCCACTCATACCCCTCGGCACCTGCGCCGGACGCTGCTTGGCGTGGCATCGCAGTCGAGGCGACCGGACGGGGTCGTGGTGTCGTGCGACACGGACGAACGCGAGTTGCTGGAGACGATCGGCGCGGCGTCGAGCGAGTTCGGGGTTCCAATCGTGCGGGTGTGGCGTCCGTTCACGGGGCGCGGGCGGTCGAGCCAGGTTCGCAACAACGGGGTGCGGGCGGCGCTGGCGCGATGGCCGGAGTTGCCCGACGAGGCGCGGCTGGTGCTCCTGGATGGGGACTGCTGCCCGGCGTCGGACGCGGTGTTGCTGCACGCATCCCTGGCGAAGCGACGGCGGGCGGACCTGGTCATCGGGTACCGGGTCGACCTCACACCGGAGCAGACAGACGGGTTCGACGAGGCCCGGCTGCGGCAGGGGCTGCTGCCTGTCGAGGTAACGGCGGCCCAGGGCGGGATGCTGGCGCGGCGGCAGCGGCGGTACGCACGCGAGCAGTGGCTGCGGCGATTCGGGCTCGGGAAGGCGCACAAGCCGAAGTTGCTGAGCGCGAACTTCTCGGTGTCGCTGGGTGCGTACCGGATGCTCAACGGGTTTGACGAGGGGTACGAGGACTACGGGCAGGAGGACGACGACTTCGGCCGGCGGTTTCACCGGTCGGGCGGACGGGCGGCGGTCGGGGTTGACCGGATCATCGTGCTTCATCTGTACCACCCCACGAGGGCGCCGGGACGATGGCACGAGGCGCCCAACGCCGAGCGGTTCAGGCGGGGGGGGCCGGTGAGTTGTGAACTTGGGCTTTCGCGGCCGGCGGCGCAGGGGGCGCTGCGGGTCGAGTTGCTGGAGCCGGGGATGGCGGCGGTGGACCTAGCGGCGGGTAAACCAGGCCCACAGGCGGCGGAGCAGGCTGCGGCGTCGCCGGCCTCCCGGTAGAGAAACACCGGCGAGGTCCTCGACATCGAGGAGCGTGGCGCAGTCGTCGGCGCCCGAGAGGCCTTCCATCTCGGCGTAGCTGCGCGGGGGGCGGGCGTAGAGGTCGGCGCCGCAGGAGGGGCATTCGAAATCGTGGCTGTCGCTGGCGACCGGAAGGTCCCGGCCGCGGTAGCCGCAGGAGGGGCAGAGCCGCTCGTGCAACCGAGAGAGTGTTGAGGCGTCGGCGCGTGACATCCCACGCTTAGCATACCCGCGCACCGACTTGCGCCAAGAGTTCTTGCGTCGACTGGAGCATCCTTCATGCCGAGCGTCCACACCCGCCAGTGGGCGAACCGATTGCGGGGGTACGCGGGGCTGTCTGTTGGTCCGGGAATGCCGCCGTCCGGAGAGTTTCGGGATGAGGCGGGGCATCGGCGCGAGGTGGATGGGCCGTTCCTCGCGTGGCGGGCCGGGCGCAGGGGTGCGGCGGTTGAGTCGGGCGGGCCGGCGGCGAGGTTGTGGTCGATGCTCCTGGATCATGGGGCGGATCCGGGGAGGGTGGTGGCGGCGCTTGGATCGGGGGAGCAAGGGCAGGGGCCGTTGCTCGGGGAGCCATCGGGTCCGATCGAGGTTTGGACAGAGGAGGAACTGAGTTCGCTGCATGCGGCGTGGCATCTGGCGCGGCTGCGCGGGCGCGAGGAGTGGCGGCGGCGGTGCCTGGCAGCCGCGGCGTGGCACGTGGAGAACATCCAGCCGGACAACGGGACGAACCATCCATGGGGGATCCATGTGTTCATCGAGGCTGGGGAGGCGGACGCATCGGTGGCGGGCGCGATGGAGTATCACGCCGAGTTCATGCTGCACTCGTCGCTGGTCTCGGCGGGGAAGCCGGATGTGCTGTCGGCGTACATCCTGGAGGATGCGGCGGAATGCCTCGAGGGCTCGCGGCACTAGGGGCCGGCGGCGCAGGGGACTGGGGAGGGGAGGCGAGGGGATGAGTGGGCTGTGGGCGCGGCGGGGGTGAGTTGGGGGAGCGGGATTCGGGGAAGTGGGGCGGGATGATCGGAGATAGGTTGGGGTAGGGGTGCAGTGGCGGACGGAGCGGGGGCCGGGACTGGTCGTGACGGAGGGGCGGGGAGGGGAGCGGAAACGTGAGACTGAATGGGCTCGGAGGGGGAGGAGGTCGAAGTTGGGGTGGGCTGTGATGGAGTTGGAGATGGCCGCGGGGTGGAGGTGAAGCGTCGCGGGCCGGGGGTGAAGTTGGCGAGGCGAAGCAGGAGGGCGGCGGCGCGGCGGGCGGTTTCGCGGGAGCGGCGGCGGAGTTCCAGGCCGCGCTGGTC